>JBDTRY010000201.1:0-7134 GCA_039931435.1 Acidobacteriota bacterium | reverse complement strand
CCGTCGGTCCCGATCTCGCCCGTCCCGCCGAACGTCGTCTCCCTGCCTGAGGCTTCGCTTCAGCCAGTCGGCGGCGCCGGTGTCAACCCGGCCTTCCCGCAGCCCGCGAACAGCGGTGATGTAGGCGGCTGGATGTACCTGAACCTGCACAACGGTGGAAGCGCCAGCTATTCGACTACCCGCCACAGCCAGAACTGGGTCGGCATTCAGATGACCGCAGAAGGCCGTTTCGGAGTCGATTTCTGGGCAGCCGCTCTTGGCAACGGATGTTCCCCCGCGGTTGGAGTTGGTGCCACCATCGGACCGGCCGCGAACTCAACTCCCATTCAGTAAGGGAGCCTGAAGTAGTCGACGTACCTGATGGCGGGCCGGTGTACCGGCCCGCCATTTTCGTCGGGGGCGCGGCCAGGCAGGCGGTTCTTAAGACCCGTTGCGATGTCCTGGCCAGGCGTACCGGAGTTTGTGTCGTGGGCGACCCTCCCGCAATCCTGAGAGCGACGCTCACCGTGGAGCACTCCCGAGGAGCGGCCGCACTCGTCAAGCGACACCTTCGTGAACAGCACTCTCTCTCTCATCTTTTTTATTCGTACTCTGTCGACTTTTTGAGGAATAGGGCCTTACAATAATGTTTGCTCAGGGCTCTCAACTACATGGTGTCAATCTCTGCCGGGGGTGGGATGTGAAAACTGCGTCAATCCGTGTCGTGCTGTGCCTCGCGATCCTTACAGCAGCAGTCGCAGCAAACGCTCAGGACTACCCCAGTCCAGGACAGCCCTGTCCGGCGAACGTGATGACCGGCAACCCTCCGAAAGTCGACACCGTACGATCCATCTGTCCCAAATATCCGAGTCTTCCAACCGTTGGCATCGGTGGCCCGCTGACCCGTTTCGCTGGCCGCTTCGTCGATTCCAATCGCGTCCGCGACCTGCAGGCCGGTTTCGGAATGCGCACCCTCCGCGCTCGTGGCGTGATCATGGCTCCGGACATCAACCGTATCTACATGATGATCGGCTCGACGCTGGCTTCCTACCGGCTCGATACCTTCTTCTCAAACAAACTGGGCGGCCCGCTTACCGAGAACCGCTATGAGAACGCCCAGCGCCTGGTCTGGGGAATGCCGTACGAGAAGTTCCTGCAGTGGGACGGCTATACCTACGCCGAGGGCCAGTTTTCGGGATGGCAGGTGTATTTCCCTGACGGGCAGGACCGCCTTTTCGGCATGGACTACGACAGCCGGGGCTACGTCTACGCCGCATACTCCGTCTTCGGCTGGGGTGTGCTCCAGCAGAATCAGGATGGCAACATCTCCCTGGTCACTCAGAAAACTGTTCCGGAGAACGTGGGCGTCGAACCGCGAAACGTCCTGGCCTTCTCCAATGCCGGCAGCTATTACCTCATCGCCAGCTCCGAAAGCAATGCCGTGCTGTGGGACGTGACGAACCCTGCCACCCCCGTGCTCGTCCGCTCGCTTGCGGGCGGAACCGGCGGACTGTCGGCGTGGTCCAAGATGAATGGCTACGTGGCTATGGTCGACGGACAGGGCGGGGTCAAGATTTATTCGACCGACGCCATCGTCAACGGCGGGGCGGCGCAGTCCTTCCGTCCCTCCGTGACGAACTTCGTCGGCGTCTCCTCGGACGGAACCAGCTTCTGGGCAGCGGAGAACGGTGGCAGCATCAATCTTCAGTTCTGGAAGTTCACGAACAACGGCGGCACGTGGTCCGCACAGAACTTCAGCAACGGCCAGGTGTTCCTGGCCACGGGCATTCGGGCCAGCGCAGGATTCGTGACGGTCTTCGGACTGGACGAGTCTTACCGGCCGAACGTGCGCATTTTCAAAACGGGCAGCGGCACGCCCGCTGAGGTGGGAACGAACAACTTCTTCCCGTCCTATTACGCCGCACCTCCCGGTGGATACGCCAAGCCGGATGGATACACGGGAGCGGTCAACGATGCCGTGGTCTACAACTACGGCGGTCGCGACTACCTCTTCTTCTCCATTCACGGGATCGGCGACGTCTACGAGTTGAATGGCCCGGGCACCCCCATCGGTCCCGGTCCGACGCCAACTCCCACTCCGGGAGGTCCGACGCCCACACCTACGCCCACACCGCGTCCGACAGCCACTCCCGGCGGCGGAGGCGGAGGTAACCCCACGCCGACACCGACGGACCCGCCCGGAACCTGCAACGGAAACTTCGGGGATGCCTACACGGTCAACTACTCCGGAACAGTGACTGGGTGCGGCGGTGCGTCAAACTGCCCGATCGGTGAGAGCGTTCAGTTCTCGCCCTACCAGTTCTCCTATCCCGGCATCGCCTCGCACACCGAGGCCAGTTGCGACAGCTGGTCATGGAACTTCGGTGACGGAACCTCGACGGTCAACTCGAAATCCCCGCTGCACACGTTCACCAGAAGCGGGACATTTCAGGTGGCGATGACCATCTCCAATCAGTACGGATCCAAGCAGTTCACTTCGAATGTGGTGATCGGTAGCGGATCCAATCCCACTCCCACCCCCACGCCCGGTGGCGGTGGCGGCGGCGGCGCAGCCAGTTGCTCGCTCGCTCCGACGGGAAACAATCTCGTTCTCAACCTGGCCGGCCCGGTCAGCGGATGCAATGCCGTTTCGCCCGGTTCCACATGCCAGACCTCTGAGAACATCGTCTTTCAGGCGCAAGGCCTTCAGTACACGCTCGGATCCTGCCACACGGTGCTGTGGAACTTCGGCGATTCGGCAACGGCCGCCGGAATCAACGCCACGCATCAGTACGCGGCGCCCGGCCAGTACTCGTTGACGATGACAGTGAGCAACAGCGTGGGTAGCGTCTCGATCCCGCACACGGTCATCGTCGTGGCCGGAACGGGAGGCGGCCCGACGCCTACGCCTGTTCCCACTCCGAACCCCACGCCCACACCCAACGGGAACAGCTGCCAGGTCGCCCCGTCCGGATCGAATATGTCGTTGAGCTACAACGGTGCACTGACGGGATGCAATGGCGTATCGCCCGGTTCCACGTGTCAGAGCGGGGAAGATGTCAACTTCAAGGCAGAGGGCTACTTTTACACACTGAGCTCCTGCCACACGGTGCAGTGGAGCTTTGGTGACAGCACCACGGGCACTGGAATCACAGCGAAACATCAGTATCTCGCTCCCGGCCAGTACGCAGTGAGCATGACCGTCTCCAATGGCGTGGGATCGGTGACGATCCCCTCAACCGTCAACGTGGGCGGAGGAACGGGGGCAGGTCCCGCTCCGAGCAACGCCGCCATCACGGCAACGACCACCAATGCAATCATCGGTAACGCTGTCGGCTTCACCGCCTCGGCCGATCCCGCGGACAAGATCGCTTCCTATAACTGGACTTTCGGCGACAACTCGTCCGGAACCGGTGCCTCGATCTCTCACACTTACACGGCAGCGGGAACGTACACGGTGGTTATGACGGCCAGAGATGCATTCAGCCGTCAGGCACAGGCCTCGAAGGTCATTACCGTCACCGACGCCAACCGCTACGCCTTCATCCTGCCAGTCGTGGCCCACGTGCCCGGTCAGGGAGGCAGCCGCTGGAGAACCGACCTGCAGATCTTCAACACCGACCCGGCGTTCTCTCCGAGTTCGCCAATGGTCCTCGAGCTGGAATTCAAGGGTGTGAAGAAGAACCTCACCGTAGCTTCATCAACGCTGATCACGGAAGACCTGATGGCCTTCTTCATCGAGCAACTGAATCCGAAGGAGGCAGCGCGGGACGATCAGGGCTCGATGATTGTGCGCGGGGTTGGCGATCACGTCCCCCAGATCTGGACGCGCACCTACACGCAGGACGCCAGCGGAAGCGGAACGTACGGATCGCTGCTGGCAGCCATTCCTCTCGATCTCACGCAGGCGGCCGCCGCGGGCGATGCGCGGTTTTACCTGCCCGGCCTGGAAATCGGCTCGCGCTTCCGCACTAACATCGGCGTGATCAATCCGAACAACAAGAAGATCGACGTGAAGATCGTCGGATACGACAAGTTCGCTCTTCCCCTTCAGGGTTCTCTCAGTGTCTCCCTCGATCCGTACGAATACCGGCAGATCAACCAGGAGGGCCTGCTGGCAGGAATCACGAACATCCCCAACGGGCAGCGCTTCAGCCTGGAAGTCTCGACCTCCGGAGCGCAGGTAATCACCTTCTACTCGCTCATCGATCAGAGAAGTAACGATCCGGTATACGTGCAGTCCATCGCGGCGGATAGCGCCGGTAGCGAGTCGCTTCGCGACCAGGTGATCCCAGGCGTCATTCACCAGTTCCCCTGGAAGAGCGATCTCACGGTGTACAACCCCGACGCCCGGACGGCACAGTTCGATCTGATCTTCTACGATCAGGCTGGTGCGGAGATGAAACGTGTCTCGGAGACTCTCGCTGCTGGAGCGCTTCTGCAACTGGAGGATGCTGCCAACGGCGATCCCTTCAACGTCTCCGGCAACTCCAACGGGACTGTTCGCATGATCACTACCAGTCCCACGGTCAATGCATATCCCGTCATCATGGGCAGGACGTACAGCGATCCGGGCAACGGCACGTTTGGCGAGGGCATCCCAGGGTTCGGAACCGCCGACGCCAACGTGAGACTGGATCAACCGGCGTACATCAGCGGCGTGCGGAACAATCCGGCTTTCCAGACGAACCTTGGGCTGGTCTCCGTTTCCGACGAACCTTCCAGGGTGAGAATCACGCTTCTCTCGCAATCTACCGGACAGGCCGTCGGGCAGATCGAGCAGGATCTGAACGCACATCAGTCCATCGTCCTTCCGAACGTCATTCCCTCGGCGGGCGCGTTCAATTCCACGGCCGATTCAGGAACGTTCCGAGTGGAAGTGGTCTCCGGCTCGCCCGTCTGGGCCTTCGCCTCGATCATCGATAAGAAGACCCTGGACCCCGAATACCTCGCAGCCAGTCCTGCAAACTGATTTTCAAACAGCGAATAGAAGGGGGAGGCGCTACGGCGCCTCCCCCTTGTCTTATGCAGACGTGCCCGCAGAAAGCCGAGAGTTCCAGGCCGTGCTCGTCACGGTAGAATGACCTCGATGGAAGCTGTCATTCGCGCGGTCGATCTGACTAAGACCTACCGGCTCTATAAGCGTCCCATCGACCGTTTTCTGGAACTGATCCTTCCCCGCGCGCGCCACACTGTCTTTCCGGCCTTGCAGGAGGTTTCCTTCGAGATCGTGAAGGGGGAAACCATCGGACTGGTGGGGCAGAACGGCGCCGGGAAGAGTACCCTGCTCAAACTCCTCTGCGGCGTCACGCAGCCATCCTCGGGCGAGCTGCACACGGCCGGTACCATCGCTTCCATCCTGGAACTGGGCACAGGCTTCCATCCCGAGTTCACGGGACGGGACAACGCCGCTCTGAACGCAGCCATCCTTGGACTCAGTCCGGGCGAAGTGCGCGCCAAGCTTCCATCCATCCTCGAGTTTTCAGAGCTGGGCAGCTTTCTCGATCAGCCCGTGAAGACCTATTCGTCCGGTATGTACATGCGCCTGGCCTTTTCGGTGGCGGTCAATGTCGATCCGGACATTCTGGTCATCGATGAGGCGCTGGCAGTCGGCGACGGACACTTTCAGAAAAAGTGCGTGGATAAGATCCGGGAGTTTCAGCAGCAGGGGCGAACGATTCTCTTCTGCTCACACGCTCTCTATTTCATCACCACCCTCTGCTCACGGACGATCTGGCTGGATCGCGGAACGATGCGCGGCATCGGCCCGTCCGTGGATGTGGTCCATGAATACGAGACGTTCCTCATGGAGCAGGACCGGGTCATCAAGGCCGCCGAGGATGAGGAACATCCGCCCGAGGCGGTGGCTGTGTCGCCGGTGCGAATTACGGCAGCCGTAGTTGAGAATCGATTCGGGGAGCAGTCGACGTCCTTCAGCACGGGCGACGACATTCAACTGCATGTGTGGATCGAATCCGCGATGCCGTCGCAGCCAATTCACCTCATGGTCGGAGTTCTCCGGGCAGCCGACGAGATGCAGTGCTTTGCAGTAGGCACGCATCAGGATGGTCTGCCTCCGATCTCCGGGCGCAGGCACTATGAGATGGTCATCCGCCTGGAGAAGGTTCCTCTGTTACGCGGGGATTACGCGATTGTCGTATTCGCCGGTGACGACGCGGCCATTCACGTCTTCGACCGCAAGGATATCCGCCCGGCTTTTTCGATCGAGGGTGACCGGTTCGAGGTGGGGTTGATCGGCGTGAAGCACCGATGGGAGGAGATCAGCTCGCCGGCAGTGGCCCGCGTGCGTTGATGGGGACTTGAGGCGGGAAACGGCGCTTGTGCCGGTGTCCGCGGGATGACCTGTTTCCCGAGATGGGTAGCGTGCGTGTCATCCCGAAGCGAAGCGAGGGATCTCCCGCAAGTGTAACGACACCCGCCTTACACGCGCGGGCGATCCCTCCGCGCTACGCTCGAGAGACTGTGGCAAAACCTCGTTGCAATCACAAACGGCGATGCTGTTGCTCGTAGGGCCGCACGGCGTGCGGCCGGTACCCTTTGCCATTCCCCTCTGTTGAATCGTTGACGGTACGCACTATTACCGAAGAGTAGCGGCCGGCTGACCTGTTTCTTGAGATAGGTAAGTCATCCCGAAGCGGAGCGAGGGATTTCACGCGCGTGTAACGACGGCGGTTCCTGCTCTCGGGAGATCCCTCCTCGCTTGGCTCGTTCGAGATGAGATGGTCGGCACGGTTGCCGGGGTGGACCGTTTCAACCAGAAGGCGATATCGAGAGCGATATACTCCGCGCGCGTGATCTCCCTGGCGGCCTCCCGATGAAAGTGATTTCTGGAATGGGTTCTTGCACCCCTTCGGGGTGCCTGAAGTTTTTGCCGGTCCTTCGCTCGGTCCGGGGGTCGGCTTCGCCGACACCCCGGCTACCGTCTTCGACGCCTCCGGCGTCGAGGTATCAGCCCTGCGCCGCGCTACCGTCTTCGACGCCTCCGGCGTCGGGGTTTCCTTCGCGCCTGGCCGACTCCAACCGACCGTCTTCGACGCCTACGACGTCGGGGCATCCATCCCGATGAGCCGCCTGTTGCATATCCGGTTTTCGATCCCGGCCGACACGCGCCCGGAACTCGAACTCTTCGCCGTG
>JBDTRY010000200.1:0-7248 GCA_039931435.1 Acidobacteriota bacterium | reverse complement strand
AACTTAAACGCGACCACCACGCGAAAAAGGCAAAATCCCGGTGACGGGATGACGCAAAGCCCACGGATCTGACTCCGTCAGATGGCCGGGCTACCGAACGTGAAGATTTCGATCTTCCCTCCCTGATTGCGGGGACGTTCCTTAAAGGCAGTGGTCGCCAAGGAGCGTCCCCATGCGACCAGCCAGAAGGGCTTTCGCGACATCAGCATCCCGTCTTTTTCTGACGGCACTGCTCGCCACGTCCGCAGCATCATCGCTGCGGGCCACGGCGATCATCATGCCCACCGACGATCAGCTCGTCGCCAAGTCTCCGGTGATCGTCATCGGAACGGTCTTGCGCTCCGAGGGCGTGGAACGGAACGGCGGCATCTGGACGGAAACGAATCTGAAGGTGGAGACCGTTCTCCGCGGTTCCACAGGATCAGAGGTCACCATTCGGGAGGTTGGAGGACGCGTTGGCCGTAAGTTCAACGTGGTCTTCGGCTCGCCCGAATATCAAGCTGGCCAGCGCGTGCTCGTTTTTCTCTGGCCTACCTCACGCGGCGATTACCAGACCCGCGATCTCTTTGCAGGAAAGTTTCTGGAGAGGTTCACGACCACGGGAAGGCGCCTATGGTTCCGCGCCGAAGACGTCGCCGGCACGTCGTTGCTCGACCGGAACATGCAGGAGTTGCCGAAATCGAATGGGCAGCGCGATGCTGCCGGCTTCGAACAGTTCGTGGCTGCAAGGGCGAGCGGCCGTATGGCGCAGGAGAACTACCAGGTTGAGAACGCTCAGTTCGCACCGGAGATCTCGGCGAAGTATTCGCTGCTCAAGGATCCGGCAGTCTACCGCTGGTTCCGCTTCGACCAGGGTGCCAGCGCGGAGTGGAAATCGGTGGGCACGCAACCCGGGTACTCTGATGGCGGTGTGGCGGAGTTGAAGTCGGCAATCCAGTCATGGACATCGGACCCTCAGGCCAATATCCGCTACGTCTACGGCGGTGCAAGCACAGAAAAGGCCGGGGGGCTGGCTACTCCGAATGGCATCAACGAGATCGCTTTCAACGATCCCCTCGACGAGATCGACGGTTCCTGGACTGGTTCCGGGGTTCTCGGTAGAGGAGGGTTCAATAACCTGGGAACCCCGCGACCGTGGACGTCGCCGTCGACCGGAGATGCGGAACATCTCGGAGACACCAATTTCGAGGCGGATGAGATTGTCGAGGGCAATCTCGTCATTCAGGACGGCGTCGCCGGATGGGCCGGCGTCAGCGGTGTTCTGCTGGCCGAGCTTCTCTCTCACGAGCTCGGGCATACGCTGGGCTTTGGCCACTCCAGGAGCAGTAGCGCCCTGATGTCCCCCAGCCTCATGGGAGTGGGGCCGCAGCTTCGAGACGACGACAAGCAGGCCGCACGCTGGCTCTACCCGCTGAACGTCAGTATCTCATCCGGTGGACAGCCTCCTGCTCCTTCTTCTGGCGTCAACGCGGAGTTTCAAATGTCGAACGACACAGCCCTGGTCAACCAGAACGTAGCCATGGCCGATCGTTCATCCGGAAATCCGACCCGCTGGAACTGGTCGTTCGGTGACGGACAGGACTCGTCGGAACAGAATCCATCGCATTTATTCGGAACTCCGGGACGCTACCTCGTTTCCCTGACAGCATCCGATGGACTGTCATCGAGCTCCAGGACGAAAGCGGTGACCGTTAATCAGGCCGGCGAAGTATTCAGAACTCTCGTACCCGTTGCCGCTTTGATGAACGGCGCAGGGGTGTCGGTCTGGACCACCGAACTGACAATCTTCAACAGCGGACCCTCGAGCGCGATATTGGAGATCCGATTCCTGAGCCGGACAGGGGGGACTCCCCTGTCTCGCCAGGTCGAACTGCGCAGTAACGAGACAATCCGTTACGCCAACGCGCTCGCGGACCTTTTTGGAATGAACCAGGGAACCGGAGCCCTGGCCGTCGAGGCCACGAACCCATCGCTTCGTCCTGAGATCCATGTAGCCAGCCGTACGTTTACCAGCGACGGCGAAGGAAGCTACGGCCAGGCCGTTCCGGACACAGGCGACTACCTGCCGGCGGTCACCTACCTGACCAGCCTCAGCTCGACGCCTGAATTCCGGACGAACATCGGCCTCGTGAATCGGAGCCAGTCGCCAGTCGTGGCAACGATGCAGCTGCGCGATTCTTCCGGCACGGTACTGGACACGGCATCCATTCCACTGGAAGGAAACTCGTTCCGTCAATCATCGATCGCCGCCTTCTTCCCATCGGCCCCCGAACAGGACCTCAGCGGCATGTCCGTTCGTGTTGAAGCGCCCGCTGCCGGTGCCGTAGAGGCATACGCATCGGTCATCGACAACAGGTCCCAGGATCCCGTGTTCATCTCCGGACGGCCCGCTGACGTTTCCACGCCGATCGTCGTACCGGCAGTGGCCCATACGCCCGGAGCTCAGGGAACGTTCTGGAAATCCGACGTGACGCTGTTCAATCCCATGGCTTCCGAGCTCACCCTGTCGATTCAGCTCCTCGGCGTCGGACAGGAAAACGGTCGAACAGTTTCGATCGCTCCATCGAGCAGCGTCACGATCGACGACGTCGTCACCTGGTTGGGAGCGGAAGGGCAGGGAACGCTCGTCATCACGCCCATCAACTCCCAGACCGCACCGGTCGTCACCAGCCGGACCTACACAACCCGTGAAAGTGATGGCGGAACATACGGACAGGCCATCGACGCGGTCGACGGGTCGTCGTTCCTGCTGAGAGCGGCGATCACCGGGCTGAAGTCCGAAGGCGGGTTCCGTTCGAACGTCGGCTTTGTGAATATGGCCGACGAATCGATCTCCATCGACCTGCGCCTCGTCGCCGGCGATGGAACAGTCACATCAACCGTGGTCGCGCTCGCTCCTCGCCAGTCGATTCAAACCGCGGCTGCGGTACTTTTCCCGGAGGTAAAGTTCGAGACCCTCGGAGGCTTTTCATTGGAGGCTACGACCGCGGCCAGCGGGGGAATGTTCATGTACGCGTCCATGATCGACAACCGGTCCGGAGACCCGGTGTTTTTCGGTGGGCGGTGATTCAGTCCGGCCCGTGGAGCGTAGCGCCGTCAGCTTCGTCTGTTCAACGGTGGTCGCTCTCTCGTCAAATCGGCGGAGCGGCGCTACGCTCCATGGGCCGGAAATTTGATACTTATTCGTAAGAAACGGAATCCGAGGAGCGATTTCGTGTTCTAATGGTTGATAACAAAGACGATCACCACGCGAAAAAGGCTAAATTCCGGCGACGGGATGGCGCAAAGCAACAGATCTGACGATGTCAGATGGCTGAGCTACCGAACGTGAACGAAGGGCAACCTTCACTTCCTCACCACGAGGACGTTCCAGCGGACAGTGATCGACTGCGAGGAGCGAAACGTGGTCAGAAATTCGGACTTGGCAGCTCTCCGACGGTATGTCGGAATCCTTCTTTTTCTGCTGGCAGCAGCAGTCCCCTCCAGAGCAACGACAATCGTACTGGCCAGCGACGATCAACTGGTGGCGAAAAGCCCCGTGATCGTCATCGGTACCGTGGCCAGCTCTCAGGCCATCGAGCGGAACGGCGGGATCTGGACGGAGACGAAGCTCACAGTCGACGAGACTCTTCGGGGTACGACCAGGGGCGAGGTCGTCATCAGACAGGTCGGCGGCCAGCTCGCGGACCGCGGCCAGATCATCTACGGCAGTCCTTCGTATTCACCGGGAGAACGCGTGCTGGTCTTCCTTGCAGCCACGCAACGGGGCGACTACCAGACGATGGATCTCTTCGTGGGCAAGTTTACCGAGCGGTTTACCACGGCCGGTGAGCGTGTCTGGTTCCGTCCAGCGACGGTCGGAGGCACCGCCCTTTTCGACCAGGACTTCAAGTTGATCACCAGCACCACGGCTCAGCGCGACGCTTCGGGATTCGAACAGTTTGTCCGTGCCCGAGTCAGCGGAACAGCTCTCGTTCCCAGATACCTCATTCAGGATCCTCAATTCGCCCCCTCCATCGGCGCGAAGTTCACCACGATTTCCGAACCGAACATTCTTCGCTGGTTCACCTTCGATACCGGCGGGTCCGTGTCGTGGAAATCAACCGGTACGCAGCCCGGCTATCCCAATGGGGGGGTCGACGAAGCCAAGACCGGCATGAACGCCTGGACTAACTACAACCAGTCATCCATCAAGTACCTGTACAGCGGCGTGAGCAGTTCGCCTCCGGGTGGGCTGAGTTCCGGGAACGGTATCAACGAGATCATGTTCAACGATCCCAAGGATGAAATTCCAGGTTCGTGGAACGGCACCTCAGGCGTTGTCGGTCAGGGCGGACCGTACTACACGACGTCCCCAAGATCGTGGACGTCGCCGTTCGCGGCGGACGCTTCGCATCCCCAGTCCACCTTCGGAGCCTGGCAGATCCTGGAAGCGAACCTTACCGTCCAGGACGGCGTCTCTCCCTCCGCGCGGATCAACAGCGGACTGCTGGCCGAGATCATCGCTCATGAGTTCGGACACACACTCGGTCTGGGACACTCATCCGATACGCTGGCACTGATGTATTACTCGGTCGCCGGTTATGGACCGACGCTGCGTTCTGATGACCAGCTAGCCGCACGCTGGCTCTATCCGAGCGGATCCTCGCCAACTCCCACTCCTGCGCCGACACCGACACCTACGCCAAATCCCACGATCTCTGCGGCCTTCACGGCCTCGTCGATCAGCGGCTTCGCCGGCACGACCTCGTTCGTCTTCACCGACCAGTCCAGCGGGCCGGTCGTTTCCCGCCAGTGGAACTTCGGCGACGGCACCGGATCGACGCTTTCGGCCCCGTCTCATGCTTACTCCGCGGCCGGCTCCTACGTGGTCAGCCTTACCGTTTACGGATCATCCGGAAATCAGGCCAGCGCCACGAAGAACATCACCGTGTCGGCGCCCAATTCACTGACGGCGGAATTTCAGGTTTCGCCCACCAGCGGAATCGCCGGCGTCACGAATTTCCGATTCACGGACAAGTCGAGCGGAACAATCTCGTCCTGGCTGTGGACCTTCGGCGACGACACGACGTCAAACATGCAGAGTCCCACGCATACCTACCAGACCGCCGGCACCTATTCCGTGCGACTCCTGATCAATGGAAGCGGTGGCACCCAGGCTACCTTCACCCGTACTGTTTCCGTAGCGGCGCAGACTTCTTCAGTGTCCGCGGCCTTTACCTATTCACCGCAGGCACCGACGGTCGACACGACAATTTCATTCGTCGATCAATCCGTCGGCGGACCGGCGACGTGGACATGGAGTTTTGGCGACGGACAAGGCTCGAACGCCCAGAATCCGTCGCATCGTTACACCGTCCCCGGCACCTATCCCGTCAGCCTCACCGTGGCCCTGGGCTCCGGAACATCCACAGTCACCGATACCGTGACCGTCTCTGCCGGGGCCGGCGGAACACAAGCCGTTTCGGCTGGATTCGACGTTTCCTCCGACAGTGTAGCCGTCGGTCAGACCATCACGTTCCTCGACCGTTCGCTGGGAGGCCCAACCTCATGGAGCTGGAACTTCGGCGACGGGCAGACCTCGTCTCTTCAGAACCCCGCGCACAACTATGCTGCCCCGGGCGGTTACTCGGTCACCCTGACCGCCGCCCGCGGCGCGGTAACAAGCATTTCCTCCCGTACGATCTCGGTGACGCAACTCATTCAGTCGTTTCGTTCCCTCGTCCCGGTAACCACGCAGACGGCGGGCGCCGGGACCACCTACTGGCGCACCGAACTCACGCTGTACAACGCAGGGACGGAAACACTGGACGTTTTCTTCAACTACGTTCCCGGAGCAGGCGTCGCCCCGCAGACCAGAACGATCACGCTCGGCGCCGGAGCCAGCCTCACGTACGACAATGCCCTCCCACAGATTTTTGGAATCGTCTCGGGCTCCGGCGGGCTGAACGTCGAAGCGACGAGTGCGACGAGCAAGCCCGATCTGCGAATTTCCAGCCGGACGTTCACCTCCGGAGTGGACGGTACATTCGGCCAGTACGTTCCTGATGTGGGGAACACGCTGCCCGCCACCACCTATCTCACCGGGCTGTCCTCGAATGCGCAATACAGGACGAACGTCGGTCTGGTGAACCGAGGCAATGCAACGGCAAACGTCATCCTCACCTTGTATGACGCTTCCGGCTCGGTGATCGCCACAAATCCGGTCAGCGTTCCGCCCAACAATTTCCAGCAGAATGGACTGACGGCATTCTTTCCTCAGATTGCCGGGCAGTCGGTCAGCGGTCTGTCCATGAAGGTTCAAGCTCCGTTTGACGGCGCGGTGAGCTGTTACGCGTCGAATATCGACAACCGCAGCCAGGATCCAGTCTTCCTGGCAGCTGCACCCATGCCCGTAACGGAAACCCTGATGGTTCCCGCCGTGGCGCGGCTTGACGGCGCCGGCGGAACGTTCTGGCGGAGCGATGTCACGCTCTTCAACCCGACCAGCAACACGATGTATCTGACGTTCAGCCTTCTTCTTGCCGACGTCGACAACCGCACCGTGGCGGCGAGCAAGTCCGCTCAGCTTCTGCCCGGACGGACGCTCTCCATCGGAGACATTTTCACCTGGATGGGGGCGGCGAACGGCAAAGGGGCGCTTCGAATCACCTCGTCCGGAGCAGGCGCGGCGCCGGTGGCCAGCAGCCGCACGTACACCACTCGCGCTTCCGACGGCGGAACGTACGGACAGTCGATCGACGTCGTGGAGGCAACACAATTCGCACGCGATGGAATCATCACCGGTCTCAAATCGGACGCCTCGTACCGTACCAATCTCGGGTTCGTGAACAGCGGAAACGATCCAATCGGAGTGACGGTAACACTGTACAACTCCACCGGATTGCAGATCGGAAGCGCGTTCCTTTCCGTAGCGCCGATGTCGCAGACGCAGCCTTCGCTTGCCAATCTGTTTCCCGGCGTGAACGCGGCGGCCCTGGGTGGCGTGACCGTTCGCGCTCATACGGACACCGCGGCCACTCTGCTGACCTACGGATCGGTAATCGACAACGGTTCCGGTGATCCGATTTTTGTTCGAGGAAAGTAAAGAAACTGGCGGACGGCGAAGATCTCTTACAGGCAACCTGGAAAGTAGAAGAGATCCTTCGCTCGATCGCTTCTGATGACACGCCCGTTATTCGCGCGGGCTTTGAGGAGCTTGTCATCCTTGAGGGAGCGCAGCGACCGAAGGATCTCGTCAACGAGAAT
>JBDTRY010000199.1:0-7269 GCA_039931435.1 Acidobacteriota bacterium | reverse complement strand
ATGCCGTGGCCGGACTGACGGCAGATGACTTCCAGCTTTTCGAGGATGGCAAGCCGCAAAAGATCACCGGCTTCTACACGATCCAGAACGGAACCGTGAAACTTCCGGGCGGCGCTGCCGACCGCGACCGGCAGGATCAGTTCCGCCGCAAGGTCGTGCTCATGGTCGACAACAACTCCGTGGACAAGATCCAGCGCGACAGAGCACTGACCAGGCTGGACGACTTCATCGACAACCAGTTTGGTCAGGACTACGAATGGTCCGTGATCAGCGTTGGGAGTTCCGTCGAAACATTGCAGCCTTTTACCGAGCAGAAGGGCGAGATCCGGGAAGCGCTGGTCCGCGCCAGGAATGAACCGAGTATCTCCTTCCAACGGGACGTCGATCGGCGCATCCTTTCGGATCCCGGCAGGGATGCATTACGCGGAGAGGAGTTCGATAGAATCGCAGGCGAAGAAACCGGCTACAGTTTTGGGGCCCTGGCCCGCTTTCAGGGGAACGAACAGACCTATCGCAATCTGGTGGCAACGGTCCGCGCGGCGAAGGCGGTCATCCAGACCTGTCGGGCATATTCGTCGTCCGCTGGTAAAAAGCTGCTGCTCCTCGTCAGCGGCGGCATGGAGATGAATACGACCTTCGCTCAGTTTGACGATCCGAAGGATCGGCAGGCCAGCGACATGCGTCGCGAGCTGGAGCAGGTTTTGGACACGATGGTCAAGGAGGCGAACGCCGCCAACTTCACCATCTACGTGGTCAACGCCAATGGCCACCAGCAGCAGGCCCCACAACACGACATCACCAACAGTACCTCGGGCACCGGTGCCGATAACGTGTTTCAGGCGGGCGCCGCGGCAGCGCCCATCGACACTTCTGATCGCGATTCGGCTGCAATCATGCTCACCGCCGGCACCGGCGGTCGCTATCTTCCCAGCAACGTCATCGACCAGTCCCTGCAGACCATCGATGACGAAACCGGTAACTTCTATTCACTGGCCTACTCTCCTGCCCATCCCTCGGATGGCGCCTATCACCGGATCTCAGTGAAAGTAACGCGGCCCGGTCTCCAGGTCCGCAGCCGGGAGGGATACCTGGACCTCTCGGCCGACCAGAAACTGGAGCAGTCACTGAAATCCCCGATTACATTCGCCAAGGAGAAGGGTTCGCTTCCGGTTTCCATTCGCGTGGGACTGCCGGAGCAGGGCGCGGGCAAGATGATCGTGCCCATCACAGCGTCGATGCCCTTGCGGTCCGTAACGTTCCTGCCGCGCGATTCCGAGGAATTGGGACGGGTGCACATCTACCTGACCATCTACGACAGCAGCGGCAAGAACATCGGCTACACGCACAACGTGCAGGATCTGAAGGTCCCGGTCAATCTGCTGGCGTCGAATCTGAACAAGCCATTCAACTACACGATGAAGGTGAACATGAAGAAGGGAAGCTATACCTTCGTCGTCACGCTGCGCGACGACCTCTCCAATGAGATCGGCTCGGCGTTCCAGGATGTGCGCCTGTAAACCAGATCACCTCGTAGGGCCGCACGGCGGGCATTCTTCGTCCCTGAGCACGATGTTCGACGCCGGAGGCGTCGCACACTGTAGCCGGGCGGTCGCCGCAGGCGACCCCCGGATCGCGGCAGCTCCGGAAAATAGGTAAGCACCCCGCCGGGGTGCCAGCGTCACGAAGGCGGGTGGTACGTCCGACGCAAATTCGCACGCTACTCTGGCACCCCGCCGGGGTTCGAACCGTTTTCGCTGCGGCTTTGGCGTTCCGGGGGTCGGCTTCGCCGACGCCCCGGCTACCTTCTGGGACCCCTTCAGGGTCTTCAACGCTCCTCGGTTATTCTCAGGCGGCCGGTATTTGATGCCGGACAGTCGCCGGGTGGCCCTCGCCGACGGCCCTGCACTTCTACGATTCGTTCACCAGCCCCGCTCTCCTACAAACCCATCTTGCGGACCATGGCCCGCAACTGAGGCTGGTCGGGATTGATGGCCAGCGACTGCTGGAGGTTTCGCTGCGCCGCTCCAGAATCGCCCAGGCACAGTGCGGCCAGAATCGCGCTGTTGTATGCGGCCGGATTTCGCGGCTGCAGCTTCTGCGCCGCGAGGAAGTCCGCCATCGCTTCCTGGCACCTGTGCTCCTCGACCAGATATCGTCCGCGAAACATGCGCACATTGGGATCATCCGGCTCGGCCGCAACCGCTTTGTTCATCAGTTCCACGCTACGATCGATCTTTCCGCTGCGTTGATAACCGATGGCCCGCCCGATCAGAAATTTCTCACCCTCCGGAAGTCCGTGAGCAAAGCCCCGCACCAAAAGTGCATCCGATTTGTCCAGGTCCCGATCCTGAGCAAAAAGCGTATCGCTGAGATTCCAGAGCGCTGAAGCGAGATTGGGATCGATCTGAATGGCTTTGTCCCAGGCTGCGATGGCCTCACCGGTTCGTTTCTGGTTGCGCAGGATGAGACCTTCATTGTTGTACGACCCCGCCGTTCGCGTCGATCCCGACTCCACGCTACCCGGGGCCGCCGCCATCGACTCGCCCGATCCGATGTATCCCAGCGAGCGAAGCTTTGCCAGCTCCTCTTCGTTTCCGGCGGAGCTCGTGGCGGGAACTGGGGCCGTTTCCGCACGCTGATAGTGCGCACTGTAGTCGACCGGAGCTGTTCCCGTGGCCTGTGCTCCTGGCAGCGGCGGACCAGTGATCTGCGTTCCCGGGGGCAAGCCGGTGAGAGCGAGAAGCGTGGCACAGACCTGGATCACTTCACCGCGGCCAGTGTGGCCGGGCCGAGCTGAAATGCCTGGTCCCCACAACAGGAAAATGCCTTCCTCGCGGTGCCACTTCGCCGCTGTGGCCGCGGCAAAACTTGAAAACTGCGTGGGCCTGCCTTCGTGCCAGCGAAACCCGTGGTCCGAGGCGATCATCAACCGCGCGCCGCTGGCCACGGCGATCTTCCGGTATTCGCCGAGCATGGAATCGATGTGCTGGAAGTAACGCTCCGGGACGGCGTGATACTTCTCGTAATCTTCCTCGGACACTTCCGGTTGCTTCGGAGGAGAAAAGGGTGCGAACACGTGCCCGATCGAATCGGTACCCTGGAAGTAGACGATCGTCAGGTCCGGCCTGTGCTCGGACAGATAGCTTTTTGCAAGCCGATCGTAAACCCCCGTCTCCACGAGGATCCGTCGCAGGGCGCTGACCGGATGGGCATAGGGATCCTTGCTGGCAATGCGCTCGTCGTACTCCGACTTCGTCAACCATGGCATGTACGACCTGAGCGTTTCATACGACGTCTGCTGCTCCACTTCTTCGAGGGCCTTGCGCGCCCACTGTTCTCGCGATGGCGGAAAGACGACACCGGGAGGCGGGACGCTTTCGTTATAGAGAAATGTAAAAAGCCTGTCAGAAACCAGCAGGCCATTCACGGCCTCGGCTGGGAACGTGGCCCACAACCCCATCGAGACCACGCTCTTGCCAGCCCAGGTTTCCATGTTCCAGATCGCCGGCACACGACGTTCGTCGCTGGTGATCGGTTCCCTGCTTCCCGTGGACGGATTGAATCGAGTGAAATCCAGAATTTCGTGATCGAGCGGCGACCGCCCGGACATCATGCTGTTCCACACGAGGGGCGAGAGTGGTGGGTGCTGCGTAAGCAGGACACCTCCACTTCCCTCCCGGACCAATTGGGCAAGGTTGGGCATGAGACCCGATTTCATGTAGCCGTCAAGAAGCTCCCAGTCCGCGCCATCGAGACCGATGAAGATGACAGGAGGGGATTTGCCCGCTTTCGCAGAAATGGCGGGAATGCGGCGCAACGCGAGAAGCGGAGCGGGAACCTTGACTCTGACGGCCGCATGTTCGGACTGCACTCCGGACGCTCTCATACTCGCCTGAAGGGTTTCGCTGGCTGCTACTCCTGCGACTCGCGGATCGTCGAGGATGCGCGCAGAGGCGATACTCGAGGCCCAAACGCGGACCACCGTCTCCACTTTCCGGTCGAGCGCAGTGCACCAGGTGCCGTCGGGCCACGTCCCGATCATGGCCGTCGCATTTTTGTAGTCGAAGCTGACATCGACCGGGAAGGTCAGGCCGTCATGATTCTCGACCGAGAAGCTGCGCGCAAACTCCGGACGTCCATCGTGCAGAGCGATGAGGCAGGAAGTTCCAAGATAGCGAGGAGCAAAGGCCACCCGGCCGGTCAGGAAAGAAAGGCGATTCCCACGGCGGATCACCCTGGCTGTGGACGACGGCTGAAACTGCACATGCAGAGCCGCGAGAGCGAGAAAGCCCAGGGTTACCGGCACCGCGATCATCACTTTCTTCTGCATCAGGGGTGCTCCAGGCATCGCTCGTTTAATAAGACGATGAACGTCGAGCAGGCATTCCGGCCATCGAACGGGATGACCTCACAAAACGAAAAGGCCCCCGGCGAACCGGGGGCCTTTCGACTTCAATGATTCAAATGACTAGAACTTCAGGCGCACTCCGAGGCGGATGCTGCGCTGTCCGGTGAACACGGTCCCCGCGGAGAGAAAGTCGGGGTTCGGTGCCGTGGCCCGGGGATTCTGAAGCTGACTGATGGGTTCAATGACGTTGCCATTGTGCAGCAGGCCACCATCACCGTTACAAACGGCATCGGCGATGCCGGCACACGCCGGGTTGCTGTTCAGGTTGTACCGCTGATCGAGATCGATCTTGGCCTGCCTGTTCAGAATATTGAACACATCGGCGATGAGATTGAGCTGCAGTCCGCTGCCGAAGTTGATGGGATATCCGAGGTGAACATCCGCTTCGTAGTCGGCTGGAGCACGGCCCAGTGCGCCGCGTGGCGTGAGGAAGTATTCCCAATTGTTATAGGCGTAGGAATACCCGTACGCCGTCAGAGGAGTACCACTGTAGTAGTGGGTGGAGAGTCCGGCAGTGAGACCGCTGAGAACGCTGCCGGAGGGGAAGATGTAACTGCCGTCGAACTTGAGCTGGTGCTTGCGATCGTTCGTCAGCAGGCCTTTGGCATTGATGAGGAAGTCCGCGTAGTCATACGCGGAATTGATGTTCGGATCGAGCTGCCCGGTCGAATTCTGGAACAGACCGTCGTAGTTCCCTTCCAGCTTGGAGTAGACGTAGCTGGCGAAGAACTGGACATTGTTACTGAACCGCTTGCGTGCGGTGAGCTCGGCGGCCTTGTAAGTGCGGCTCGCTTTCGGTGCCGGGGCAGGCTCGTAGTCGTAAAACACGACGTCGCTTCCGATACCTTCACCGGGGTTGGCGATGAAGTACTCACCGCTGGGGGTGAGGAAATCCTCGATGACGCGTCCCAGTTTGCGGTAGCTGCCCTTCACACCAACGGCAAGGTTGCCTGGCAGCTCGTACTCCGCTCCGAGAAGATACTCGTCGATGTACTGACCTTTCAGGTTTGGATCGACTGCCTCGGTGCTCCCTCCGAGAAGGCTGCTCTTTTTTGCAGCAGGATCAGGAATGATATTTCCAGCGGTGGGATCGAAGTTGTAGCAGAAGCACTGGATCTCGCCACCGAAGGCCCGGATGTTGATGTCCTGCGGGATGTTCTCGTAAAAACGTCCGTAATTCGCGAAGACCTTGCTCTTGCCGTTGTTGGCGGGATCCCAGATCACGCCGAGGCGGGGCATGTAGTTGTCATTGAGCTTGAATGCCGAAAATCCGTTCCGTCCCAGGACTTCCTGCGTTTCCCAGCGGAAGCCCGGGTTGATCGTCAGGTTCGGAAGAATCCGCCAGCTGTCCTGAATGTACACGGAGGTGTTTTTGGTCTCGGGCTTCGACGTCAGAGGAAGCGCGATCTTCCATGTCGAGGGATCAGCGCGGTTGAATCCCGCAGCCTGGTCATCGATATAGAAGCGATGACGGTAAAAAATTGTGCCGTCGCTAGCCTTGAACTTGTAGATGCGCTGTCCCGCGCCGCCGTTGAAGTTGTTGTTCACGGCGTTCACATCTTCGTAATCGCCACCGACCTTGATTTCATGGCTGCCCAGGAACTTCGAAAAATCGAGCTTGTAGGCATCGCGATCGAAGGTCTGGTTCTGGTAGAAGCCGAATCCGCCGGTGAGGGCATTCGGCGAAACCGTGGCATCAATAGAGAGAGGAATGCTGGCCCCGGGTCCGCCGAATTCGTCTTTTTCGTGGTGGCGGCCGTAGGAACCGTTCACCAGGAACGACTGTCCGAAGACGCCGTTGTAACGGACGATGTAATCGGCGCCGCCTGTCTTGCGCTGGCCTTCGAAGGTGCTGGGAGGTCCGCCGATTGCGAACAGCGCTCCGTCGCGGGTGGTCGGATCGCCGATCAGCGAACCGTAAACGGAGTTGTTGTCGTTGATGCGCAGGGTGAGTTTGGCAGCATAGAGATTGCGCTTGATGTCCGTGTCGATCTTGGAGCCGACTCCGGGGGCTCCGGGAGCCGTCAGGAGGCGGATGATCGAGCGCTGCTGCGTGGTGTTCTGTCGATCGTAGGCACCGAAGAACCAGAGGCGATCCTTGATGAAATAGCCTCCGGCTTCTGCCCCGTAATCCTTGTCACTATCGATGTTCAGAACGGACGTCGTAGTTTGCGGACGTTCAGCAGCGGTGCTGTCCTTGGATTGCAGACTGCCGCCGGCGCCGTAGCCGAAGATCGTTCCCTTGAATTCGTTTCCGCCGGACTTGGTGATGGCGTTAACCACGCCGCCCGTCAGCCGTCCGTACTCGGCAGGCAGACCGCCGGTGAGGATCTCCACTTCCTGAATGAAGTCGAAGTTGAGCTGTTTGGTCTCTTCGCCGGCTTCTGCACCGGTGACGTTCAGACCGTCGATGATGTAAGCATTCTCAGCTCCGGTCGATCCCTGGATGGATGCGCCGACCGCATCCTGGGTGACGCCCGGTGCGATGGAGGTGAGGCCGTAAAAATTACGGGCTACCGGGAGGCTCTGGATCATCTCGCTGGAGATGTTCGCGCCGGTCTTCGTGGAGGTAACGTCCACGGTGGGAGGAGCGCCGGAAACGGTGATCTGCTCCTGGAAGGCCGCGGTCATCGTGGTTTCGATGGTCACGGTCTTGCCGAGGCCGACCGTGATGCCGGAGCGGGAGGCAGTCTGGAATCCGGAGAGCGCTGCCTCGAGGGCATAGTCTCCGGGAGTGAGTGAAGGAAAGCGGAACCGGCCGTCTGAGTCGGTTATGGCTGTCTTGCTCCCCTGGAGAGCAGGAGAAGAGAGCGAAACCGTGACGCCGGGCAGTGGACCGTTCGAGTCCGTGATCCGCCCCT
>JBDTRY010000198.1:0-7336 GCA_039931435.1 Acidobacteriota bacterium | reverse complement strand
TTCAGCGTACCGGTTCTGAGAGCGAGTTCAGAGGGTCGATGTCGATCGGTACATCCTTTGTCGTCAGAAGCGCGGCTGTGAGGTCGGGCGGCATGACGTCGTACTTCTTGAACCAGGCTTCGGAGCGGGCGCGATCGCCCGTGGCCTCCTGCTCCAGGAGTTCCTTCGTCACCGCAGCGATGGCGCCGGGCAGCTTCGCGTAATCGATGACGTAACGCGCTGTGGCGGCGTCCCGGGTGATGGCGCCCTGTTCGCGGTAGTAGTTGAACTCCATCATCTCCGCCCGGCCGTGGGCCTCCCCGGTACCAAAGCGAAGCGTGCGGAAAATTCCGGCAACGTAGGACGCGTAGTACTCCTCCAGGCGGCTCTTTTCCAGCGCACCGTGGTCGACGAGCCACTTCAAGCTATACATGCCACAGACGTCGGCCTTCGCCTCTTCCAGCCCGGAGTATGCCGAGCCGATGGCCTCGCGAATGTCTTTCCTTCCATCGCTCGTGCGCGAAAAGGATGGCCCGAGGCCGTGACAGATCTCATGCATCATCGTTCCGGCCAGATAGCCTTCGGCTGATGCCTTTGAGGCCTGATCCGCCCGCATGAGGTGTTTGGCCAGCGGCAGAATCACGTAGTCCACGCGGGCATCCATGAAATTCTTGAAGAAAATCTTCTTCGTCCCCACTTTCTCGTGGATGCGGGGGTCGTTGGGGAGGTTGTCCGCTACGGCCTGGTAGCCATGACGAAGATCGCCGGCCCGGAAGGGAGTATCCATGACTTCCATGGGAGTGCGGTGCCCCGTGGTATCGGGCAGATCGTCCTTGCCCAGGGGAAGGGCCTGCTGGATGTCCGGAACGTATTTCTGAAAGACTTCGAGCTTCTTGCTCTCCGGCTCGTTCCGGATCATGACCGCCGCGCCGTAGGAAGTCTTCACGCCGAGAAGGTTGTCCAGGTAACTCTCGTAAGGGGCGAAGATGATGTCGAACCTGGGGTTTTCCAGCTTGACCCAGGCCAGATCGCTTTCGTAGTAGTCGTCAGTCAACAGAGCATCTGCCCGCAGCCGCAGAAAATTCGCGAATGCCTTGTCGTCGGCGTAACGCGACGCCGAGCGAAGATGGTTTGCCGCAGACCGGACGAAGGGCGCGTACTCGACGTGATACGGCGTCGTGGTCAGTTTCGATGCGTCGCCACGAACGACTCGATGCTCGTCATAGACGTTGGCCTTCTGCGTCGGATGGGCGGCCACATATGCTTCGATCTGCGCGCTGGTCATGTCCTGCGGGAGCAGGTACCTGCCGGGAGGCATGGGCTGATGCCCCAGAAACGGCTCGTTTTCACTGACCAGATCCCAGCGGCTTCCGTTGATCATCAGATACTGGCGAAGCGTCTTCAGTTCGGGATCCTTCGTCCCCGCCAGCGATTTGTAGACTCCCAGTGCCACAGGATCACTCTGGCGCCAGTAGGCGCTTTCCAGGTCGCGTGAAGCGGCCACGAGTTCATCGAAGAGCTTTTTCTCCCGGGCGGAAAAGTCCGCGGAGGTGAATGGCATCTCAACTTTTTTCCATCGTTGCATGCGCTCCTGAAGGTCGGGAGCAATTCCCATCTCTCGAATCTGGGCGGGTGAATACGTGCGAACGGCTGTCGAATCCGCAGCAGCGAGCGTCGAAGACATGCCACAGACAAGGAGGAGCGAGCCAATCAATCCTGCCATCATTCGTTTCATCATTTCGCCATCCTATACGACACGCAGAAACGGGCAGCGTGTCAATTTCTGAAAATTCGAAGTCCAGTTCTGAGAAGCGCCAGAACCGTGCCGGCCACCCCCATCACCAGCCCGGCCAGAAGGCCTCCGGCGCCGGCAGCAAGAGCAGGGACGAGAGTCCGCCTCCCCTTCCCCCGGCCGGTTGCAACCGCAACGGTCCCACTCACCTGCCTCTCCCCTGAGAGCCCCCTGGATGCCCGGGAAGACCTCCTGGCCTTCCGCGACAGCGATCCCCGTGCACGCCGGGCGTAGACCTCGGTGAATTCCGCACCAAAGAAAAAGATCAGCGACGAATAGTAGAGCCAGAGGATGAGCACGACCAGGGAACCGGCCGCGCCGTAGCTCGATGTAACCGATCCACGAGCGAGATACCAACCCATCCCCATTTTTCCCAGAGTGAAGAGAACCGCAGTGAAAGCCGCTCCGGTCCAGACGTCTCTCCAGCCGATTTCTTCATCCGGAAGAAAGCGATAGATCAAGCCGAAGAGACCGGTGACGACGGCGATCGAAACCAGCATGTTCAGCACCTGCCAGAACCAGCTTCCCAGCGGCATGGTGCGGTCGAACAGGTCACTGAGGGCACTGAGTCCGATACTCACCAGCAGCAGCCCCAGAAGGAGAGCGCCGACAACCAGAACGACTGACACTTGCCAGAGCCGCTCTTTGGCCGCCGCCATGAATCCTGAAGCCTCCTTTTTCGAAACGCACCACATGGCGTCCAGGCTGCCCTTGAGATGCGCCACGACATTGGAGGCACCGATCAGGAGAAGTACCACACTGAAAACGCTGGCCCAGATCCCTCGGTTCTTTGTCGTGGCGGCGCTACGAATCATGGACTGCATGGCGTCGGCCGCGGGGGCACCGACGAGACTATGCAGCTGGCCGAAGATCTCGCCACGGGCGGCTCTCTCGCCGAAGACAAAAGCAGAGATGGCGATGGCGATGATCAACAGGGGCGTGACGGCAAAGAGCGTGTAGTAGGACAGAGCGGCTGCCAGACTGCTGGCGTCATCCTCAACAAATTCGTGAAACGATTCTTTGAAAAGCTGCAGTCTGGCACTGTTGGTCAAACGGAGGCCTCCTCATCCCGTTGAGCAATGCCCATGCCTCCGGGCAGCCCGGAAAATGAATCAATCGGAAGCGGCCCCTTGGCCATCACGCCTTGTTCTGGCGAGATTCCTGAAGGATGGCGAAATCGATGGCCTCCAGCCGGACCATCTCGCCCGCTGCGCTGAAGCGGGGGGCGCCTTTGTCCGCCGGTCCCAGCGCCGTGGAGAGGACGTGCCGCCACGTGCCTTCCGGACCGGCCGCGGGCAGACGAAAATCCATCGCCTCATAGTGGGCATTGAAGATCAGATAGAAGTTGTCGTCGACGATGCGCTCGCCCCTGGAATCGAGACTGGGAATGGCCCGGCCGTTCAGAAAAACGCCCAGCGACTTCGCGAACGATTCTCCCCAGTTCTCCTCGGTCATCTGCGTCCCGTCGGGGCGGAACCAGGCGATGTCGGCCACGTGAGAACCGAAGATCGACCTGCCCTGAAACCATCGCCGGCGCTTGAAGGTGGGATGCGCGCTTCGAAGGGCGATGAGCGTTCGAACGAATTCGAGCAACTCCGTGTCGGCGCTGGACCAGTCGTACCACGAAATCTCATTGTCCTGGCAGTAGCCATTGTTGTTTCCGAGTTGCGTCCGTCCGATCTCGTCGCCGCCGAGGAGCATGGGGATTCCCTGCGAGACGAACAGCGTTGCCAGGAAATTGCGCTTCTGCCGGCTGCGCATCGCTTCGATGGCCTTGTCGTCCGTGGGCCCCTCGGTGCCGAAATTCCAGGAGCGGTTGTGGGTCTCGCCGTCGCGATTGTCTTCGCCGTTCGCTTCGTTGTGCTTGTCGTTGTAGGAGACGAGATCATTCAACGTAAAGCCGTCGTGGGCGGTGATGAAGTTCACGCTGGCGTGCGGACGCCGGCCCGTTTCCTCGTAAAGATCCGAACTGCCGGTAATGCGATTGGCGAACTCCGCCAGTGTCTGATCGGTGCCCCGCCAGTAGTCGCGCACCGTGTCGCGGTACTTGCCGTTCCACTCCGACCAGAGCGGAGGGAAATTTCCAACCTGATAGCCGCCCTCACCGACGTCCCACGGTTCGGCGATCAACTTGACCTGGCTGACCACCGGATCCTGCTGGATGAGATCGAAGAACGCCGAGAGCCGATCGACGTCATGGAGCTCGCGGGCCAGCGTGGCCGCAAGGTCGAAGCGGAAGCCGTCCACATGCATCTCCAGGACCCAGTACCGTAGCGAATCCATCATGAGCTGCAGAACGTGCGGGTGGCGCATGTTCAGCGTGTTACCTGTCCCCGTGTAATCCATGTAATAGCGGGGATCGTCGGCCACCACGCGGTAGTAGGCAATGTTGTCGATCCCCTTGAACGAAATCATCGGCCCGAGGTGATTTCCTTCGGCGGTGTGGTTGTAGACCACATCCAGAATCACTTCGATACCCTCGTCGTGGAGAGATTTGACCATCTGCTTGAAGTCCCGAACCTGCTCCCCGCGCTGGCCGCGCGATGAATATTCGTTGTGCGGAGAGAGGTAGCTGATGGAGTTGTAGCCCCAGTAGTTGCGAAGGCCGCGGTCAACGAGTTGCGAGTCGTGAAGGAACTGATGGATAGGTAGAAGCTCGATCGCTGTCACACCCAGCTTCTTGAAGTAGTCGAGCATCACCGGGTGGGCCAGCCCTGCATACGTTCCACGCTGCTCGGCAGGAATGTCCGGGTGCGTGATGGTCAGGCCCTTGACATGCGTCTCGTAAATGATCGTTTCGTGCCACGGACGCCGGGGATGACGGTCGTTGGACCAGTCGAAGAAGGGACTGATGACGACGCATTTCGGCATGAAGGGTCCGCTGTCGTCGTCGTTGCGCTCGCCGTCCGGATCGTCGAAGCGATAGGGGAACACGGCTTCGTTCCATCGCACTTCGCCTTCGACCGCCTTCGCATAGGGATCGAGAAGAAGCTTCCGTGGATTACATCGCAGCCCGCGGGCTGGATCCCACGGACCGTAAACCCGGTAACCGTAACGCTGACCTGGAGCAACATCCGGGAGATACGCGTGCCAGCAGAGCGCGCTGACTTCAGGAAGCTCGACCCTGGACTCGTTGCCGGCATCGTCAAACAGACAGAGTTCCACCCTCTCCGCTATCTCGGAAAAGATCGAAAAGTTTGTTCCTGCGCCGTCGTACGTCGCACCCAGTGGGTACGGCTGACCCGGCCAGACTCGTATCGTCACGGTCTCACCATCGGATTCGGGGATTTTTGCTGCGCGAACTGCAGAGTTACCTCGGACGAGCACGATGCGCGCCAGAGCGACCGTGGGTTTCTCTCGAACGACGAACGCCCCCAGCCTTCAAAGGGATTCTACTGAGGCCTGACCGTGGAAGTACCGGAATCCTTCGGCTTGCCTTCCGCGTCGATGGCCTGCTGAAGGTCGTGCATCCGCTTTGCGATGGCGTCTTCGTCCATGTCGGTCGGATAGACTTCTTCGCTCTCGGCAGCGAGTCGCGCCTGCTCCCGCTTCAAGGCATCGATCTTATGGGTATCTTCGTCCCTTTTCTTCACCGTCTGCGCGGGCCTGGTTTGCGGCGACGCCTGACTGACGGCCCTGGAGTCGAATTTCTTGTTGAGAATGCTTTCGGTCGGCGGAATGTACGTGGACTCTGACAAATTACCGCTGGCCTTCTTCACGGACGTGTTGTCGATCACAGCAACGGGCCTCGTCTTCGCCGCCCGGGCCCTGCTTGCCTTCGCCGCTCGCACCAGCGGCGAATCGCCACTGTTGATCGTGGTATCTGACAAAACCGTCATGTCCCCTTGAGACGTTGCTTCCACAGCCGGAGTTTTTGCCTCGGGGACCGAGGCAGGCTGATTCGTTTTATCCTTCGTTTCGGCAAACATCGAAGCGGCAAAGGTGACCATCGCCAGGCAGAGAATCGAAAGGATTGTTCGGCTCATCAGCGGTCCCCCGGGTCGTAGAACGGACTTTACCAACAGCCACATGTGCTCTGGAAACAGCCACCGGTCAGTGTTCATTTCGAACCCATGACGCCCCGGTGCAGTCAGCGCTCGAGATCTGGCGCACCAGCGCACTCCTTAGATCATAGGGCAGAATGGCCAACGGAAACGGAGAGCTTCTCCGTTTGCTCGCCATCCCCGAGCCCCTGGAAACTCAAACAGCCGAAACGGTATCGAAGACGTAGCGGAGGGAAATCATGAACGAGCAACTTCCATGGCTGCTTCTCGGCGGCAGGTCTTCCGGCAACCTCCAGGAGGCACGTCTTCAGCTTCACTGGGCAGCCCAGGTCGTGTCGTCACTCGCGTCCACAATGCTCCCGGCATCCTCCGACGACAGCCACACGAACCTCTGTTGGATGGCTGAGCATCGTTGCCTTGCCGGACGGTTCGTAACCGGAGACGTCCGCGCAGCACTCCGCCTTCACGACATCACTCTGCTCCTTCTGAACGGTCGTGACGAGATCCTTTTCGAAGAGCCCTTTGAGCAACGAACCCTGACTGCCATGTTCGAGAGACTTTCGGCCGTCGCTGCTCAGGGCATTCGCCTGAACCGGCCCACTTCCACGCCCCCGGATCACCCGGTAGCGCACGGAGATCTCTTTTCCTCGGCGGATGAAGCAGCATTCGAGGAACTTTCCCGTTGGTTCGGGAACTCGTCCCTGTCCCTGGAGCGAATAGCGGCCAGCGATTCGCGCGCCAGCGAAGTTCGCTGCTGGCCCCATCACTTCGACATCGCCACGCTTCTGAGCGTGAGCGGCCATTCGCTGGAAGGAACACCGCAGACGATCGGCATGGGAATGACTCCGGGCGATGGAACGATCTCCGAGCCTTATTTCTACGTGACGCCCTGGCCGGTAGGAAGCCGCACCAGCCTTCCCCAGCTTGAAGGCGGGGAATGGCACCACAACGAATGGTTCGGCGCCGTACTCCGGGGATCGGAAGCGGCCGCCGACAGCACCGAAGCCGGGCAGAAAAGAACGGTTGAAGTCTTCCTGCAGTCTGCGACGGTAGCCGCACTTCAACTCATCGTCTGAATCAGCGGGCGGTTGGCCAGGGCGAACCGTCAACGACGCCGGCACGCGGCACCGCGTTTACCAGCGCTTTTCCTTCCTTCCGCCCGGTCGAATCCTGCACGCCTGTAGCGTTCCGAAGACTACCGGTCGCATGCTATGCGGCCCTGCGGCGTTGTCTCTGCCGCATTCTCTGCTTTTGACTTCGCGGCGGGAACATGAAGCCCGGAGCGAATACAATCCCTCCCTGATGGATGAACGGCAGTACATGGTGCGTGCCCTCGAGCTGGCGGAGAAAGGACGTTACTCTACGAGCCCGAACCCCATGGTGGGCTGCGTTCTCGTGAAGGGCGGACGGATCATCGGCGAAGGATTTCATCTCCGAGCGGGTCGGCCGCACGCCGAAGTCGAAGCGTTGAAAAACGTTTCCGAATCACCGGCGGGCGCCACTGCGTTCGTCAACCTCGAGCCCTGCTCGCACCATGGCCGAACACCGCCATGCGCAGAGG
>JBDTRY010000197.1:0-7355 GCA_039931435.1 Acidobacteriota bacterium | reverse complement strand
TGATTGGTCATCAAGGCCCAGTCGTGGAGGACCCACCCGAAGCGTTTGATGGTCGACTCAAGAAGCTCGAGGAACCTGAGGTGATCCACATCATCGCGATAGAGGGGGATGCCGTCGTTGCCCCGCGACATCACGTGATGAAGGGCCCCGGGATACTCGAGTCTTAGCTGCCTGGCCATGCAGGACCGAGGCTACCTCGGCGGAACCGAAACTCCGAGGAATCGGCGAAACGAAGCCGAAAACCTCCTCGGAATGGAAAGAATGGACCGAGTTTCTACGCGCGGTAGATTGCGCTGCAACAGCCGGAACTTCGAAGGCCTGGCCCCATTTTCCGATGGCCCCATTTTCCGAAACTCTCTCATCCCCCGTGAACTTCGAAGGCCTGGCCCTGAGCAACTGATTCCATCTCCCGTGAACTTCGAAGGCCTGGCCCTGAGCAACTGATTCTGCTGAGCAACTGATTCGGAGCAACTGATTCTGCTGAGCAACTGATTCGAGCAACTGATTCGAAGGCCTGGCCCTGAGCAACTGACGAGCAACTGACGAAGGCCTGGCCCTGAGCAACTGATTCCCTGAGCAACTGATTCGAAGGCCTGGCCCTGAGCAACGCTGAGGAGCAACGCTGAGCAACGAGTCGAGGAGCAACGCTGAGCAACGAGTCGAGTGAGCAATTCGAGTGAGCAATTCGAGTGAGCAATTCGAGTGAGCAATTCGCGAGGAGCAATTCGAGAGCAACTCGACATTGGTTGTGGTACCTGGTGTGGCACTGCATGTGGCACTGGATCTGGGAGCAGGAGTGGTACTCGGTGGCTCCGGCGCGCTCTTCCGCGTACATGATCGGGTTCGCGGCTTCGGCAGGCGAAGCCGCCGCTAAATGGCGCGCGATCCAAGGTGTGCTTTGAAGCCCATTGGAGCCGGGGGCCGAACCGACGCGCGCCTGCGCCGAAAACGTTCATAATCGTCGCGGTCCACAACAATCATATGCAGGCAGGCAGCAGGCTCGGTCCCTACGAGATCGTCGCGCGCATTGGCGCCGGCGGGATGGGAGAGGTATGGAAAGCGCGCGACACGCGTCTCGAGCGCAGCGTGGCCATCAAGATCCTCCCAGCCGAGATCGCCGCCGACGCTGAGCTGAAGCTGCGGTTCGAGCGCGAGGCAAAGACGATCTCGCAGCTCTCGCATCCGAACATCTGCACGCTCTTCGATGTTGGCGACGGCTACCTCGTCATGGAATTGCTCGAGGGTGAGACGCTTGCCGACCGCATTGCGCGGGGCCCGTTGCCGCTCGCCGAGGTGTTGCGCTACGGTGCTCAGATCGCCGAGGCGCTCGATCGCGCCCATCGCGCCGGCGTCGTCCATCGGGATCTCAAACCGGGCAACGTCATGCTCACCAAGGCCGGTGCCAAGCTCCTCGACTTCGGCCTGGCGAAAAGCGCGATCATCGAGCTCACCACCGACGGCGCGACCATGCAGAAGCCGCTCACGCGCGAAGGGACGATCCTCGGGACGTTCCAGTACATGGCGCCCGAGCAGCTCGAAGGAGTCGAGGCCGACGCCCGCACCGACATCTTCGCGCTCGGCGCGGTGCTGTACGAGATGGCCTCCGGGCAGCGCGCCTTCGAAGGGAAGACAAAGACCAGTCTCATCGCCGCGATCGTCGGCGGGACACCGCGACCGATCGCTGACCTGCTGCCACTCGCCCCGAACGCGCTCGACCACGTGATCAGTAAATGTCTGGCGAAAGATCCGGACGGGCGTTGGCAGAGTGCGCACGACATCGCCGATGAGCTGCAATGGATCGCGCAACGCGAAAACTCTCCAGACGTTCCGCACGCGCCAGGACGAAGCGGCCGTCTCGGACGCGTCGCATGGCCAACACTCGCGATGCTCGCGCTTGCCGCGGCTGTCTTTCTTGCGACGCGGAAACCCGCGGCGATGCCGCGCATCGAGACGGCCCTGCTCCCGCCCCCCGACGTGGCCATCAGCTACGTCGGCGGCCCGCTGGCTTTTTCTCCCGACGGGCGACGGATCGCATTCGTCGGAAGGAACGCCGACGGCAGATCGATGATCTGGATTCGCTCGCTGGCCTCGTCCAACGCGCAGCCGGTCGCCGGAACCGACGGAGGGACGTTTCCATTCTGGGCGCCGGACGGGAGATCCATAGCCTTCGGCGCGCACGACAAGCTCCAGAAGGTGCTCGTCTCCGGGGGAACCCCGGACGTGCTGACCTATGCCACGCTCTTCACCGGCGGCTCGTGGAGCGCGAGCGGTGACATTGTCTTCACCGATACTCACGGCATCCAGCGCGTGTCGGCAGCCGGGGGAGATCCGGAACTTATTTTTCCCGGCACGCGCTCTGCGCCATCGTTCCTTCCGGACGGGAAGCGGTTTGTCTTCGCCGAGCGCCGGCGCAACGCGAAAAGCACTTTGCCCGAGGGCCTCAATATGGCCAGTCTCACCGACCGGCGGGCGAAACGTGTTCTGCCGGATCTCTACTCGAACGTGGCCTATGTTCCCGGCTGGCTTCTCTACATCCGCGACGGAGCGCTTCGCGCGCAACGCCTGAATCCTAAGACGCTGGAAGCAGTGAGCGACCCGGTTACGATCACCGAGCATGTTCAGTACGATCCCGACACGATCAGCGGCGTCTTCGGCGCGTCCAGCAGCGGCATCATCGCCTACGTCGAAGGGGAAGGTGCCGGCAAGTCCGAGCTGGTGTGGGTCTCGGCGGAGGGCAAGGACCTCGGCGTCATCGCCCCGCCCGCCATGTACTACTCGCCACGGCTTTCCCATGACGGGAAACGGGTCGTCGTCGATGTGAGCGATGAGCAGACGGCCCGAGGCGACATCTGGATCTTCGACATCGCCAGGGCGACGTCCACACGCCTGACCTACGATCCCGCCAACGAGTCCGTGCCGGTGTGGTCGCCCGACGATCGCTACGTCTATTACTTCTCGGAGAAGGGGCCCACGCGCGATCTGTACCGTACCGCGGCCAGCGGAACAGGAAGCCAGGAGCTCATCCTCAGTAACGCCAATCGCAAGATGCCGGTGGAAGTCTCGCCTGACGGACGAACGCTGGCCTACGTCGAGATGCAGCCGAAGAGGAACGACTACGACATTTCGCTGGTCGACGTCGAGACCCATCAGTCCAGGCCACTGCTCAACACGCCGTTCAACGAAACGGCCCTGAGCTTCTCCCGCGATGGCCGCTTCATTGCCTACACCTCCGACGAATCCGGTCGTGAGGAGGTCTACGTTCAACCGTTTCCGGTGGCCTCGGCGAAATGGGTCGTATCGCGCGGCGGCGGCGCGTTTCCTTCGTGGAGCTTTGACGGGAAACGTCTTTTCTATCTTTCGCCAGAACGAAAGCTGATGGCCGTTACGATCACTGAGGGCGCGATGTTCGAGGCTGGTACTCCCGTCGTGCTCTTCGACGCGCACGTCCGCGGATTGTTGACTTACCGCCAATACGAAATGTCGCCGGACGGATCGAAGTTCCTTCTCAACCGCGTCGTAGGCGAGGAGGGGACGCGTCCGATCACGCTCGTGCAGAACTGGACGAACGGGCTGGCGCCATGACGATGTCGCCTGAACCGAGTATCTCTCAAGGTTTTCCAGCCGCCACGTCATTGCTCTTCGTGTTTCGCTGGCCGTGCCACAAAGGCGTCGTGGGCCCACGCGACGAGCGGGCGTGGCAGATCGGCGGCGGCATGCGCGAGTGTGGACACAATCAACCTTCTTTCACACGATCGGAGGGAAAACTTTGACCGTGGCGATCGGCAGTCGCATCGGAGCGTACGAGATAACCGGACGCGTTGGCGCGGGAGGAATGGGGGAAGTGCTGCGTGCACGCGACAGCCGCATCGGGCGCGATGTCGCCATCAAAGTCCTGCCACTGTCCGTGGCCTCCAATGCCGACCGTCTCCAGCGTTTCGAGCAGGAGGCGCGCGCCGCGGGGACGCTCAACCATCCAAATCTCGTCACGATTTTCGAATTGGGCACCCACGATGGCGCGCCGTTCATCGCCATGGAGTTGCTCGACGGTGAAACTCTCCGGGAGAGACTCGAGCAAGGAGCCATTCCGACTCGGAAAGCTATCGAGCACGCGGTGCAGATCGTCAACGGCCTGGCCGCCGCACACGAGAAGGGGGTAGTCCACCGCGATCTCAAACCTGAGAATGTAATCGTCACGACCGGTGGCCGCGTCAAGATCCTCGACTTCGGTCTGGCCAAGCTGACAGCACCCGACAGCGCCACCGAAGAAAAGACAGTGCGCAAAACGACGGAGCCGGGAACGGTGATGGGGACGGCCGGCTATATGTCTCCCGAGCAGGTGCGCGGGCGTGACGTCGATCATAGAACCGACATCTTCGCCTTCGGCGCAATCCTGTACGAAATGCTGGCGGGCCGCCGTGCCTTCCGAGGCGATACGGCCGCCGACACGATGAGCGCGATACTCAATGAGGATCCGCCGGAGCTGTCCTCGAGCGCCCGGCACATTCCTCCGGCAGTCGACCGCGTTGTTCGACAGTGTCTCGAGAAGCAACCGGCCGAGCGATTCCAATCGGCGCATGACCTGGGATTTGCTCTTGAGGCGGTCTCGACGTCCGGCGCAAATCCGATTATGGAAAAGGCCGGCAGTCCTGCGCGCCGCGGCCGCGCCGGCGCCGTCGTAGCCGCGGCTCTCGTGGCACTCCTGGCAGGAGCGGGAATCGACCGGCTGATCGCCATGCGGACGAAACCACAGGCTGCCGCGTTCCGCCAGATGACCTTCGCCCAGGGTGTGGTCTTCAACGCCCGCTTCTCCCCGGATGGAAAAACGATCGTGTATGACGGTGCCTTCAACGGCGCGCCGCCGTCCGTGTTCTCCACGCGGGTCGATGCGCCGCAGGCGCTGTCACTTCTTGCTGCGCCGCGTCTCCTGGCCGTTTCCTCACAGGGTGAACTGGCGGTTCTGGTCAAAGCCAGATTTCTCTATCACTTCCAGTTTCGCGGCACCCTGGCACGCCTGCCAATGGGTGGCGGGGCGCCTCGCGAAGTGATCGAAAACGTCCGCGAGGCCGACTGGTCGCCGGACGGCTCCGAGTTAGCCATCGTGCGAGACGTCGACGGCGTCTGCCGTCTCGAGTTCCCGGTCGGAAAAGTGCTCTATGCCACCCGCACGTATATCAGCAACATGCGTGTCTCCCCTGACGGCAAGTGGGTCGCCTTCTTCAATCACGCGATCGAAGGGGATGACCGCGGCTCGCTCGATGTCGTCGATCTGGCCGGGAAGCGAACCACACTGTTCGAGACCGGAGGCGCGGAGGAAGGTTTGGCATGGCGCCCGGATTCGAAAGAGATCTGGTTTTCGGCCGCGCTGCAGGGGTCCAACGGTCAGCTCCAGGCGACCACACTGGACGGCCGCCACCGGGAGATCCTGGGCACTCCCGGCGGTGTCATTCTCCAGGACATCGCCCCCGACGGCCGTCTGCTGCTTTGCCGTGATCTGATGCATATCTCGTTGCTGGCACGCGGCCCGGGCGACAGCGCCGAGCGCGACGTGTCGTGGCTGGATCAGGGTCTTGTCACCGATCTCTCGCCGGACGGCAGGATGCTGGCCTTCACGGAACAGAGTGAAGCCATCGGCCCGGCCTATGCCGCCTGCATTCGCGATCTCTCCGGTGGTGCGCCCGTCCGCCTGGGCATCGGAAACGCTTCGACTTTGTCCCCCGATGGACGCTACCTCCTTTCAAGCCATCCGGACAGCGGCGCGTTGACTGCGTTGCCCACCGCCGCGGGGGAACCGCGCCGCATTCCCTTGCCGGCAGGATTCGGGGCAGCTCGCACTGGGAACTGGCTGCCGGATGGGAAGAGTGTGCTTTTGTTCGGCCGCGAAGGAGAACACCCCGCCGGCTTCATCATCGACTTCCTCACCGGCGCTGCGCGCCGGATCCCGTTGCCCAGCGCGATCCAGGACGCCTCTGATCCCGCCCTGAGACCCGACGGCCGGGCCGTAGCAGTCGATGACGACATCACGGGCCGGCTCTGGGTCGTGCCGTTGGATGGATCCTCTCCTCAACCCATCCCTGGTGCAAAGCCCTACGAACGGCCAGTACAGTGGGCGGACGCGAATACGCTCTACGTTCGGAGCATCGGAGTCATGCCGATCACCGTTGACCTGCTCGATGTGACGACTGGTCAGCGCCGTCCCTGGAAGACACTCGGCTCGGCCGATCGCGCCGGACTGCACGACGACGGCGGTCTGGTCGTTACCCGTGACGGTTCCGCCTATGCCTACGGCATTCTTCAGGAGCTCACCAACCTCTTTCTCGTGGACGGATTGAAGTAGCGATTGCTTCGAGGAAACCTCAGTTTCTATTAATCCGGTTGGAGCTTTCGAATCTGGTTTCAGAACCCCGGTGGATGGGGCTTTTGCGCGTCACGTCCCCTCCACCACTCTTCGTGCGACAATCACCGCACCTCACCACCATGACTGCTGCTTCGGGCACACGCCTCGGGCCGTACGAGCTGACCTCGCAGATTGGCGCCGGCGGCATGGGAGAGGTGTGGAAGGGACGCGATACGCGTCTCGGGCGTGACGTCGCCATCAAGATCCTTCCGGAACAGCTGGCCTCGAACGAACAGTTCCGGGCGCGCTTCGATCGTGAAGCGAAGACGATCTCGTCGCTCAATCATCCGAACATCTGCACGTTGTTCGACGTCGGCGAATACGACGGGACCAACTTTCTCGTGATGGAGCTCCTCGAGGGTGAGTCGCTCGCCGAGCGGCTCACGCGCGGCCCGCTGCCGATCGACCAGGTGCTGCGATGTGGCGCGCAGGTGGCCGATGCGCTCGATCGCGCGCACAAGCAGGGAATCGTTCATCGCGATCTCAAGCCGGGCAACGTCATGTTCACCAGGAGCGGCGCGAAGCTGCTCGACTTCGGGCTGGCGCGTCCGGCGGCCGACAGCGGCGTGGTGCACGGGATGACGGAGATGCGCACCGAGGCCCGGCCGCTGACGCAGGAGGGAATGATCCTGGGGACCTTTCAGTACATGGCGCCGGAGCAACTGGAGGCGCAGGATGCCGATGCCCGCACCGACATCTTCGCCCTCGGTGCGCTGCTGTACGAGATGGCCACGGGACGCCGCGCGTTCGAAGGATCGACGCGCACCAGCCTCATCGCCGCCATCGTTTCGGCGCATCCGGCTCCGATCTCCTCGGTCGCGCCGATGACGCCTCCAGCACTCGAGCACATCGTCCGCAAGTGTCTGGAGAAAGATCCTGACGATCGCTGGCAGTCGGCGCACGACGTAGCTAGCGAGCTGCGCTGGGTGAGCGAAGCGGGATCACAGGCCGGAGTGGCGGC
>JBDTRY010000196.1:0-7364 GCA_039931435.1 Acidobacteriota bacterium | reverse complement strand
CGCTGGGCCCGCTCCATGAAGACGACGAAGGCCACGACAAGGACCATGAATACGATCAGGGCCAGCACTGTGATCAGCCCATGCTCACCGGTGCGGATGCCCTCGATGGTGGAGATGGCCGCATGGGGCAGTCCGACGACGATGCCGGCGAAGATGATCAGCGAGATGCCGTTACCGATCCCCCGCTCGGAGATCTGCTCGCCGAGCCACATGATGAAGGTCGTACCGGTGGTCAGTGTGAGAACGGTCATGAGCGGGAAGCCGATGCCGTACATCATGTCCTGAACGTGCGCGGGAACGAGCGGAGCGCCGCCGGGTGCGCCCTGGTTCTTCAGCCAGAAGGCCACACCAAGCGACTGCACCACGGAAAGCACGATCGTCCCGTACCGCGTGTACTGGTTGATCTTCCGCCGGCCCATTTCCCCTTCCTTGGAAAGCTTTTCGAGGTAGGGCCAGACCACTGTCAGGAGCTGCAGAATGATCGACGCCGAAATGTAGGGCATGATGCCCAGGGCGAAGATCGAGAGACGGCTCAGAGCGCCACCGGAGAAGAGGTTCAGGAATCCGACCACGCCGCCTTCCATGGCCTTGAAGAACTCGGCCAAAGCCACGGGATCGACCCCGGGCGTGGGGATGTACGAACCCAGTCGATAGACCGCGAGCAGAGCGAACGTGAAGAAGATCCGCTTGCGCAGGTCCGGTACCGCGAAAATATTGCGAAACGTATCGAAGGCAGCCAACTTACTCTATCTCCTGGCAGCTACCGCCTGCCGCTTCGATTTTCTCCCGGGCAGTCTTCGAGAACTTGTCGGCATGAACGGTGAGTTTCTTGCTCAGTTCTCCATTGCCCAGCACTTTGATTTTCTTTGCACGGCCCTTGATCACTCCGGCCTCGCGCAGAGAAGCCTGATCGACCGTGGCATCGGCATCGAAACGGTCCAGGTCGGAGAGATTGAGGACGCTGAATTCCTTCTTGAAGATGTTTGTGAAGCCCCGCTTCGGAAGGCGGCGGTGCAGCGGCATCTGTCCGCCTTCGAATCCCCGCTTGCCGCTGTAACCGGAGCGGGATTTCTGCCCCTTCTCACCGCGGCCGGCAGTCTTGCCAAGTCCCGAGCCGGGACCCCGCCCGACCCGTTTCCTGGGACGGCGAGAGCCTTTGTTTGGTTTCAGATTGTTCAGTTCCATTGGTCTGCTCCTGAATGCGCTGGACGGAGGCCGGAGCCACCGTCCCCTAGTCCTGGTCCACGACCTGGACGAGATGGTTGATTTTGGCGATCATGCCGCGAGTCTCGCGCGTATCCTGACGCTCGCTGACGCGGCGCATACGGCCCAGACCGAGAGCTTTGAGCGTCTCTCTCATCTGGCGCGTGCAGCCGATCCCGCTGCGAATCTGCTGGATGCGGAGAATCTTCCCGCTCTCACTCTGACGGATTTTCCTGGCCATCAGCCTGCCTCCGGAGCCGCTGCTTCCTCGGCCGCCGTGCGGCCCCGAAGCTTGCGGTATTCACTCTCGCTCTTGAGCTGCTTCAGGGCGTCGAACGTGGCCTTGACCACGTTGTGCGGGTTGTTCGTACCAAGGCACTTGGTGAGGATGTCCTGAATTCCGGCGGATTCCAGAATGGCCCGGACCGGACCTCCGGCGATGACCCCGGTTCCTTCCGATGCGGGCTTGAGCAGCACCTTGCCGGCGCCGTAATGACCGAGGGCCTGATGAGGAATGGTCGTGCCGCTCACCGAGACGGGAATCATGTTCTTCTTGGCGATCTCGATTCCCTTCTTGATGGCGGAGGGAACTTCCTTGGCTTTGCCCGAGCCGAAACCGACCCGGCCTTTGCCGTCGCCGACGACCACCAGGGCGCTGAAGCTGAAGTTCTTTCCGCCCTTGACGACCTTGGTGACACGGTTGATGTGGACGACTTTGTCGACCATTCCGCTATCCGAGCGATCACTGTCGCCGCGGGGAGATCTCGATCCTGGACGTTGCACTGGACGCTGCACTTGGCTCTCCTTAGAATTCCAAACCGTTTTCACGGGCCGAGTCGGCCAGTGCTTTGATATTGCCGTGATAGAGATAACCGCCGCGGTCGAAGACCACGCGATCGATCCCCTTTTCCCTGACCCGGCTGGCAATGAGCTCGCCTACGGCTTTGGCCGTGGCGGCGTTCGAGCCCCTGGAAGGAAAATCCTTCTCCCGTGACGAAGCCGAAGCGATGGTCCGCCCCGTGGCGTCGTCAATGACCTGCACGTAAACGTGTTTGAGACTCTTGAACACGGCGAGGCGCGGACGCTCGGCCGTACCACGGACCTTGGCCCGGATGCGGCTGCGAATCCTTCCTCGTGCTTCTACTCTCTGCTTGGCGCGATCCATGTCGTTCCTCGTTTGCCGACGCGTATAGCCGGCCTTTTCATTGCCGGGACTCGCGTCCTGGACTGGCCCTTATTTGCCTGCGGCCTTACCCGCCTTGCGGCGAATGATTTCGTTTGAATACTTGATGCCTTTGCCCTTGTAGGGATCGGGCTTGCGCAGCGACCGGATCTCGGCCGCAGTCTGTCCGACCCTCTGTTTGTCCGTTCCGGTGATGGTCACGTGGCCCGACTTGGGCTCGATAGCCACCTCGATGCCTTCCGGAATGGGAAAGCGGATGGGATGCGAATAGCCGAGCTGAAAGAGCACTTCACGCCCTTTCACCTCCGCGCGGTAACCGACGCCGATGATGTCCAGTTCCCGCTTGAACCCCTCGGTCACTCCGAGGATGTTATTTGCCAGAAGAGCGCGGGTCAGACCGTGAAAAGCCCGCGTCTGCCGCTCATCGTCGGAGCGGTTCAGCTTCGCCTCACCGTCTTCCACAACCAGGCTGATGCGCGGAGCCAGCGGCGAGGTCAGAGTTCCCTTGGGACCTTTGACCGTAACGGCATTGCCGTCCTGCTTCACTTCCACACCCTTCGGGAGCGGAATGACTTTCTTTCCAATGCGTGACATATCCCTGTCCCCCTACCAGACCTGGCAGAGCACTTCTCCACCGACGTCGTTCTTGGCCGCATCGGTTCCGGAGAAAACACCCTTGGATGTGGAAATGATGGCCAGTCCCAGTCCGCCCAGAACGCGCGGAATCTCACCCTTGCTGCGGTAGACGCGGCGTCCCGGACGCGAGACCCGTTCGATGCCGTGAATGACCGGCGCGCCACTGTCGGCGTATTTCAGATAGACCCGGAGCGTTCCCTGAACCTTGTCCTTTTCGTCGGTCAGCTTGTAGTTGCTGATGAAGCCCTCATCCTTGAGGATGCGGGCGATCTCGACTTTCAAACGGGAGGCCGGAAGCTCGATTCTTTCGTGGCGGGCCTGGATTCCATTGCGGATGCGCGTGAGCATATCCGCGATAGGGTCAGTCATGGACATCGTTGATTCCTCCGCTTGACCGCTCGGCAACCCGTGGATTGCCGTCGGCCAGTTCGATTCAAATGCGCCCGGGACCAGCGGCCCCGGAACGAAACTACCAGCTGGCCTTGGTCACGCCGGGCACGTAGCCTCCGAGCGAGAGCAGGCGAAAACAGATTCGACAGAGCTGAAACTTCCGAAGAAATCCCCGCGGGCGCCCGCACACCTTGCAGCGGTTGCGCTTGCGGGTGGAAAACTTCGGCTTCCGCTCGGCCTTCACGATCATTGCTTTACGCGCCATCTTTGTCTCCGAAGTGGAAAGCGTCAGGACGGGTGTCGAGATCCACCGCGTTCCCTTCACCTCCGTGATTGCTGATTACTGTGTGTCACCCATGGCCCGGAAAGGCATGCCCAGCTCCTTGAGAAGGAAGCGGGCCTGCTCGTCATTCCTGGCAGTGGTGACGATGGTGATGTTCATCCCCTTGGCCTTGTCCACTTTGGACATGTCGATCTCCGGAAAGATCAGGTGATCGCGAACGCCCAGCGTGTAATTTCCCCGGCCGTCGAAAGCACGTGTAGCCACACCGCGGAAGTCGCGCACGCGCGGCAGGGCCATGGAGATGAGCCGGTCCAGAAACTCGTACATCTTCTCGCCGCGCAGGGTGACCATCGTGCCGATGGGCACTCCCTCACGAAGCTTGAAACTGGCGATCGATTTCCTGGCGCGGGTGACGACCGGCTTCTGGCCGGCGATCACGGTCAACTCTTCCACGGCACTGTCAAGAATCTTGGGGTTGCCGATCGCTTCCCCCATGCCCATATTCAGAACGATCTTCTCGATCTTCGGTACGGCCATGACGTTGTCGATGGAGAACTCCTTGAGCAGCTTCGGAGCCACTTCCTTCAGGTACTTTTCTTTCAGTCTTGCAGCCATTTCAGTCGTCTCCGGGTCGGCATGTACGACCCTCTCTTTCGGATGGTCAGGATCCGATTTCCGCGTCGCACTTCTTGCAGACGCGCGTTGAACCTTCGTCAGTTCTCTTCGAGCCGAAGCGTGCCGCCTCGCCGCAGGTCGGACAGATCACCTGAAGGTTGGAAATGTTCATGGCCGCTTCACGCTCCAGAATGCCGCCCTGCTGGTTCTTTCCGGGGTTGGGGCGGGTGTGCTTCTTGGAAAAATTCACCCGTTCCACCAGGGCCTTGCCCTTGGCGGGCATGACGCGCAGCACCTTGCCCTGCTTCCCTCGGTCCTTGCCCGAGGTCACTACGACGATGTCGTTCTTGTGCACGTGCGACTTGCCCGACATCTCCACTTTCTGCTTTTTCTTGTTGGCCAGCATTGGTTTCCTCTATGTTTCTCTCTCTCGCCTCGGTCCCCTCAGATGACTTCCGGGGCCAGGGAAATGATCTTCATGAACTTGCGCTCGCGCAGCTCGCGGGCCACGGGTCCGAAAACGCGTGTTCCCACCGGCTCCCGGGCGTCATTGATGAGCACCGCGGCGTTGTCGTCGAACTTGATGTACGAGCCGTCTTTTCTCCGGCTCTCCTTCACCGTACGCACGACCACAGCCTTGACCACCGCACCCTTTTTCACCGTGCCGTCCGGGGAGGCTTCTTTCACCGACGCTGTGATGACGTCGCCCAGGCGCGCGTAGCGCCCGGCCGTCGAGCCTCCCAGCATCTTGATGCAGGCGATCTTCTTTGCGCCGGTGTTATCGGCAACCTGCAGGATCGTTCCCATCTGAATCATGACAATTGCTCCTCGGTGGCCGGCGTCCGGGGCTCGAATCTCAGTACTGTTTCACTGAGCACTCGGCCCTCGCGCGCGCGGACCGTCACTTACGATGCCCGGCCGATGACTTCCTTGACGTTCCACCGCTTGCGCTTGGAAAGCGGACGGCTCTCCTCGATGACAACCTTGTCGCCGACGCCGCAATCGTTCGTCTCGTCGTGAGCCATGAACCTGTTCGTGTGCTTCACATACTTCTGATAGGCCGGGTGAAGGACGCGGCGCTCGACAGCCACGACGACCGTCTTCTGCATCTTGTTCGACACCACCACGCCGGTGCGCGTGGCCTTACGGTTCACCTTGTCTGCCGTTTCCGTTTTCTCTTCTGCCATCTGTCTCTCCGTTCTCCGTTTCCCCGGCGAGGCCGGGACTGTGAACCGGGAACTGGTTGATTACTGTTCGTTTCTCCGCTCGTTGTTTAGCGTCTTGATCCGGGCGATCTCTTTGCGCACCTGGCGCATCTTCGATGGGTTCTCCATCGAGCCCGTAGCTCTTTGAAACCGGAGCTTGAAGAGCTGATCGGTCAGATCCCGCTCGCGCGTTTCGAGCTCGCCGGCGCTTTTTTCCCGCAGTTCCTTGATCTTCATCCGCCGATCTCCATATCTTCACGGCTCACGAACCGGGTCTTGATGGGAAGCTTGTGCGAGGCCAGTCGGAACGCTTCCTCGGCGATCTCCCGTGGCACCCCTTCCATCTCATAGAGGATGCGAGCCGGCTTGACGACGCATACCCACTCTTCCGGAGCGCCCTTGCCCTTACCCATACGTGTTTCCAGGGGCTTCTTGGTGATGGGCTTGTCCGGGAAGATGCGGATCCAGATCTTTCCACCGCGCTTGACGTGGCGGGTCATGGCGATACGAGCGGCCTCGATCTGCCGCGCCGTCACCCAGCCCACTTCCAGGGCCTGCAGCCCGTAATCTCCAAAGGAGATCTTCGAGCCGCGGCTGGCTACGCCGCGCCTGCGTCCGCGCTGCTGTTTTCTGAATTTGACTTTCTTCGGCATCAACATGGTGCGTTGTCTCCAGGGACACTCGGTCCCGAATACTTACTGTACTTTCCTTCTGCTGCGGGCCTTGGCCATCTCACCCTTGAAGACCCAGACCTTCACCCCGATGATTCCGTAGGTGGTGTGGCCCAGCGCCAGACCGTAATCAATGTCGGCCTTCAGCGTGTGCAGCGGAAGACGTCCGTCCTGATACCACTCGGAGCGGGCGATCTCCGCGCCGTTCAACCGGCCGGCCACACGCACCTTCACGCCCTTTGCTCCGAAGCGGAAGGCGCTCTCCATCGCTTTCTTCATGGCCCGGCGGAAGGCCACCCGGCGCTCCAGCTGCGTGGCGATGTTCTCGGCGATGAGCTGCGCGTCCAGTTCCGGCCGCTGGATCTCCTGAATGTTGATGTAGACCTCGCCGTTGACCATCTTCTGCAGTTCGTCGCGGAGCTTGTCTACTTCCGCACCTTTCCGGCCGATGATGATCCCCGGGCGGGAGGTGTAGATGTTGATGCGCATCTTGTTCGCCGTGCGCTCGATGTCGATCTCGGCAACGCCGGCGTGCGAGAGGCGCTTTTTCAGATCCTCACGGAGCTTGAGATCGCGGTGCAGCGTCTCGGAATAGGCCTTACCCGCAAACCAGCGGGAGTGCCAGGTCTTGTTGAAGCCGAGCCGAAATCCGTAGGGATGAACCTTCTGACCCAAAATAGCCTCCGTTTACTTTGCTGCGGCCCGGCGCGTCTTCGTGCCGGGTTTGCTCTTGCTCTTCGTTTTTGCCGTCTTGCTCTTCGTTTTTGCCGGCTTGCCCTTCGCTTTTGCCTTCACTTCACTGGCGCGAGCGTTGACTGCCGCGACTTCATCCGAGACATGCACGGTGACGTGCGACTTGCGTTTGATGATCTGGTAGGCGCGCCCCATGGGAGCAGGCTGCACCCGCTTCTCGCGAGGTCCGTCGTTGACGAAGATCCTCGAGACCACAAGCTCGTCCACGTCCGCACCGGCCTCACTGTTTTCAGCGTTGGCCACGGCCGAGCGCACCAGCTTCTCCAGATCCTTCGCGCACGATTTCTTCGTGAAGTGCAGAATCTGAATCGCTTCGTCCACTTTCCGGCCCCGGACCAGGTCCGCCACCAGGCGCACCTTCTGCGGCGAGGCTTTCAGATATCTGAGATGTGCTATCGCTTCCATGTTTTTCTCCGCTGCTGATT
>JBDTRY010000195.1:0-7408 GCA_039931435.1 Acidobacteriota bacterium | reverse complement strand
CCCATTCGCCGCCGCAGGGCATCGTCACAAAGGATCTCGATTGCCCGCTCGGCCATGGCCGCCACATCGCCCACCTCGCAGAGATAGCCCACCTCCCCCTCAACAATCAGCTCCGGCAGGCCGCCTGCCCTTGTGGCGATGACGGGAACTTCGGAAGCAAGCGCTTCGAGGGCAGCCATACCGAATGACTCCGTCTCCGAGGGCAGAAGGAACAGGTCGCAGGCACCGAGGATCTCTTCGAGGTTCGGAATGTTTCCGAGGAAGAAGACCCGGTCACGCAGGCGGCGGTCGCGGCAGAAGGCCTCGGCCTTGGAGCGGTCCGGGCCGTCGCCGATCATCAGCAGCTTGCTGGGAACGCTGCGGGTGATGGCCAGAAACGTCTCCATCACGTCCATGATCCGCTTCACCGGGCGAAAGTTCGAGATGTGACAGACGATCTTGTCCGTTCCGCAGCCAAACATCTGCGGAATGGCGCTCGGCGTCCGGCGAAACCTCGAAGCGTCGACAAAGTTCGGGATGACGTTGATGGTCTTTTCCGTATGGAAGTGTTCGACTGTTTCATTCTTCAGCCATTGCGAAACGGCCGTTACCCCATCCGAGGACTCGATCCCGAAGCGTGTGATGGGGAGATAACTCTCGTCTCTTCCAACCAGCGTGATGTCCGTCCCGTGGAGTGTGGTGATTACCTTCAGCTCCGATTTCAGAATCTGCTTGGCCAGAAAGGCGCTGATGGCGTGAGGGATTGCGTAGTGCACATGGAGGATTTCCAGTTTTTCGTACGCCGCCACCTCCGCCATCTTCGTGGCCAGCGCCAGCGTGTAAGGCGGGTAATCGCTGAACAACGGATAGGGCGTGACCGTCACTTCGTGGAAGCGAATGCGCTCATGCAGAACGTTCAGTCGCGAAGGCAGGGCGTAGCTGATGAAATGCACCTCATCACCGTTTCCGGCCAGGGCAATCCCCAGTTCGGTGGCGATCACTCCGGAACCGCCGAAAGTTGGATAGCAGGTGATCCCGATTTTCATGACAATTCCCGTCCGCAGTAGGCCGCCACGAGGTCTGCAACCTTGGGAGGCTGCTTGCTGAAGAAAGGCTCGCCGTAGTCGGCGCCGATGAGCGAGCCGTAGTGCCGGGCCCGCCCTTCAATCCAGTCGATAAAGGACTTCTTCGAAAGCAAGGTAGGCTCCTCCTCCTTCGACTGGGGATTGTAGAACTGCGTCCCGTAGGCGGCGATAGCATCCATCTTCCGGCGCCAGACTTTCGAGATGTCTACGACGAACGACGGTGGCACCGGGTAGTTCAGCAGGTAATACAACACCGCTTGCGGACGATGCGCGGTGCCGGTATCCGGACCCGTCTGCAGTTTGGCCAATCCGGCATAGAAGGCAGCGTCCGTAACCAGCCGTCCGGCACGGGCGTGATCGGGATGACGATCGTCGGGGTAAGGAGCAACAACGATCGCCGGACGCGTGCGTCTGATCACTTCAATCAACTGCAGTTCCTGTTCGCGACCTGTCAGCAATCCCCCGTCTCCGAAATCCAGAGCCTCACGAAACCTCGCCCCGAGCACATCACGCGCTGCGGCCGATTCCAGGATCCGCGTCTCCGCGGTGCCGCGAGTTCCCATCTCTCCCCCGGTGAGATCGACGAGCCCGACCCGCTGGCCCGCATCGACGGCCAGGGCTACCGTTCCACCGCAGGAAAGTTCGATGTCGTCGGCATGTGCCCCGATTACGAGAATGTCCACAGGTTCGAGATTCATCTTTGTCCTCACAACCCTGCCACGACGAAGCTGTCGCTGTCGGGCCGAATCTCTGCAATGAGCTGTTGTTTGAGCCGATCTCCATACTTCAACCACCACGGCAGCCAGGCCGCCAGGCGATCCTGCGGCTCACCGCCGGGCATCAGCATGCCATGCAACTTCTCGAACGCCTGGTAACGCTCCTGGTCGTGACGTATCGCCGCTCTCTCACCACGCTGACGAAGCCTGGCCAGATGGAAATCGATGCGCCGCAAGGTACGAGCAACAGACTTCTCAAGACCGCGATCGGAAGCAAGTATCTCCGCCTTCACTCGATCGAGTGAGGCCCTGATTTCCACTGAAGCCTTGTCGATCGTCTCCTGCATGGTTTCGATTGCGGAGGCCTCCTTCCGCGCAATTACCATCTCCGGCGGTTCCAGAATTTCGTCCGGCTGCAGACCGTGACCGAGGGCCGAGCGGAGATAGCGTGCCGGGGCGACCAGAAGGTGACCGCGCAATGCCACACGGGGCCGGGCAATGGACAGCATTTCGTGTACGGGAGTGATCTGCGCGTAATAGGCCACTTCCGACGGGCCACCGATGAAAACATCGGGAGCGAAAACCAGATCCTGCAGAAGCGGGCGGGCCAGGGCCGCGGTTGAAATCGACTCCGGCTCGTTCTCGATAGCCGCCGCCACTTCCGATTCGTTCTCCGTACGCAGAGGATGGCGGATGCCTTCTCTGATGAGATAAAGCAGCGTGTACTCCCCGTCTTCACCGGGAGATACCTGCGGTGTATACCCGGCCTGTCGAATTTCTTCGGAGCGTGAGGCAATCGCCGTGTTGATGACATCCCGTTTCGAAATAATGGATCGAAAGAGGTCGCGGCCCCCGGCACGTAACTCCGGTTGAAGCGAATCGACAAGAATCAGCTCATCGCCGGCGAACACTTCCGACAGCAGCCGGGCGAATGAATCGCGAAGATTGATCCCCTCGCCAAGCCAGTCCGCGCTGCGCACGTCGAGGACCTCAAGCAGCAACGCTCGCAAGTCCGCCGGCACCGGCAGTGAACCGACGACGTGCCGTAGAGGAACGCGCTGCGTGGACTCGAATCTGCGCACCCCCTCCAATCCACTCAAGGCAAATTGCGCCACCTCCGCGAAGTCGTGGTCTTCCGTGGCCATCCAGAAGAATGCCGTAGCGGCCTTTCCCTTCGCCGCGAGGTCCGATCTGCAGCGCAGCAGAGAGGCGATCTTGTCCAGGACGAGGAGCGGACCGCCGGCGAAACCCACCTGCTGTCCGGCAATGAGCGTGGTGGTCTGCCCCGTTGCCCAGAGCTGCAGGGCCTTCTCCACGTCATTTCCCCAGGCGCTATTTGAAACTGAGAGCGCTGCGGCCAGCGCACCGCGATCGGCGGAGCGGTTGCTTCCCGCGGACGCCGCTCCACGTCGCGCTGAGTAAAATCGTGCAGCGCGCGCCTCTCCTCGAACAAGATCCAGGGCCAGGGGGTTGATGCCCGGATAGCGCTCCAGTGGCAGACGGAGGCTCGTCTGGAGTTCCTGGTGTCCCGAGGTCATAGCTTTTTGCCGACGACGATCAGCCGCCGGCTGTCGTCCGAGTAAGGGTTGCCGTCGAAGTCGCCGAAGATGTCGCTGATGCTGAACCTCGACGAAGCGAACATCACCGAGATCTCATCGAGATCGTAGGCACGGACACGCTCCAGGAAACTCTTGCCGCCGATGGAAATCCGCTTGTTGATCGAACGCTCAGCAGGGTCGAACCACCGCTGAATATGGGCCTGGCCCGACTCTGTCTCACGCACCTCCCGCGGCACGAGCATCTTGATCTCGCGGGACACGTTCATGTAATCGAATAGAAACGGAGCTCCTCTACGAAGCACTCGCGACATTTCGCGCACCACTCGCAGATTATCTTCTTCCTCCGAAAAATATCCGAAGCTGGTAAAGAAATTCACCAGGGCAGCGAACGACCCGTCTCGGAATGGCATATCGCGCATATCCGCGCGCACGACGTCCATTCCTCCATACTCGCGGAGTCCGGAACGGAGCAGGACGTAGGAAAGGTCGGAACCGACGAAACGGTAATTTTTGGCCACCAGTTCCTGGATGTGCCGCCCCGTGCCGCAGGCAAGATCGAGGGACACGCCCGAGATCGGACCGAAGCGCTCCTCAAAGAATGCGACCTGCCGCCGGGCTTCCTCCTCGTCACGGTAGGAGTAGAGGTCGAGGTACTCTTCGCCGAACCATTCACGGTACCAGGTCAATCAATCTCCAAGCGGCGATATCGTACAGGAGATTGACTTCCGGCCTGCCCTCCCTTCCTCCATTCATGACCCTTGTTCAGGCGGCGACCAGGAACTCGCGCCGCCCCGGGATTTTGCAGCTCAGCAAAGCACGCTGAACGCAGCCGCTAGCGCGCCGAGCCCGTGTTGGCAGTCACCTGGCTTTCCCAACCGCTTTGTCGATGATCTGAGCGACCGCCGTATTCCCGTGTCGGCGGGCCACGTCGGATGGGGTTTCTCCACTGGCACTGCGAAGGGATGGATCAGCTCCCGCGTCCAGCAGGGCCTGCGCCGCCGCGGCCGAACCGGATTCCGCCGCGTGATGCAAAGCAGTAAAGCCTGTCAGGTTCTGAGCGTTGATCGCGGCACCGTGTTTCAACAGAACCTCGATGATGTCGGGATGGTTGTTGATCGCGGCCCAGTTGAGCGCATAGCGGCCGTTGCGGCTGGACCGCGTATCCAGCTCGTTGACCTTGGCGCCGGCCTGCAGTGCCGCTTCCGCGGCCGCCAGGTTGCCGTCGCCCGCTGCATCCCACAGTCCCACCTGCGCGCCATCTGCAGACGTTGTCTGCACCATGAAACGAGCCACCGAACTGATGATGGCATCGGGATCGCTCGCGCCGTTATGGAGCATGATGATCGTCATACGCTCATCCAGATACCGCCGGAAGGCAGTCGAATTGCCTCCGGAGTGTCCCGCCCAACGATGTCCTGGCGTCGTGCCAATCGCCCAGCCAAGCCCATAACTGATGACGGGGCTGACCTGCGCGTTAGAGCCGTCGGCAAGCCTGGTCGGTGACCAGGCCTGTAGAGCAAGCTCGCTGGGCATGATCTTCCCTGAGTCGAGCGCCCGACTCCATGCCACCAGATCGTCCAGACTGGAGCAAAGGCCGCCCGCGGCATGGACATAGTGCGGGAACGTCAGGTTCGATCGCACGGTTATCCGCCCGTCCTGCTCCCGCCGATAATTGACCGCGCACCGCCGTTGCGGGCCTGGAAAGAAGGTATTGCGCATGCCCAGCGGCTGAAACAGACGCTCTTCCAGAAAGCTCTCGAATGTCTTGCCGGAAACCCGTTCGATCAAGCGCAGCAAGAGCGCATAGTTGGTCTGCGTGTAAGCCCAGCCGTGACCGGGCCGAAACTGGAACGGCTCCTCCGCGATGATGGGCAGAGCGCTCTCCCAATCGGCTGCCACAAGATCGACTTCTCCTGTCGCGGTAGTGATGTCTGGCAGGCCGGACGTATGCGAAAGGAGCTGGCGAATCGTGACGCTACGCCAGGCAGAGGGAAGCCCGTCGAGATAATCGCCAACAGGGTTCTCGAGGTGGACTTTGCCGTCGGCCACGAGAAGCATCACTGCCGTCGACCCGAATATTTTGGTTGTCGATGCCAATTGGAACGGAGTCGAACCCGAAACCTTTTCGCCCGTCGCGAGGTTGGAAGAGCCAACCGTGAGCTTCTGGAACAGCTTGCCGTCGCGGATGACAGCAATGGCGATACCGGGAACGCCTCGCTTGGCCAACACCGAATCGGCCAATGCCGTGATGGCCTGGGACCGGTCACGATCGGAAAATTTTGCTTCTTTGCTGCCGCAACCTGATAGCGACAGGCAAAGCGCGAAGGCGGATATAACGACGAGATTTCTCATGGCTTCATGACCCTTCTTCAGGCGATGTCGAAGAACTGGCGCCGCCCCGGAAGTCGAGCGAATCAACGTTGCGACCACGAGTGAATCGGAAAATCTCGTGAGGCCCCCGGGCTCGCAGCGCGCCAGCTCTGACCCAAGTTAACGCAGGGGCCGGCTGTGGTCTTGAACGACATTTGCCAATGTGACGCAACCCGGCCGTGGACGGGCCGTAGAAACGGGACGTGCAGAGTGACGAGGTAAGAATGTACGATTGCCGGCCCACTCTGGCCAGGCTACATACTCCCGCGTTCGTGATGACGCTGATCGGCAACAGTTCCCATGAAGTACTGGAGCGCCACACTCACGCACACCCCTACTTCTGTTTTGTCATCGACGGCGAAATTGGCGAGCGCACGGGCGGACGCTTCCGCCAATCGGGGGCCGGATCTCTCCTCTACCATGCCCAGGGAGTGCGTCATACCAACGACTTCGGTGGCCACGGAGCCGTGCGGCTGAACATCGAGATCACATCGGCACCCGCAAATTTTGATTCATCCATTCGAGATTCGATGAATCGGTCGCGGGACCTCTCCTCGACGGCGGTTGCAGCGCTGGCCAGCCCGCTCGAACGAGCCTTCTACGGCCGAGATACCGCGGCAGCGAAATCAATTCTCGAGGAACTTCTGCGCGAACTGGTCTCACCGCGAGAGCGCCTGGAAAGCGAACCGCCGTGGCTGAAGCATGCTCTCGAGCATATCCGCAACGGATTTCGCGGCCCGTGGTCGCTGCGAACTATCGCCAGAGCGGCGGGCGTGAATCCATCCCATCTCGCGCGCGAGTACAAACGCCGTTTCGGCCAGACCGTTGGCCAGCATGTGCAGCATCTTCGTGTCGAGTTTGCGCGTGAGGCTTTGCTCGCAAGCGACATGGGCCTGGCCGAGGTTGCATTGAGCTCGGGTTTTGCCGACCAGAGCCATTTCTGCAGGGCCTTCAAAAGGCAGATGGGCCTGACGCCGTCGGCATTTCGCGCCCGAGCCTCGGATTCGCGAACCGCCTCACGAACCTGACGCACCCTCGCTCAACTCCTGACCAACCGTGCTACCCTCCCCTGCATGTCCAGGAAAGAACAGATTTTCGCCAGCGTCCGGCACCACGTCATCATCGGAGTGGTCCGTGAGGATGATGCCGAGAACGCACGAATGGTTGCGCGGACATATGCGGAACAGGGCATTGCCAATCTTGAAATCACGCTGACCACACCCGATGCCTTTCAAATCATCGAGTGGCTGGCCACGGAGTACGAGGGAAAGTCCATCACTATCGCCGCGGGGAGCGTGCGCACCGTCAACGACGCTGCTTCCGCGCGTCGGGCAGGCGCACAGATCATTGTCTCGCCACACACCGCCATTCCCGTCATCGAGTATGCCAAAGAGCACGATCTTTTCTGCGTGGCAGGAGCACTGAGTGTCACGGAAATAGTCACGGCATGGGAGGCGGGCGCTGACGTCATCAAAGTCTATCCAGTCGGTCTCGTTGGTGGACCCGATTACATCCGCACCGTCCGCCAGCCGATCAGGGACATCCCCATGCTGGCCGGCGGGCCCGTGGCCATCGAGCAGATCGATTCCTATCTTGATGCCGGCGCCGTCGCCGTGAACCTCGGTGGGTCGCTCGCGGTACCGGAAGCGGTCCGCGCCAGGAACTGGAAAGAGATCGCGCGCCGCGTGTCGCTCGCCAC
>JBDTRY010000194.1:0-7421 GCA_039931435.1 Acidobacteriota bacterium | reverse complement strand
GATGTACCGATCGACATCGACCCTCTGAACTCGCTCTCAGAACCGGTACGCTGAAGGGACGCTCTCGGTCTGGAGGCATCATTCTGAGCGAGCGAAGGTTGCAGGCGTCTGTGTAGCCGACATGAAAATCCACAGAAGGCGTGTCATCCGCAGGCGCTTGTAAGAAACTCACATGCAGCGCTTGTCATCCTGAGGGAGCGCAGCGACCAAAGGATCTCGTCAACGAGGAATGGGCCGGCAACCGGGAAGGTGGAAGAGATCCTTCGCTCGACGCTCAGGATGACAGCCCGGCCATAGAGTTTCTTCACCCTGGTTCAGCGCTCCCGCGCTGTGCCCTCGCTTGTAAGAAACTCACATGGCGTTCTGTGAGATCGGCTCTGGAGATTCAACAAGCGATGCTTCGCAAACGGGTCATTCCGAGCGTGAGCGAGGAATCCGAGAGGGGCGGGTGGTAAGCGCCCCATGGATCGTGCCCCCCGTCCACTGGGGTCCCCCGCTCTCGCTCGGGATGACCGCGCTTATAGTTTCTGCACCCTGGTTCAGCGTTCCCGCTGTTGGTTCGTTCGGGATGACATGTTTCCTCATGCCGGTGGGGTGCGTTTCGTGTCCGATTCCCTTCCCCCGCAGGAGCGGGGGAAGGACTGGGATGTCGCTGGTGAGTTGATCAGCGGTGCGGGGTGGAAGACGGAGCCGGAGTGGCCATCGACATCGGCGAGGCTGCTGGTGCCGGCGAGGCCGTGGAGGCGGCTCTTCCGGGCATCGCTGCCGGTTCCGGAGTCGGCGCGGCCGTCGTCACACTCGTGACCTTGAATCCGCTGAAGCATTCCTGGGCACTGGGCTGCTGCCGCGCTTCCACGGACGGGGTGATGTAGATCAACTGGTACATCCTCGGGCCGGCCACGAGCAGGTCTGTGCGAGCGGCGATTGCTTTGGGTGCCGAAGCAGAGTAGAGAAAACTCATTCCCGGATGGCCGTCGATGTCGTCGTCCTTCTCGCTCTCGATCTGTGCGTTGAGGCTCTTCAGGAGTGAGTCCCGTCCACTCTCCATCATCTTTTTCGGGTCGAGGATGTCGCCGGTCAGTTCGCTGTATGCCATCACACAGGCCACGCCCTCGGGAGATTTGGACACGAAAGTGACCTGCTTGATCGGTCCTGATTCAGACTTGATGGTCTGCACCTGGCGAGCCGGTTTGCTGAACGTCGTTGGGAACTGAATCGTGAATCCTTCCTCCGTCACGGTCTGGCGCGCGGTTGGGGAAGCGGCGGTGGCCTGTGCATATGCGGCTGTGGGGAAAATCATGCCGGCGAGCAGAGCGCACACCGTAGAAGCATTTTGGAAATTCATCGGATACTGGTCCTCCCTTTTTATAGTGTCCGTCACAACAAGCAAAGAAACAGTTCTTCTTCCGGGTAGCGCCGTGCGGCCCTAGAAGTATATGCGTCAACTTTCGCGATTGAGAAGGCGCTGCAACGTAGTCCCCCCAGGCCCATCATTACAAGTTCGCTGCCATGGCTGTTGCTTAACGGGGCTTGCCGGTCCGTGGGGAAGCGGCTACCCCTCGGAAGTGCTCGCTGGGCGGTCCAGCCGGAGCGGAATGGAAGAGTCCCTGGACGACGCCTTGCCCGCAGACACCCATGCATAACGGGTCAGCAGGGATCCGGCTATCGACGAGACTGCCGCCAACTGACGGGAGCGGACTGATCTGCTCCCCAGCAGCCGCAGGGCCAGAGGAATGGGCCCCGAGAGCAACGCGCCGGTAGTGGTCAGGGCTCCGCTCAATCCCCGTTTCAGGGGCTCGAGGGAGCGGTCGGTGCGCACATGAAGATGCACAGCCGCAGCCGTTTCGGCAGCGGCTGCGAGCGTGGCCAGGCGGCCCAGACCTCTCTGACGATGTCCGCAAATTTCCAGCAGGGACGCAGCCGAGGCCACGGATGACGCGCCGAAGTGCGCCGGGAGCGTGCGTACGTTCGTAGCCCATACCGGAATCACTGTCGCTCCCACGAGTACCCCGGTATAGGTTGCCATCACGGCGCCCGTGAGCGCGGAGAGGATTGCCGAACAGTCGCCGAGAAGCCGGAGCGGAGGATTTCCGCCGGGTTGGTCGATCAGGCTTGCCGCTCCCGCCACTCCTGCTGCCGTCGAGAAGGTGAGCAGGGTCCAGGCCCCGACGGACATGGGACTCTGCAGCTTGATCACCCGCAACATGTTCAGGAAACGCCCAGGCCGGCCCAGATCCGATACGAGAAGAACACCGGAGAGGACGCTTCCGGCGGCGGCAATCAGCCTGGCATCGTGAGAGAGATCGTTCAGCCCATTGATGTTCGCCGTCACTCCGATGATTGCCGAGACTCCCGCGGCTCCTCCCACGAAAAAATAGAGAGGTATTTCCCATGTCCAGGTCGGTTCATGGAACAGCGGCGTGCCGTAATAACCAGTGGTCGGAGAGGCGGGAGGTAGAGGACCGCCCGAAGCGCGAATGCCTTCCGCGGTCACGGCTCCGCTACGCAGCGCCTGCTCTTTCAAGGCTTCGAGCCGGGTTTCGCTTGCTCGCCCTGAACCTGCCTCGCTCACTCGGAACCGCCGAGGACAAATGCCAGGAGCGAGCCGGCAAGGATGACGCCGGCTGTTGCCGCCGCTGATTTCCAGCCCGCGGCTAGCAACGTCGTCGGAACCTGCGGGTCTGGCGGAAGGTTGTAGCTCCTGGGATCTCCGCGTAAAAGAAAGAAGGCATGGATGCCGCCGACACTGCTGTCGGTCGGGTTGTACAGAGTGGCGTCTGTCATTCCCGAACTGAGGAGGTGTTCGATCCTTGCGTCGGCGATTTCCAGAAGGGTGTCGAGTTCTCCGAAGCGGATCGATTCAGTCGGGCATGCCTTTGCGCAGGCCGGAACCAAGCCTGCGATCTGACGGTCATAGCAGAAGGTACACTTGAAGACCCGTCCGTCGTCTTCCCTCTTACTAACCACTCCGAACGGGCACGCCACCACGCAGTATCCGCATCCATTGCAGATGTCGGGTTGAATGAATACGCCGCCGAATTCGGTGCGTATGATCGCTCCGGTAGGACAGGCCTCGAGGCACCCCGCCACTCCGCAATGCTTGCAGACGTCTGACGAAAACTCCCAGGTCATCTCTGCTCCGCCGTTGCCGCCGGTGCCGATGATGGGCTCGCCCTCGACGAATTTCACATGCCGCCAGGTGGAGGCGCTGAGAGTGACCGTGTTGTCGTAGGACATCCCGGAAAATGAGAAGCCGTCGCCTGGAACCTCATTCCACTCTTTGCAGGCAACCTCGCACGCCTTGCAGCCGATGCAGAGCGTCGAGTCGGTAAAGAAGCCGGTGACGGTCATGACTGTCCTCCGGCCTTTTGCAGACGATCGGAGGCCTGCTCCGCATTGCGTTTCATCTCCGCGACCAGTTCCTGGCCGCGTGGCCTTCGGCCGGACCTGAGGTTGCACACCAGCGCCTTACTCTCCATGATTTTCACGTTCGGCTCCTCGGAGAGGCCGATGAGGTCGTTCACCACGTCCCCGGTGACAATGCCTCGCTGTCCCCAGTGATAGGGAAGACCGACCTGATGAATGATTCGTCCCTCTACCTCGAGAGGACGCATCCGCGGCGTGACCATGGCTCTGGCCTCGATGATTCCACGCGGGGTCGAGACCGTGACCCAACCGCCGTGTTCGGCGCCGATTTCGCGCGCCAGTTCGATGGACATCTCGCAGAAAAGCTCGGGCTGGAGTTCCGCCAGGTGCTCGACCGTGCGGCTCATCCCTCCCGCGGTATGGTGCTCGGTGAGCCGATACGTAGTGAGCACGTGTGGAAAGCGTGGATCGGGCGATGCGGCCCAGGCGTTGTCGGCCGCGGCCATTCTGTCGGCGGCGGGATTCACGTCCTGGTCATAGAGAGAATTCCGGAACGGTGATTCCAGAGGTTCATAGTGCGTCGGAAGGGGGCCGTCTTTGAGACCCGACGAAACCCAGATCCATCCCACGCCATCGGGATGCATGATGAAAGGCTGATCTCCTCGGATGGCGTCGTCTCCTCGCGCATTGTCAGCAGGTCTGTAATCCGGCGGTTTACTTTTCGTAAAGTCAGGCGTGTCATTTCCGGTCCACTCGTTTTTCTTGGCGTCCCACCAGACCAGTTTCTTTCGTTCGCTCCAGGGGCTGCCGTCCGGACGAGCCGAAGCGCGGTTGTAGAGAATGCGCCGGTCTGCAGGCCAGGCGTAACCCCAGCCGTGACCGAGAAACGTTTTCGCTTCACGGGCCTTGGCCCGATTCTCGTTCTCCGCGGGAAATACTCCGGAGTAGATCCAACAGCCGCATGCCGTCGAACCGTCGGCCTTCAGATCGGTGTAGCCCTTGACGAGCCGGCGGTCTTCCACCGTCCAGCCGTTGATCTCCTTCAGCACCTGTTCGGCGGATGGCTCGGCGATGCTTCCGTGCGTGCTGTAGTCCCAGACCAGTGCATTAAGCGCCGCGTTTCGCGGTGTCGGAACAGCCGCGGCTTTTTCCTTCAGGAGCACTCCGAGGTGATAGACAAACCAGCTTTCGCTGCGTGCGTCGCCGGGCGCATCCACGGCTTTCGAATGCCACTGAATTAACCGCTGTGTATTGGTGAAGCAGCCGTCCTTCTCCGCATGGGCAGCGGCTGGGAAAAAGAATACCTCTGTATCAATGTCTTCGGTGTTCAGCTCGCCTCGTTGCACTTCCGGAGAATCGAGCCAGAACGAGGCGGTTTCGATCTCGACGAGGTCACGAACGACAAGCCACTTCAGGGCCGACAGCGCTTTTCTCTCCAGGCGCGAGTTAGGCGAGCCGACGGCCGGATTCTGTCCCATCACGAACAGCCCTTCGATCTCGCCCTTCTGCATCGACAGGAAGTAGCCCTGATGGGAGTGATCGCCGGTGAGCCGGGGCAGAAACTCATATCCGAATTGATTTCCTGGCGTGGCCGCTTCGCCGTAGTACGACTTCAGGAGGCTGACGATGTACTTGTCGAAGTTTGCCCACCAGCCTTTTTCCGAACGGTGCTTCTGTACGTAGTCGCTCAGGGTGGTAACTCCGGCATCGAAGATGGGCATCGGCAGGTAGCCGGGGAGGATGTCGTAAAGGGTGGGAATGTCGGTCGAGCCTTGAATCGATGCGTGACCCCTCAGGGCCATGATTCCACCGCCGGGGCGGCCGATGTTCCCGAGAAGCAGTTGCAGAATCGCGGCGGTTCGAATGATTTGTACGCCGGTCGAATGCTGCGTCCATCCCACCGCGTAACAGATCGCGCCGGTCTTTTCAGGGCCGGACGCTGAACAGAACGCGGCCGCCACGCGAAGGAAAGCCTCACTCGGAACCCCGCACGACCGCTCGACTCTCTCCGGTGTGTATCGGGAAAAATGACGCTTCAGAACCTGGTAGACGCAGCGTGGATTCTGGAGAGTTTCGTCACGAATCGAGCTGTCGAAAGTCTGCGCTTCACCTCCTCGATCCTTGCCGTGTCCGCCACCCCCTTTGTCATGACCGGAGGAGCCCTCGAACTCATCGCCGGCGTACGTCCAGGTCTCCGGGTCGTAACGCTTCTTTTTCTCGTCCCATCCGGAAAAGAGACCGTCGAGGTCCTCGGTGTCTTTCATCTCCTCGCTCAGAATCGTTGCAGCGTTGGTGTAGGGGATGACGTAATCGAGAAAGGCCAGATCGTTCTGCAGAACGTGGTTGACCAGCGCCCCCAGAAAGACGATGTCCGTTCCGGCGCGAATCGGCACCCATATGTCGGACATGGCGGACGTGCGAGTGAACCGAGGATCGACGTGAATGATCGACGCTCCCTTTTCCCTTGCCTCAACGACCCATTGGAATCCGACGGGATGGTTTTCGGCCATCGACGAGCCCATGATGAGGATGGCGTCAGAGTTCGAAAGATCCTGCTGAGCGGTCGTCGCCCCGCCCCGGCCGAAGGAGGTGCCCAGACCGGGCACCGTGGAGCTGTGTCATATTCTGGCCTGGTTGCTCACTGCCACCATGCCCAGGCCTGCCGTGAAGAGTTTCTTGATCAGGTAATTTTCCTCATTGTCGAGAGTGGCTCCCCCTAAATGAGCAATGCCTGAGCACTGCATGAGCGACCTGCCGTCGCGCTTTTCGGTGAATGTCCGTTCGCGGCTCTGCCATACTCGATCGGCAACCATGTGCATGGCCGTGTCCAGCTCGAGGTCCTGCCATTTACGGGAGCGGGGAGCGCGATACTTCACCTTCGTGGCGCGCGCTGGATGAGTGAGCAACTGATGGCTGGCCGCGCCTTTGGGGCAGAGATGGCCTCGGGAGATGGGTGACTGAGGGTCTCCTTCAATGGAGACAATCTTTCCGTCCTTGTGATGAATGAGCTGGCCGCAGCCTACGGCGCAGAATGGGCAGACAGATCGCGTCACTTCGGTTCCTGCGGTCTTCGGAAGAAGATCGCGAGTGCGTTCGCTCATGGACTCCGGGCCGGTGCCATCGGCCCGGTCACGCAACTGCTTGAGCAGGGGCCAACTGGCGATGAGGTCGAGGATCACTGTCTCTCCTTCTGCCCGTTCATGCGGCATTTCCGTTCGTGCAAGAGATGAGCCGTCGTCACTCGATAAAGTCCATTGCGCTCTGCAGGCAGTAAGGCCTGAGTTCCCATGGGGCTGCGTGAATCGTACACTCAGTGCACGATGCGCATGGTGGACCTCAGCCACATCATCGAAGAAGGGATGATCACCTATCCGGGCCTGCCCGGACCCGCGATCACCGATCATCTTACCCGCGCTGATTCCTCCGCAATCTACGCGGAGGGAACGACGTTTCAAATCGGCCGCCTGAGTATGGTCGCCAATACCGGTACCTACGTGGACTCGCCGTGGCATCGCTTCGAGTCGGGAAAGGACATCGCCGCACTTCCGCTGGAATCACTTGCCGACCTCGAAGGAGTGGTCATAAATACGAGGCGATCGAGTTCCCGGTCAATCGGCGCAGATTTTTTTTCGGATCTGGATCTTCAGGGAAAGGCCGTGCTGATTCATACCGGCTGGTCCAGACACTGGGGAACCAGGCAGTACTTCGAAGGCCATCCCTTCCTGGGTGAGTTGGCCGTCGAGGTACTTGCGCGTTCCGGTGCGGCGATCGTGGGAATCGACTCGCTGAACATCGACGATATGGCAGCGATGCACCGCCCAGCTCACTCCTCGCTGCTCGAGAAGGAGATTCCCATCGTCGAGCACATGGCCAACCTGCATCTGCTGTCCGGACCATTCCGGTTTTTCGCGGTGCCCGCTCCTGTGCGTGGATTGGGAACATTTCCCGTCCGGGCCTTCGCCATCCTGGGCATTTCCGCGGTCCTTCCGGTCAACCGCGCAACTTGACGGAGGCGCCACCGGCTGTTGTACCCTCGCCCCACCGGATCGTGCGAC
>JBDTRY010000193.1:0-7470 GCA_039931435.1 Acidobacteriota bacterium | reverse complement strand
ACTATGCGCAATCGAATCAGTCGCGCGAGGATATCCGTGACCAGGGAGCAGAAGCGTTCAACGCCATCGACCTCCTGAAAACGATTCCTCCCGCTTCGACTTCAGTGACGTATCCGAGCTCCGCCCTGGGCAATGCCTTCAAGCTTGCCGCACAACTCGCCGCCGGAAACGTCGGCACGCACGCCATCTGGATCAAGACCTCGGGCTTCGACACGCACAGCCAGCAGGTCAATACACACGCCGACCTCTGGACGGACGTCTCCGATTCGCTGTCCGCATTCGACAAGGACATTTCGAATCGCAACGTGGCCGACAGGGTCATGGTCATGGGATGGTCCGAATTCGGACGTCGCGTTCAGGAAAACGCCAGCCTGGGAACCGACCATGGCAAAGCAGGCACGGTCTTCCTCATGGGCCAACAGGTGAAAGGAGGAACGTTCTACGGCGATGTTCCCGATCTCGGAAATCTCGATCAGGGTGATCTGCGCACGGAGATTGATTTTCGCGCCATCTACTCGACGATCATCAGCGACTGGTTTGGCCAGGATCCACTTCCGGTACTGAATGCCAGCTACGCCAATCTCGGTTTTGTAGAGAAGCCGTCGTCCGTCCTGAAACTGCGAAGCCGGCGCTAGGTAGCTGCCCGCACGCGTAAACATTCATGTCATCCTGAGGAGCGAAGCGAGCGAAGGATCTCCCGCTCGTGTAAGGCCGCCCGTCGTCCGGCGCGCGGAAGATCTCGAGATGACGGCGCTGGTAGTTTCTTACCTCTGGTTCAGCGGCTCCCGCTGTTGGCGGCTTGTAAGAAACTCACATGAGGCGCTTGTCATCCTGAGGGAGCGCAGCGAGCGAAGGATCTCTTCAACGAGGAATGGGCTGGCAACCGGGAAGGTGGAAGAGATCCTTCGCTCGACGCTCAGGATGACAGCCGGCCATAGAGTTTCTTCACCCTGGTTCTGCGCCCGCGCTGTGCCCTCGCTTGTAAGAAACTCACACAAGGATAGAGTTTCTTCACCCTGGTTCAGCGCCCCGTTGTTGGTCCACTCGGGATGACGTTGCCTGGAGCTCGGTCTCCCGCGGCCGTGCTCGCTTTATCCAACCCGCCGTGCTACAAGGTTCCGCCGTGATCCAGGACGATATAGCCCGCAATCTTCAGGAGCGCACCGGCCGGCATTTCTGCACGCAGTGCTTGCGCGAAATCCCCGACGCCGAGTACTTTGGAAACGATTTCCTCTGTCTCGATTGCGCCGGTAAAAGCGGAGACTTCCCGTTCGCCTCGACGCCCGGACACGGCGCCTCGGATCCTCGAGGGCGGGACGAAGGCCAGGACCGCCCGTCCGAACCGGTTGATGAATGAGCCAACCCATGACCGCGTAGCAGTCATCCATGACTGGCTCACGGGCATGCGCGGGGGCGAAAAGGTCCTGGAAGCCATTCTTCAGCTGTACCCGGCAGCGGAGCTTTTTACCCTCTTCCATTTTCAGGGAGCGGTCTCCCCGTTTATCGAAAAGCGCGTCATCCACACATCATCGCTGCAGCGATGGGCCGAAAAAATCGATGATTACCGGAAGCTTCTTCCGCTTTTTCCCTTTGCCGTACAGCAGTGGAGTCTGCAGAATTACGATCTCGTTATCTCTTCCAGTCACTGCGTTGCCAAAGGGGTCAGCACTGCCGCTCCTCACGTCAGCTACTGCCACACGCCAATGCGCTACATCTGGGACCGTTTCGACGATTACTTTCCACCGGAGCGTCCCTTCACGCGCTTCGCTGCAAATGTCGTGGCTCCATTTCTAAGGCGCTGGGACCAGAAGACGGCCGCAAACGTCGATCTCTTCGTGGCCAACTCCGCGTTCGTGCGCGATCGCATTCGACGTCACTATGGGCGTGAGGCCGCGGTCGTTCACCCATTTGTGGACCAGGCCTTTCTGGAACCGGAGCTGGTCGAGAGCCGAGGGGACTATCATCTGATCGTATCCGCGCTTGTGCCCTACAAGAGGATCGAGATGGCCATCGAGGCCTTCCGGAGCGGGGAGAGGAAGTTGATCGTGGTCGGCGATGGGCCTCTGGGAGATGAGCTTCGCGATCTGGCTGGACCCAACGTCAGCATCCTCGGGTTCGTATCAGAGGAGGAACTGCTTTTGCTGTATGCCCGGGCCCTGAGTCTGATTCTGCCAGGAGTGGAGGATTTTGGGATCACCTGCCTGGAAGCAATGGCTCTCGGTACGCCGGTCGTGGCTCTTCGGAAAGGTGGCTCTCTGGACACAGTGGTCGATGGAGAGACGGGGATTTTTTTTGACGAGCCTTCCGTGGATTCGCTCCTGAGCGCTGTCGGACGGGCTGAACAAACACGATGGGACCGTGGCGCGATCCGGGCCCACGCAAATCGGTTCTCCCGAGCCCGGTTTCAGCATGAGCTCACCGCCCTGATTGACGATGTTCACCGGCAATGATTCAGAGAAAACAGCAGGGATTGAATGCGATCTACTTCCTGATCGATGCCCTGGCGTCGATCATGGCCATGCTCGTCGCCTACTACCTGCGGTTCGCACTCGAGGTCATCCCCGTGACCAAGGGTTGGCAGGGAGTGGAGGTCTACACACACATCCTGCCCCTGGTGGCAGTGATTTTCCCTCTGGCCTTTCTCCTCGAAGGAGTCTATCGGCCGCGCTCGTCGCGATCGGAGGAGTGGGTCAGTGTGATCATCGGGACCGTTCTGGGGACGGTGGTGCTGTCCGGAATGCTGCTCTGGATCCGCCCTTCCAGTCCGAACGTGTACTACTCGCGGGCCACGCTGGCCATGTTCGCCCTCGCCGAAGTCGTCTTCATCCTCGCCTCCCACACAGCTGTGCGCAGTGTGGTCGAGCGCCGGCACCGTCAGGGTAAGGATCTCGATCGCGTTCTCATCGCCGGCAACGGCGAGCTGGCGCGGGCGGTAGTCGATCGCATGAGCCGGCACCGCGAGCTGGGATTCGAGATCGTCGGCTACGTGGCGCTCGATGAGATGGAACTGGACGGACTGAAACGGTTGGGGAGCCTCGAGGAGGCCGCGGGGATCGTGCGGCGGGAAGGCATCGATCACGTCTACGTTGCCGTTCCGCAGTCGTCGGGATCCTCGATGATGATCCTGCTGGATTCGCTGATGCGCGAGTTCGTTTCCATTCACGTCGTTCCCGATCTGCTTCAGTACATGGCCCTTCGTTCGCGCGTGGAGGATCTCGACGGACTGCCAACTGTCAACCTCTCCGACTCGCCGCTCATGGGCTGGAGCCGTTTCGTGAAGCGTGCCTTCGACCTGGCGGTTTCTCTGGCGGCGCTGATTCTGGTTTGGCCGGCGATGGCTCTGATCGCGCTCCTGATCTGGATGGAAGATCGCGGCCCGATCTTTTACCGCCAGGAACGTATGGGACTGGACGGGGCACCGTTCCAGATTCTCAAGTTCCGTTCCATGCGTCCCGAGGCTGAGAGTGAGACGGGGGCCGTGTGGGCGCATCGGGATGATCCCCGCCGGACGAAAATCGGGAGTCTCATTCGCGCCTGGTCGCTGGACGAGCTTCCCCAGCTCTGGAATGTCGTGCGTGGGGAGATGAGTCTTGTCGGGCCACGTCCGGAGAGGCCGCAGTTCGTCGAACAGTTTCGTTCGGAGTTCCCCCACTACGTGCTCCGCCATCGGGTCCGTTCCGGAATCACGGGCTGGGCTCAGGTCCATGGCTGGCGGGGAAACACTTCCGTGCGCATGCGCATCGAGCATGATTTGTACTACATCGAGAACTGGTCGCTGATGCTGGACATGAAGATCCTGCTCATGACGGTACGCCACGGCCTGAAGCACGAAAACGCGTATTAGTTAGTGAGCGAGGCGGCGCTTACCTGGCGAGCGGGTGAAGGCATTCGAGCGCCCGGGAAGGTAGAAGAGATCCTTCGCTCGACGCTTCAGGATGACACTCCGAGGAGGTCGCTTCTGATTTAACGGGGCTACGCGAATCGCCAGGATGTCATCCCGAACGAGCGAAGCGAGGAGGGATCTTCCGTGGTGCAGGATTGGCCGTCCGCGGTCCCCCGCTACTCGATCTCCTTGGCGATCGTCTTCATGGCCTTGTCCGCCCGCTCCACGACCTGCTGGATATCCTTCTTGGCGTGCGCGGCGGAGAAAAATGCCGCCTCGAACTGCGACGGTGGCAGATACACTCCCTGGTCGAGCATGAGGTGGAAGAATCGGTTGAACCTGTTCGAGTCCGAATGGCGGGCCGAGATCAGGTCAGTCACCCGTTGATCGGAAAAGAACAGCGTCCACATCGAGCCAACCCTGTTGATCTGGATCGGAATCTTGCGCGCCGCTGCCACTCCGCGCAGCTCGTCCTCGAACTGCTTGGTCCGTTCTTCGAGCTCGCCGTACACGGCGTTCTTCAGAACGCTCAGCGTGGATTTTCCGGCGGCAACTGCCAGCGGATTGCCGGACAGCGTGCCGGATTGATCCATGGGACCGAGCGGCGAGACCAGCTTCATCAGATCCCGGGAGGCTCCGTAGGCACCGATGGGAACACCCCCGCCGATGATTTTCCCCAAGGTGGTGATGTCTGGTTTGACGCTGTACAGCGTCTGCGCTCCGCCCCAGGCCACGCGGAAGCCTGTCATCACTTCATCGAATATGAGAAGCGTGGAAGACTTGTCGCACAGCTCTCTGAGACCCGACAGAAAACCGGGTTCCGGCGGGATGCAACCCATGTTGCCGGCCACCGGCTCGACAATGATGGCCGCGAAATCGTTCTCGAACTTTTCCAGTGCCAGGCGCGCGCCGTTCAGGTCGTTGTAACGAACGCTGACCGAGAGCCTGGCAAACTCTTTGGGGACGCCCGCCGAATCGGGGGATCCCGCCACGACATTCTGGGTGCTTGTTTTGATCAGCAGAGAGTCGACGTGTCCGTGGTTCCCTCCGTCGAATTTCAGGATTTTTCGTCTTCCCGTCGCGGCGCGAGCTAATCGCATGGCGCTCATGGTCGCCTCGGTACCGGAGTTCACCAGCCGGACCATTTCGATCGACGGAACTGCCGCGCAGATCATCTCCGCCAGCTCGATCTCTCCTGCCGTCGGAGCGCCGAACGAAAATCCGCGCGTGGCGGCTCGCTTCACGGCCTCGACGACGTAACGATGACCATGGCCGAGAATGAGCGCGCCCCAGGAGCACACGCAATCGATGTATTGAAGATTGTCGACGTCGAAGATGCGGGATCCCTGTCCCTGGTCGATGAACACTGGCGTCCCGCCCACCGCCCGGAAGGCCCGGATCGGGGAGTTTACGCCGCCCGGAATGACTTTTTGTGCCTGCTGGAAGAGCTTGTCTGACTGTTTCCCCATGGGAGGCGGATTATAGACGACAGCGATGGAGTGCTGATCGCGGTCTGCCCGGGCCGACTTTCTCTCAGGTCTCTTCGGGCCTGCGCATGAGCGAGATCCAGCTGCCGATCAACCCTGCAGCCATTCCTCCGGCAACAAGCGCCGCACATTTCTGCCAGGAGAGAAATCCGATGAGGAGAAACGAGCCCAGGCTGGTCTGCGGAAGCGATGAATATCGTGCTATCTCGAACAGAGCATAAAGCAGGACCAGCGAGAGTGCCCCTCCCGCGGTGCCCTGAAGAAGCCCCTCGGCCAGAAACGGACCGCGTACGACGCTTTCGTTCGCACCCACCAGCCGCATGATCTCGATTTCGTCCCGGTAGATGAACGACGTCAGACGGATGACGTTGGCAATCATGAAAATCGCCGCCAGTGCCAGCAGTCCGCCAGCCGCCAGACCGACCGTGTTCAGGTATCCGGCGATCTTTCGTAGTTTTGCAGCCCACTCCCAATCCAGCTGCACCGCGTCCACCCCGGCCATTCCCCGGATGCGGGCCAGAACGCTTTCGAACCGGGGGGCATTGAATACGGTGCGGGAGACCTGTACCTCGAAGGAGGGCGGAAACGGGTTCTGCCCGAGTTCGTTCACGATCGAAGAAAGATTTGCAAAGAGCGATTTGAAGCGAACCAGAGCCTCGGCCGACGAGACGAAATGTCGTCTCTCCATCCCTTGCTCAGTGGCAAGATATTTTTCCATCGCTGCAATCTCTTCCGGCTGTGCGTTACTCCGGAAGTAAATGGCCATGCGGGAGTTGGCCTGCCAGCGATCGATGGATCGGCTGAGGTTGTCCGAGACCAGTAGAAATCCACCGAGGATCAGGAGGGACATGGCAATCATGGCCATGGCCACGAAACTCGTTCGCCGGGAAACCCAGATCCTTCGCAGAGCCTCGCGGATGTAATAGGAGAAGGTGGCCGAGGTAACCCGGCTTTTCTCGCGGCGCTCTCGAACGGACGACCTGGCCATCGAAGCAAGAATAGCAGCTGGCGGGTAGCGGCGGCTGGCAAGCGAAGCCAGAGCCGCGTCTCCTTGCTATCATCACAGCGGTGATTCACTTCTATCACGTCAGCAAGAAGTTCGACCGGCAGACCACGGCGCTGCACGACATCAATTTTCACGTGGACAAAGGGGAGTTCGTCTATCTCACCGGCGTTAGCGGGGCGGGTAAATCAACAATCCTGAAACTGCTGCTCCGACAGATGCTGCCCAGCGACGGGCAGATCATCGTCAATGGCCGGAACCTGGCCACGATCAAACGCTCGCAGCTGCCGTTCTTTCGCCGGGAGATCGGGATGGTCTTCCAGGACTTCAAGTTGATCGAGCGAATGACCGTCTACGGCAATCTGGCGTTTGTTCTGACCGTGCTCGGCGTTCCGGCCAGAGAGCACAAGCAGCGCGTGTTCAATTCGCTGCGCGCAGTCAACCTTCACCAGAAATTCAATGCCTACCCGCTGCAGCTTTCGGGTGGAGAGCAGCAGCGCATCGCCATTGCCAGGGCACTGATCAACGATCCCATTATCGTCGTTGCCGATGAACCGACCGGCAACCTCGACCCCGACCTTTCGCGTGAGATCCTGCAGATATTCATCGACGCCAACCTGCGGGGCTCGACGACCATTCTGGCCACGCACGACCGCGATCTCCTGGCCTGGGCGCCGAAGCGCACACTGACGATCGACAAGGGCCGGATTCTCGAGGATCGTTCTCCCTCGCAGGAGTCGCCGCTGCCGCAACCGTCCACCACGTTCCTGACCTGGAGGTAGGAACGCGCCGGCGTGCGACGTAGCTGTGGTCCTTCGCTCGAGGCTTCTAATTGACACGTCTCGGGTCCTTCCGGGACCTGGGGAGCTTGTCATCCTGAGGGAGCAACGCGACCGAAGGATCTCTCAACGAAAATCGGGCCCCCATTACGGATGGCAACAGGGAGGGTGGAAGAGATCCTTCGCTCGACGCTTCAGGATGACACGCCTTGATAGTCGTGTCATGGCTGCATCAACCGCGGCCTGGGCCGTTCTCTCCTCTCACCGTCGCCCTCTATAATCCACGCCATGCTCCAGCACATCGACGAAGCTGTTTCC
>JBDTRY010000192.1:0-7471 GCA_039931435.1 Acidobacteriota bacterium | reverse complement strand
AGGTTGTCCTGAAAGATCGATGCGGGGTGGGCGGCGTTGTATTCGAGGCCGGCCACCGAGGCCGCCAGGGAGAGCACGACGCTGGCGCCGCGCATGGCTTCGGCAGTGCTCGCGTAGTCGTTCAGATCGCATTGACGGAGGTCGATCTGGTCGTGAATGGACTCGAGGAACGGGGGACGTTTGCGCCGAGAGATCACCAGCGGATCTGCGCCGAGGGAGAGAAGTTGCTCGACGACATGGGAGCCGATGAATCCGCTGCCCCCCGTGACAGCCACGGTGCGCCCATGGAAGAAGGCGCGCGTGTCCTCGTGGAAGTCGGCGGCAGTGACAAGGGAGCGGTAGGCGTCTTCGGGCATCGCCGGATCAGGATACAAGAGAACGGGGATGGCGAGATGGTAGGCCGCCGGAGTCGAACAGTCGGTTGTGCCGCCCGCTACGCGGGCTTGGCAGGGGGCGGGATTTGTGAGCCCCCGGCTGAGAGCCGGGGGCTACGGTTTTGTCGCCCGCTACGCGGGCTTGGGCGCATGCATGCCGAACACGAGTGTCGTTACGCCCGCGCAGCGGGCGAAAGAGTGGAAGCCCCCGGCTTTCAGCCGGGGGTCATGGCGATGAGGATGTATCGCAAAGCCCGCGTAGCGGGCGAAAGATTGGAAGCCCCCGGCTTTCAGCCGGGGGTCATGGTGTCGAACAATTGAAAGTAAAGCCCGCGTAGCGGGCGACACTTCGGCTTACGTCCACAAATAGTTCTCGTCGACCGAAATGCCGTGTTGACGAAGGAGCAGAACAAACTCGTCGTGAAACGATCGCTTTCTATGATGTTCCTTTTGCCCTTCAATGTATGTGGCGACAGATGAAGAGTGGGACTTACTGACGCTGAACGCGGCGTAGCCCCGTTGCCAGGCGAACATCAATCGATCTGGAAACGTCTCGTGTACCCAGTGGCTCGAACTCCCTTTCAGCTTTCCCACCGCGTCCGACACCGCGATCGTTGGGGGAAGATCAACGAGAAGATGGACGTGGTCTTCGGCTCCGTTGATCAGGAATGGTTTTCCGCCGAGTTGGCGGACGATTCCCGCCATGTACGGAAAGAGGCGGGATTCAAGCGCAGGATTGATAAAGGGCCGTCGATCTTTCGTGGCGAACACCACGTGGAGTAGCAGGTTGCTGTATGAATGTGGCATGGCCGTTCGACCATGCAGGAATCCCTCGCGGAAAATCGTACCTCGGACGGTCTGCGAACGCCAATGCGTAACCTCCGGCTGGAGCCGGGGCACTGTGCCGCCCGCTACGCGGGCTTGGGCGTGGGGGCGGGATCGCGACCCCCCGGCTGAACGCCGGGGGCTACGGTTGTATCGCCCGCTACGCGGGCCGGGGCAGAGCCCAGGTTGTGGCAGATCTCCATGAAACCCGGGAAACCTGTGGTCCTGTCCAGACTCCGCGATGGGCACAACATTCACGCTCGGACGACCATGGGGCACGGTTGTGATGGTGGGTTGCGTTGCAATGCCCGCGTAGCGGGCAGAGGATTGGTAGCCCCCGGCTTCAGCCGGGGGTCCCGGCGGCAAGCAAAATGAAGTGTAGAGCCCGCGTAGCGGGCGACACTTCGGCTTACGTCCACATATAGTTTTTGGGGGCTACGGTTGTATCGCCCGCTACGCGGGCTCGTGCGCTCTACAAATCGAACTTCCCGCCGACCCCTTCCGCCTCGAGGTCGGCGCGGACCATCATCCGTACCAGGTCCTCAAAGCTTGTGCGCGGAACCCAGCCCAGTTCTTTCTTTGCCTTCGACGGATCGCCGATGAGCAGATCCACTTCCGTGGGGCGCAGGTAGCGCGGATCGATCTCGACGTAGTCCTCCCAGTTCAGACCAACCAGACCGAAGGCGCGATCGAGGAAGTCGCGTACGGACCAGGTCTCACCCGTGGCGATCACGTAGTCGTCCGGCGTTTCCTGCTGGGTCATCAGCCACATCGCTTCCACGTAGTCCCCGGCAAAACCCCAGTCACGCTTGGCGTCGAGATTCCCCAGGTAGAGTTTGTCCACGGTCCCGGAAATGATGCGCGCCAGAGCGCGGGTGATCTTGCGGGTGACGAAGGTCTCTCCACGACGCGGACTCTCATGATTGAAGAGGATTCCGTTGGAGGCGTGCATGCCGTACGCCTCCCGATAATTCACCGTCTGCCAGAAGGCGTAGACCTTGGCGCAACCGTACGGGCTTCTGGGATAGAACGGCGTGGTCTCGGACTGGGGAACCTCCACGACTTTGCCGTACATCTCCGAGCTGCTGGCCTGATAGAAGCGGATGGATCGAGCAACGCCGACGTTCTTGATGGCCTCGAGCAGGCGCAACGCTCCCAGGGCCACGATCTCAGCGGTGTAGATCGGCTCGTCGAACGAAACGCGCACGTGACTCTGTGCGCCAAGGTTGTAAATCTCGTCGGGCTCGATGAGATCGATGAGCTTCTCCAGGCAACTGGCATCGGAGAGGTCCCCGTAATGCAGAGTGAGGCCGGGTCCCTCTTCCTGCACTTCCTTGAAGATGTGCATGACCCGGCCGGTGTTGAAGGAGGAGGAGCGGCGGATGATGCCGTGCACGTCGTAGCCTTTTTCCAGAAGCAGTTCGGCGAGGTACGAGCCGTCCTGCCCCGTGACGCCGGTGATCAGAGCTTTCTTCATTTCTCGAAAAATCCTTTCACGGTCTGGCTGACGTACTGCACTTCATCGTCGCTCATGACCGGATGCGAGCCCCAGTAAATTCCACGGTCCATGACCTGATCGGCGCCATCGAGAGTTCCCGAGATGCGGTGCGGGATGTGTTTGAACGCGGGCTGGCGGGCGAGGTTACCGCAGATGATGGGCCGGGTCTCGATTCCCTTCGCTGCCAGGTGCTGCTTCAGTCCATCGCGCGTGGCCTTGTCGCGGAGCATCACCGGGAACCCGAACCAGGTCGATCGCGTGCCGGCCGTCGTCTTCATCGGGACCAGCAGTCCCGCTTCCGTGAGTGAGGCAAAGGCCTCGATCCAGGCTCCCGCGATCTCGATGCGCCGGCGGTTGAACCGCTCCAGCTTCGGCAGCTGATGCAGGCCGAAGGCGGCGTTCACCTCGGTGGGACGTAGATTGAAGCCCGTGTTGATGAAGAGGTACTGGGGATCGATATCAGGATACTCCGCTTCCACCGCGTGACGATTCTCGAGGTGACGCGACCATCCGTGTGCACGGAGAACACGGAGCAACTCTGCAAGGGCGTCATCGTCGGTGACGATCATTCCCCCTTCGATGGTGGTGATGTGGTGGGAGAAAAAAAAGCTGAACGTGGCCAGATGGCCGAAGGTCCCGGCCAACCTGTCATCCTGCGTCGTTCCCAGGGCTTCACACGTGTCCTCGATTACCCACAGCCCGTGGTTCCCGGCCAGGCGGGTGATGGCCTTCATGTCCACGGCGTTGCCGAGAACGTGAACGGGGCAAATGGCCACGGTCCTGTCGCTGATGGCCTTCTCCACTGCAGTCACATCCATCTGCAGAGTCTCCGGATCGCAGTCGACGAGGACGGGAACTGCACCCGCCTGAACGATGGGCCAGACGGTGGTGGACCAGGTCACGGCGGGAACGATCACTTCGCTTCCCGGAAGCAGCCGGCAGCGCCCGCCGGTAGGAGGGACAGCGTGGTTGGACAGGGCGAAGAAGGCCAGCAGATTGGCGGAGGAGCCGGAGTTGACGAAGAGGGCATTGCGCACACCGAGGTAGTCGGCAAAGGTCTGCTCGAACTGGCCGCAAAGCTTGCCCATGGTGAGCTGGCCGGAACGAAGCACAGCACAGGCGGCATCGATTTCTTCGTGGTCGAAGGTACTGGCGTTCAGCGGGATTTTCAGATCAGACATGATTTCGCGCGACATCACACGGGCACAATCCGGCGTGGCGATGTTGCGTTCGCCGGTGACGGAAGTCAAGCGAGGGGCGCTTTGACTCCCGATGATTCGACAGCGTTCTTGCGACGTCCCTGGAGATCTAAAAGATGGTTCGCAAACGGGTCATTCCGAGTGTGGTGGTGGTAAGCGCCCCAGGGATCGTGCCCCCCATCCACTGGGGTCCCTCGCTCTCGCTCGGGATGACAGCGCTCGTAGTTTCTTCACCCTGGTTCAGCGCCCGCGCTGTGCCTTCGCTTGTAAGAAACTCACCGTAGCGTTATGTGACCTCGGCTCTGAAGAGAGAACAAGCGATGCTCCGCAAACGCGTCATTCCGAGCGTGAGCGAGGAATCCCAGAGGGGCGGGTGGTAAGCGCCCCAGGGCTCGTGCCCCCCGTCCATTGGGGTCCCTCGCTCTCGCTCGGGATGACAGCGCTCATAGTTTCCTACCTCTGGTTCAGCGCCCCGCTGTTGGTTCGCTTGTAAGAAACTCACGCAGAATGGAGGGGTGAATCCGTGTTGATGCGGCTGTGGCGATCATCACCTCAAACAAACAGACGTGGCATCCCGAAGCCGAAGGCGAGGGATCTCCTGTGAAACTCGCGGGGTCGTTGCACGAGCGGGAGATCCCTCCTCGCTCCGCTCGTTCGGGATGACAAGTTCGCGGCGCTCGCTTGCAAGAAACTCACATTCAGTCATGTGACTTCGGCTCTGAAGATTCCCCAAGCAATGCCTCGCAAACGCGTCATTCCGAGCGTGAGCGAGGAACCCCAGAGGGGCGGGTGGCAAGCGCCCCAGGGATCGTGCCCCCCATCCACTGGGGTCCCTCGCTCTCGCTCGGGATGACGGCGCTCATAGTTTCTTCCCTCTGGTTCAGCGCCCCCGCTGTTGGTCGGCTCGGGATGACCGTGGGAACACCTTCATTCCCGACGGGTGCTACGATTGAATTGTTTGCATGCATACATCTCCCACGTCATGCAGCGATCGCCGGAGACATGGGTGACAGTTGAAGGCTTTCCAGGATGAGCATCGTCACCGCCCCGAATGAGAGCGCGCGCCAGGGGAAGCGCCGCATCTTCATACTGGCGCTGCTGATTCTGCCGCTGGCATTTCTGCATCTTTCATATCGAACAGGGAACGGCCCGTTCGAGGTTGATTCCAGCTTCTACATGCAGGTAGCCCGGTTCGTGGCGGACGGCGACGGGCTGTCGACGAGGGTTTCGCTCTACTTCAACGGGCTCAATCCTCTGCCGCAGGCCTATGACCTCTACCCGCTCTGGCCGCTACTTCTTGGATACACGGCCCGACTTACCGGGCTCTATTTCGCCGCGAATTATCTTCCGCAACTCTTTTACATCCTGAATCTGATTCTTTTCTACGTCATCACCACGCGTCTCTCGGTCCGAATGAGCGGAAACCCAGTGCCCGTCTTTCGTTACGGCGAGGATGTCTTCGACGCGGGTCATCTGGTAGTGCTTCTTTTCGGCCTCAACTTCATTTTTTTCGAGTGCACTGTCTATCCATACACGGAGGGTCTGGCGTTCTTTACTGGTCTGGCGGCAGTTCTGGCTCTGGACCTCAACGACCGGCTTCCAGTTGCCGTGTGGAGCGTTGGAAGCGGCTTTCTGGCCGGTCTGTCATTTCTGGCTCGCTTTCAAATGGTGGTCGTCCTGTTGGCCTCTGTTCTGGTCCTTTTCCTCGCCGCATGCTTTCATCGGAGATTCAGGGTCGGGTTCGTGCTTTACGTGAGCACCGCCTGCCTGGTGACGCTTCCATGGATGTTCCACATCTCACGAGTCCGGCTGCAAAGAGTGAAGCTCCCTGAATTCGCTCAGTGGGTTCAGTCTGACTCGACATCCGCGAGGATGTTTCACGTGATAGGAGGATTGCTTCACGCCTTCGATCCGGCGGCCAGTGACTCGTACTTTGGCTCTTTCGGGGCGGTTGTCTTTGTACTTCCGCTGGCCTTGATTATCGGAGTTCTCTATCAAGGGAAAGCTCGGCGAGACGCTACCGTTCTCAATCGCAGCCGGGATCCGGGCGTGTGGCTGATGGCCTCAACGCTGGTCATGGCGGGGATCGCTTCAACCGGCGCCCTTGCTCTCTATAAATCTGCTCCCGAGAGTCGCTGGCTGTATGGTGAGCGCCATTCTCTTCCCTTCCTGTTCGTGCTGTGTCCCGCTCTGGTCTGGACGCTGGCCCGTGGCGGACGGTGGTTTCGTTTGATTGCGATCACCTTCGCGGTCCTCTCGATCCTGACCGGCGCGCGTCTGATCGCCTCATGGCCCGTTCCCGCCGGAGAGGGTCTGGCACCCGCCGAGAGAGAGGCCATGAACTGGCTCGACCGGCACGTGCCGTCTCCTGTCGTCATGACGACGAAGGCCCAGATTCTGTCGGTCTACAGCAAGGCTAACTTCCATTGGACCTCTTGCCGAACCGATCCGGCCCAGACGCGGCTGATGCTCCGCGCACTGCCGATCGAATATGTTCTCGTTTCCGGCTCGGAACGTGACTGTCCGTTTCTGAGAGATATGGGAGACGTTCTTTCGCCGGAAACTGTTTTTGAAAACGGAGGAGTCCCCCTGTTCGTGCTGCGAGTCAGGCCCGAGGCGAAATCACCTTCGCCCCATCCGCTACCGATCGTTTTCCCTCGAAGCGATCGCTTCAGGACGTTCTGACAGAGCCGGCTGGCGCGAAAGCGAATCCCCCACAGCCTCTGCCCGCTGGTAACGGTAGATGACCAGCACCGGAGCTCCGTCGACCTGCCAGGTCACTGCAGGCTGAAGACCACGCATACACTCAAGCATCAATTCGTTTGTCCATTCTCGGCGAAGGACAAACATCACGTAGACGGGCCGGGTCACACTTGACCGTCGCAGCTCCTCGAGCGCGGCACGGTTGATTCGAGGACTCCAGGCGTTCGTCAAATGGACAAGTCCGATGTCGGATCGAAGCCGGTAAGGTGCGACGATCCGCACCGTGTGCTCGGCCACCGGAACGGCCAGGATCGAACCGTGGGGAGCATTGACATCCAGCCATCGCAGCCCGAGCCGATAGCTGGCCGCCCAGTAGTCACTGGCCTGAGGCAAGCCTCGCATCATGGCGCCGCGCAGACCACCGGCGACGAAATTCCAGTACGTTGCCTCGAACGGATGAACGAACGCGGTCGCTGTCAGGACCGGCACCAGCAGGAGAGCGGTGATGGCCACCCGGAAGATCTGCCCCGTTGCATGAGAGCCTCGGGCACTGGTGATCTTCCGGGAAATCCATTGAATGCCGTTTCCTCCGACGAGAGCCATGGGCGGGAACAGCTCCAGAAAGTGCCGCACGCCATCGAAATTTACTGCACCCGGCAACACCAGTCTGCCGCCAACGACTGCGATCCAGCATGTGACGAGAATGGCGGCAGGTCTGCGCCCTCGGAGCGCAATAGCCAGCGGGATCAACCCGAGCGCGAATGCCAGAAGAAAGGTCACTGGCATGGTGTAGAGCATCATGGCAAACGCCGGTGCTCTGTTCACGAGGGCGGTTCCGGACTCTCGATGCACGATGTAGCCGAGGTTGGCAA
>JBDTRY010000191.1:0-7524 GCA_039931435.1 Acidobacteriota bacterium | reverse complement strand
TTCGGAGTGATCGAGGACGAAGAAGCACTGAATCCTTACCCGCTCCTCCGTGCCTACGCTGGAGAGACGCTCCGAGCCCGTCCTGTGCTGTCGGGCGGATTTACGGGCGGATCGCACCGATAGAGTCTCCCCGCCTTACAATCCCTTCTCCCCGCAACGACGTGATCTGCGCTCCCGTGCTCGGATCGACCCAGGGCAGGGCGAGGTCCCTCAGCGGCGCCAGGACGAATTCTCGCGTTCGATATCGGGGATGCGGAATCTGCAGCCCTCGTTCGCGAATGATCACTCCCCCGTAAAAGATCAGGTCGAGATCGATGATGCGCGGAGCGTTTCGGACACCGCGGCGCCGGCCGAGGCCTTGCTCGATCCGCTTCAGTCCGTCTAGAAGGGGTGCAGCGGCCGTTTGCGTCACTCCCGCCAGAACGAGGTTCAGAAAGTCGGGGGCGTCACGCGGTGAGTCCACCGCAGCAGCGGTGTAGATTGAACTGACCCTGACAACCGAGATCATTCCGCGCAAACGATGGACTGCCCGGCGCAGGTGCCACTCCCGATCTCCGAGATTCGATCCTGCGGCGATGACGACCGGCACCAGCGGGTGATCCGTCTTATTCGTCGTCTCGGGGCTCCTCACTGAAGCTGATCTCGTTTGGTAACTCGTCGACGTCGGTCCTCTCATACGGAAAGTGCAGTTCAAGCAGGGCGCCCGCGTCGTCGATCGCAGCAACGATACCTTCGGTGAATCGTCCCTCTCTGAAGCTAATCCCGATTCTGGAAACAACCTTTTCCCAGAAATCGGGAGGTACGCGCTTGTGAATTCCCTGGTCCCCCAGGATCACAAACTTCTGCTCGTCCGCGGCGATGAAGAGGAGAATGCCGTTCCGTTGCGCAGTCTTTGTCATCCCCAGGCGTTCGAAGGTTTTCTGGGCCACCTGACGAATCTCGCCACCCCATGACTTCGGCTGAACGTGCACGCGGATTTCACCCGAGCAACGGTGTTCGGCACGTTTGATGGCCTCGACGATCGCCAGTTGATCCAGCGAAGCGACGAATTCTTTGTACTTCATCACCAGCCTCCGCTCGCTCCGCCGCCGCCGAAGCCTCCACCACCGCCGGAGAAACCGCCGCCACCAAATCCGCCACCGCCTCCACCCCACCCTCCGCCGCCGCCTCCAAAAGTCATTCCGCCTCCCCCCATAGGAAAGATCGGGAAACAGCCTCCGCAGCCGCAACCTCCCCGTCGCAATAGGGGAGCCACGAAAAAGATGAAAACGAGAAGGATGATGATGAGGGGAACGATGTCTCCGAACGCCAGTGGACGAGCCTGTACGGAGGGGCGAGAGGCAGGCTGCGCCTCTCCGGGCGCGCCGTTGCCTTCGATTCGAGCGATGATCTGGTCGGCGGCCGCATTCAGTCCGGCCGCGTACCTGCCAGCTCCAAAGTAGGGCGGGATCACGCTATGTACAATGTCGGAAGCGAAGGAATCTGTAATTTTCGGTTCCAGCCCGTAACCGGTCTCAATGCGAAGACGCTTCTCCTGTATGAAAACGAAGAGGATCAGCCCGTTGTCGTATTTTTTCTGGCCGACCTTCCACTTCTCGGCGGCTCTGATCGTGAAGTCCTCGAGCGCCTCGTCATCGAGGGTGGGGAGGATGTAGACGATGAACTGCGTACCCGAGCGTTGCTCGAACTCGCGCAGTCTGGAATTCAGTGCATCGCGATCTGACGCTGAAAGGATTCCCGCACTATCGGTGACCCACTGCGTCGGAGCGGGAGGGATGGGAAGCGACGCAAACGCGGATGCCGTCAGTAGGAGCACAAGAAGGGCAGCAATGAATCTGGAAACCCCGGCTAGACGACAAGGTTCAGCAAGCGATGGATTCTGTTTCGAATCCGTCGCCCGGAACCTAGAAATGGCTCGCGCCCCGGCCTCGGAGCATCGTCCGGCGCCCACGCTCAGCCTAGCGGGTCGTGGTCGCGGTTGAGGTGGTGACCGTAGTTGTTGCCGGCGCGGTGGGTATCTGTGCCGGAGCGGTCGTGCCGAAATCGAAATTTACCTCGGGTGCCTGATTGGCACCAGCCTGCGACTGGAAGTAAGCCTTCTGTTTGAACCCCGTCATGCCTGCGATGATGCTTGCGGGAAATGTCCTTACGGCGGCGTTGAAACCCTGAGCGACTTCGTTGTAGCGCCGGCGCTCCACTGCGATTCTGTTCTCGGTCCCTTCCAGTTGCGACTGCAACTCGAGAAAGTTCTGGTTCGACTTCAGGTCGGGATACCGTTCCACCACGACGAGCAATCGCGACAGGGCGCCCGAAAGGCCGGCCTGCGCCGCCTCGAACTGCTGGAAGGACTGCGGATTGTCAGGGGTTCCTGAAGTAATCCCTGGAGCCCCGGCCGGCACGGTGACCTGTCCGACGCGGGCACGCGCCTCGACCACCGCCTGAAGGGTCGACTTCTCGAAGTTCGCTGAGCCCTGCACGGTGCGCACGAGATTCGGAATCAGGTCGAAACGGCGCTGGTAGACGTTCTCTACCTGGGCCCATTGCGACTTCACTCCCTCGTCAAGTTTCACGAGACGGTTGTACGTACCGACACCGAACAAGGCAAAGATCACCAGGGCTACGATCAGCACACCAAGACAGCCAAGAAGCAACCCGGCTGTGGCAACGCCTGACGACGAAGTTCCGGTACGTTTTTTCATCTGCACTCCTCGCGACGCCTGGCGCCACTTTGCTTTCCTGTTCAGACTACTCATCCTCTTCGAGTTCTTCGGCCACTTCCGGTTCTTCTTCGCCGAGTGCTTCAACGCCCTCTTCCTCGGCAGGAAATTCCTCGGGCTCTTCGAACTCCGGCGCCGCGATTACCGGCGCTGCGAGCTTCGCCGCTGACTTTCCACGGCCAGTATAGCTGGGAGTTTCTTCGCCCTCATGCTGATTGGCACCGCACTTCGGACAGATCGGCAGCGGTTTCCCCAGATCATAGAACTTGGTGTGGCAGCTGTAACAGGTGTATTTCTTTCCGAGATTTGCCATCAATCTATGATTCTCCTGGCCGCGTGGAAACGCGGCAGTGTCGCTGCTTTCCGGGCAGGTGCTCCGAACTCCGGCGCACCTGATTGGAAAGCGGCGAAAAGGTAGCACCGGCTTTCCGGTATGTCAACGCAACGAAGATTCGCCGCGGGCCGGAAGGGGCTCGCGGGGATCACTGATTTGAACGGGGCGATTCTGACGCGGCACGCGCAGGCACGTGCTCGACCGGTGCCACGGCGCTCTGTCGGGCGTGAGCCTGCTCCGCCGCAACCGCCAGCTGCTGCGCCTGCGGAAGCAGCTCGAGTGCCTTCAGCACCTGGTCATCCGCCTGCAGCCGGATAGGGTAGGAAGCCTCGTAGCCGAATTTGGCGGCAACAATCTCCGCTCTGATGGATCGCTCCACGTAATCGCGATCTGGCCCCGAAACCATCGCTTTGCGGATTTCATCCGCGCTGGCGATTCCCTTCCCCGCAGCGAATTTGACAAACTCGTCCATGATGGAAGGGGTGATCTCGATCGTTCGCGTCAGGTCGGAATGCGCGGCATCGTAGCGAACCGCGAAGTCGAAGATTGCGCCACGAACTTCCAGAAGTTGCACGAGTCGGGATAGTTCCCGCGGCCGCACGATCACGTCGGGAGTAATTCCGCCGCCGCCGTAAACTTTGCGCCCGGTGTCGGTGCGGAACACCTGCCGATCCTTTAGATCCATCTTGCCTGAGTCGCCCTCCGGCTCCTCGGCAACGTAGTAGTCGTAGAACGAGCTGTAATCCCGCTGAATGTTGCGCCCGGATGGGGTGTAGTACTTGGACGTCGTCAGAGCCAGGCCGGCCCCGTAGGGAAGGTTGTAGACGCTCTGCACCAGCCCCTTGCCCCAACTCGTCTCGCCGACGAGCAGACCGCGATCGTGGTCCTGAATGGCACCAGCTACGATCTCCGACGCCGAGGCCGTGCCGCGGTTGATGAGCACGACCAGAGGGACGTTCACCCGATCGAATTTCCCGGGGGCGGTGTACTCCTGAAAGGAGTCCGGAGTGCGGCCCTTCGTGTAGACGATCATTTCGCCCTTGTCGATGAAGTGATCTGAAACTCCGACCGCGGCATCGAGAAGACCGCCCGGGTTCAGGCGCAGGTCGAGAATGAGTTTCTCCATTCCCTGACCGCGAAGTTTGGCGATGGCGTCATCGAGTTCCCGGACCGTCGTGTAGGTGAAGTCCTTGATGCGGATGTACCCGACACCGGGCCGGATCATGAGCATGTTCGAGATGGAATTCGTGGGAATCGCTTCCCGCACAATCGTCAGCGGGATGGGTTCGGTCATACCCACACGAACGATTTTGATGCTTACCGGTGTGCCCTTCGGTCCCTTGAGCTTGCGAACGACTTCGTCGAGTGTGAGCTCACTGGTCTTGGTTCCCTCCACTTCGGAAATAACATCGCCGGCCCTGATGCCGAGACGAGCGGCCGGTGTCCCTTCCAGCGGAGTGATGACCGTGACCTGATCGTTTCGCTTCGTTACCAGAATGCCCAGGCCGTAGAACGTACCCTTCTGGCGGTCCTGCATCTCTTCGTAATCGGTGGGCTCGAGGAAGTTCGAGTGGGGATCAAGAGTGCGCATCATTCCCTCGATCGATGAGTACACGAGCTTGTCCGATCCCACTTCCTCGGCGGACCAGTAGGAGGCCGCTGAGAGCAGATCCGTATACTCTTTCAAACGGTTCTGAAGCTCGCCTCGAACGGGCGCTCCGAAAACGCGCTCGCCATAGATTCCCCCGACCAGCGTCGCTCCGATCAGGGTGACCAGCATGGTCATGGAAAACGTCCACTTCTTTGCACGTTCTATCTGGGCCATAAGTATCCTTGCTAAACCCGATTATAACGGGGAGTATTCACCCGGAGAGCACTGTTCACATTCTCGTTGCCACTGAGGGAGAAAAGAGGCCGCTATGTTCGGTTCGCTGGGGTTTCCTGAGTTGATGATGATTTTCGCCGTGGCGCTCATCGTCTTCGGGCCCAAAAAGCTTCCCGAGATCGGCCGCTCGATAGGAAAGGCTTTGGGAGAGTTCAAACGGGCCACCAACGAGCTGAAGCACACCCTCGAAGAAGAAGTGCGGATCGAGGAGACCCGCAGCGTCACTCCTGCCGCCCCGCCGCCTGAAATCGGCAACGTCGAGCGAAAGTAATCAATGGCGGAGGCCGATACCCTGGAGAGCTCCAGGCTCGATTCAGACGATCCAGGCCTGCCCACAATGTCATTCCTCGAGCACCTCGAGGATCTTCGCAGACGCCTCCTCTACTCGATCGTCTCGCTGGCCGTCGCTTTCCTGGCGTGCTGGAACTACGCTCGCGAGATTTACGCCTGGCTCGAGCATCCCCTCGTGCAGTTTCTGCCCCCGGGAGACAAGCTCGCTTTCACCAGCGTCACCACCCCATTCTTTCTTTACATGAAAGTGGCTTTCTTCGCCGGGATCTTCGTGGCCTCACCCATCATCCTCTGGCAGCTCTGGCTCTTCATCGCTCCCGGACTCTACCCTCGCGAAAAGCGAATGTCGCTGCCCTTCATCCTCTTCGCCACGCTCTTTTTCTTAATCGGTGGATACTTCGGATATCGCGTCGTCCTGCCCATGGCAGCGAAATTCTTCGTGGAGATGGGATCGGGGTTCAAGCAGGTCATCACGGTCGATGACTATTTCGACTTCTCCAGCAAACTGATCCTGGGAATGGGCCTGGTGTTCGAAACCCCTGTATTGATCCTGTTCCTGTCGATCTTCGGCATCGTCACGCCGCAATTCCTGCTCTCGAAGTTTAAGTACGCCGTGGTGCTGATCTTCATCATCGCCGCCGTCATCACCCCCACCCCGGACATGGTCACGCAGAGCGCGCTGGCCGTACCCATGATCCTTCTTTACCTGTTCGGCATTGCCATTTCCTACGTCTTCGGGAAAAAGCCGGACAAGCCTGAGTAGCACGGCCGGAGCGGCCTGTCGGAAGGCAACCGATCGGCTCTTTCCGGGATCCCTAGCGTTCCACTTCGAAGTCCGCGACCACCTGGGCCAGGGGCTCGTTGAATATCAGGACCGTCTGGTCGATCGGGAAGAGCACAGTGTGCAACTTGCCGCTCACATCCATCGAGACCTCGAAATAGCCTCGCTCATCGATGGCAATGAGTGTGCCCTGCTTGCCCTTGATTTCGAGAATTGTGTTGAAGATGGCAACGCGAGAAGGAATTTCCATAGGGAGTAACAATAGCAGCAGAGGCCCGGCCGGAGCCAGAAGACAACAAAAGAGCAGCGGCCCCACACCTGGGGTCCCGGCTGCTCTGGAAGCAGACTACAAGCAAAGTGTCATCCGAAGCGAAGCGAGGGATCTCCCGCGCGTGCAACAGCGGCCGGCCTTCAAAGAGGGGGGAACGCCTGTTGGCCTGCCATTCGATTTGAAGGTCGAGCGGAGGATCTCTTCTACATCCCCCGGCGCCACACCGGGAGTGCCGTTGCAAGCGGCTCAGCGCCGGTGTCCGGGAATGAAATCACTCGCATCCGCTGCTACTGTGCTTTTGGCTGGTCCTTTGCTTGTCCGTCGAAGTACGTGGTATCGAAGGTTGCCGCCGAATCCTTCTTCATCTGTTCGAGGACCTGTGTGAGCTTGTCCTGTTTGAGCTGCTTCACGATCTGATCGTGAGCCTCGGCGACGCTCGTCGTCGTGCGCTCCTGGACCTGAAGAATGTGATAGCCGTATTTCGTACGAAAGACCGGGCTGACGTCACCGACTTTCGTCCCGAAGGCGGCGTTCTCGAACTCCGGCACCATCTGCCCGCGCCGGAACGTCCCCAGGTCGCCTCCCTGCAGTCCGGAACCTACATCGTAGGATTCGGTCTTGGCCAGCTTGGCGAAATCTTCACCCCTGGCGATCTGAGAGCGGATCGCATCAGCCTTCGCTTTGGCCTGTTCCTCGGTCAGTTGAGCCTTTTCCGGCCGATTGGCGTCGCTGCCGGTGAAGGCGATCAGGATGTGACGGGCCTTGACCTGCTCGTAGTCCTTCTTGTGATCGTCGTAATACTTCTGCACTTCGGCATCCGGGATGTTGATGGATTCCTCGAGCCGATTGAGCTGGGCGTTGGCCAGAGCGTTGTCATGCATCAACTGAAGCTGCGCCTTCACTTCCGGGTCGCGGTCCAGACCGTTCTTTTCCGCCTCCGACGCGAGCATCTTCATCCGCAAGTAGTCCTCGGCGAAAGCCCTCTTACCGGCACCGCGTGCGGCAGCCTGGTATTGAGCGGGCAACGTACTGAGCGCAGCGTCCAGCTCTGACTGATGAATTTCCCGGCCTCCCCACTTGATGATGACCGGATCCGTTTCTTTTTTCGCTTCGACCTTGGCGGTCTTCGGAGCGGCAGTGACCGGAGCGGGCGCCGTCTGCGCGAAAACCGGCCCGCTGAGGGCGAGAGCAAAGATGCCTGCAAACACTTTTTTCACAAAATCTCCCTTTTCAAACGAATTGAAC
>JBDTRY010000190.1:0-7561 GCA_039931435.1 Acidobacteriota bacterium | reverse complement strand
CTCTGACCGCCGTCGCCCGGCTCTTCCCGATCACCGTGAATAATCCGGGCTAGGGGAACGGGAACCGGCTGGTGCGAGAGACGGCAGAGGGAACCGCGTGGATTGCTTCCCACGTGGATGCCATGAGTGACGCTGAACAGCATTTTGGTGGCACAAAGTGCGAGAAAAAGACAGAGACCCTCATCCGGCCCTTCGGGCCACCTTCTCCCGCGGGGAGAAGGGAGGGACCTACTCCGTTGTCTTGCGGTAGCGGAGGACGGCGATGGTCAGGGTGACGGCGGCGAATCCGAGGAGCGTGGCGAACGGGACGGCCAGCTCGGTGAGCCCGGCGCCCTTCACCAGAATGGCCCGGGAGATGGTGATGAACCAGCGCACGGGATTGATGCGCGAGACCACCTGCACCCACGGGGCCATGCTGTCGATCGGCGTGAAGAGTCCACTCAGCAGAAGGTAGGCGGTCATGATGAAGAAGGTCACGAACATGGCCTGCTGCTGGGTCTCCACGATCGTGGAGATGAGCAGACCGACGGCCAGGGCCACGACGAGGTAGATGGCCGCCACGGCGAAGAGCAGGAGCAGACTGCCGCGCATGGGAATGTCGAAGACCAGCTTTCCCACGACGAGACCGATGGTCAGATCGACAAGACCAAGCACCCAGAGCGGCAGGAGCTTGGCGGCGATGAACTGCGCGCGCGTGATCGGCGTAACGTTCAACTGCTCGAGCGTGCCCAGCTCCTTCTCCCGGGCGATGTTCTGCGCCGAGAGCAAGGTGCCGATCAGCGTCACCAGCGCCACCAGCACGCCGGGCACCATGTAGTGCTTGTAATTCAGGCTGGCGTTGTACCAGCCTCGGCGGCGCACGTCGATGCGCGGCTCCCCCCTCTGCGGAGGAACGTCCGAGCGGAGAGATTGCACGATTCTCTTGCGAGGATGCAACTCCGCACCCAGCTCGCGGGAGTAGTTCCCGAGAATGCTGACCATGTAGGAGCTGACGATGCCCGCCGCCGAACCTTTTTCGGCGTTCAGTATGAGCTGCACGGGCGCCACGCCCGTTCGCACCAGCGATTTTTCGAAATCGCGCGGGATGGTCACCACCATCGTTACCGCGCCGTCGAGCAGCTTCTCGTTGGCCTGCTCCATGGACAGGGAGCGCTCGTCGATGCGGAAGTTTCCCGAGGCCGCCACGCGGTTGATCAGGCCGCGCGATGTCGCTGTGTGGTCGTAATCGACGATAGCCACGGCCGTGTTGCGCACGACGAAAGTGGCTGCATTCACCAGCACCAGCAACTGCAGCACGGGCACCACCAGGATCTGGGCCATCGTCGTTCTGTCCCGCACGATGTGCAGGACCTCGGCGCGCGCCAGAAAGACCATGCGCCGCATCTATTCCAGCCTTTCCGAGAACGAGCGCGTGCTCAGAACGAGCAGCACCAGCGACATGCCCAGAAGAATCAGTGTCTCCTGCCAGAGGTAGGTCAGGCCGATTCCCTTGAGCATGATTCCCCGGGCGATGATCACGAACCATTTCGCCGGGACAATGTTCGAGACCCAGCGCAGAACGACGGGCATGCTGTCCACTGGGAAAATGAAACCGGAGAGCATCATCGTCGGCAGCATCGTTCCCAGCAGTGCTGCCATCATGGCCACGCGCTGGCTGGAGGTCCGCGACGAGATCAGCACGCCGATCGAGAGCGACACCAGAATGTAAATCAAGCCCTCCCCCAGCAGGAGCAAAAGACTTCCCTGAATAGGAACCTTGAAAATCAGACCCGCTTCGATGAGCACCCCCACGACACCCACGAATCCGATGATCACGTAGGGGGCGACCTTGCCGACGATGATCTGCCACGGCCGCAGCGGCGAGACGAGCAGCGTCTCCATCGTCCCCGTTTCCTTCTCCCGGGTGATGGTGATGGCGGTCATCAACGAGGAGATCATCGTCAGGACGAAGGCCATCAGACCGGGCACGAAGAGGTTCTTGCTCTCCGCCGTGGGATTGAAGCGCAGCCGTACCCGGGGCACGATCTGCAGCGCTCCGCTGCGCGCGCCGAGCTCGCGCTCGAACTGCTGGATGACGCTGGCGATATCGTTCTGAATGATCGTGCCCGTGTTCGGCTCGGTGGCGTCAGTAATGATCATGAGGTGCGCCGTCGTGCCCCGCCCGAGGCGTTCGGCGAAGCGGGGCTCGAAGAGGATCGCCCCCTGCGCCGTGCCCTTCTGGAAAAGGCTGTCCAGTTCACGCTCGTTGCGCAGGACGGCCACGGTGCGGAACCTTCCCGCCGCGGTGAAGCGGTTGCGCAGGCGGAGGGTCATGAAATCAGGGGCGGGATCGACGATGGCCAGACGGACGTTGTCGACGTCCGTGCGGATGGCGTACCCGAAGATGATCACCTGCACGACCGGCAGCAGAAGGAGAACGGTCAACGTACGGCGATCGCGAATGATGTGCAGCGCTTCCTTGCGCAGCAGACCGAGAAGCGCTTTCATCGTCCCGCCCCCGCTTCGGCCGGCCGTGCCAGCCGGACGAAGACCTCGTCGATGGAATCCACGCGAAACTGCTTCTTCAGTTCCGCCGGTGTACCGAGGGCTTCGATACGGCCTTCGACCATGATGGAGATGCGGTCGCAGTACTCGGCTTCATCCATGTAGTGCGTCGTCACCAGGACGGTCGTGCCCTCGTGCGCGGTCTCGTAGATCAGTTCCCAGAACTGCCGCCGCACGACGGGATCGACGCCGCCCGTGGGCTCGTCGAGAAAGACCGCGCGAGGACGGTGCAGAAGGGCCACCGAGAAGGCCAGTTTCTGCTTCCACCCGAGCGGGATCGACTTCACGCGGGTATCGGCGGCATGCGTGAACTGCAACCGCTCGAGCATGGCCTTGATGCGCTCACGGATCTCGCGGTTGGTCAGTCCATAGATGCCGCCATAGAGTGTGGCGTTTTCACGCACGGTGAGATCGTCGTAGAGCGAAAAGCGCTGGCTCATGTAGCCGATGGATTGTTTGATGGAGTCGCTCTCGGTGGCCACGTTGTATCCCGCCACACGCGCGCTGCCGCTGCTCGGCGCCAGAAGGCCGGTGAGGATGCGGATGGCCGTGGTCTTCCCCGCTCCGTTGGCCCCGAGGAATCCGAAGACTTCGCCTTTGCCGACGTCGAAGGTGATGTGATCGACGGCGGTGAAAGTGCCGAAGGTACGGGTCAGCTCCCTGGCCTGAATGACCTTTTCTTCGTCGGTCACGTCCCGGGTCACGTCGCGGGTAACGCCGCGGGTCACGTCGCGAGTAACGCCGTGCGTCCTATCGCCGGTCACGCCAGGCGCTCCATGAACGTGTCTTCGATCGACGGCGTCGCTCGCCTGACCTCCGCCTCGAACCCTCGGATGCCGAGAAATTCGCGAACGTCGTTCGCGATCTCGCCCGGGTTCCGGTCCCTTCGCTCGTCCGTGTAATGAAGCTCATCGCCGAAGGGAAAGACAGAGTGCACGTGCGGAAACTGGCGGAGGGCCAGCAGCGCCGGATAGCGCCGGCCCGTGCGCACGGCCAGCAGCGGACGGTCGAACGATGCTGCGACTTTCGCCGGGACATCGGTGGCCAGGATTCGACCCTTGTCGATCAGTGCCACCCGATCGCAGCGATCCGCCTCGTCCATGTACGGTGTGGAGACGACGATGGTCAAACCGCCCGCTTTCAAGTCGCTGAGGAGATCCCAGAACTCCCGTCGCGATACGGCGTCGACGCCGGTGGTGGGCTCGTCGAGGAGGAGCAGCTCCGGACGATGGACGAGAGCGCAGGAGAGCGCCAGCTTCTGTTTCATTCCTCCGGAGAGTGCGCCGGCGCGACGCTTCCTGAACGGCTCCAGTTGCGAATAGATGGGTTTGATCCGCTCGTATTCGGCCTTGATCGTCGTACCGAAAACCGACGCGTAGAAACGGAGGTTTTCCTCGACGCTGAGGTCGGGGTAGAGCGAGAAGCGTCCGGCCATGTAACCGAGCCGAGGACGGATGTCCCAGAGCTGCGTGACGACATCGCCTCCGAGAACACGAACCGAGCCGGAATCGGGAATGAGGAGCGTGCCCAGGATGCGGAATAGCGTCGTTTTGCCTGCGCCGTCAGGGCCGATGAAACCGAAGATCTCGCCGGCCCGCACTTCGAAGGAGACGTCGTCGAGGGCGGTCGTCTCTCCGAAGCGCTTGACGACGCGCTCCGCCCGGACCGGTGTGGCGAGCTCGCTCATGGCGATGCGATCTGACCGGGAAAGTCCACGTCAGCCGGCATCCCCAGCTTCAGAATGCCATTGGGATTGGACACGCGGATTTTCACGGCGTAGACGAGACTGGCTCGCTCCTCGCGCGTCTGAATCGGCGTGGGAGTGAACTCGGCGTCCGAGGAAATCCACTCGACGGTTCCGTTCACGACAGTGCGATTGTTCGCTCCGGTGTCGACGGTCACCTGCGCCTGCTGACCGATGTGAACGGCGGCGAGCTGAGTCTCGGTAACATAGGCGCGCACTTCGACGTTGCGAAGGTCGGCGATGCGGTAGAGCGGCTGGCCGGTCTGCGTCACTTCGCCCGGTTCGACGTAGGTGGCCAGAACGGTGCCGTCGATAGGATTGCGGATCGCTCCCCTGGAGATGCGTTCGTTGACCTGCGCCACGCGGGACTGCGCGGCGTCGATCTCCTTCTGAATGGCCTGCTGTTGGAAACGTGCGCCCTCGATCTGTTCCCCGAGGACGCGGTAGTCGCGTTCGGTCTGATCGAGTTGCTGCGCAGTGGCAGCGTGCTGTCGATAGAGCCGGCGTGTTCGCTCGAAGGCACGACGGGCGATGGTGTGCTGCACCTGCAGAGCGTCGATCTGACTGGCCACTTCACCGAGACGGTCGGCGGAGGCGGCGCTCCCGGCCGTCACTTCCTGCTGCTGCAGACCGAGCGACGTGGTGTCGATCGTTCCCACGATCTCGCCCGCGGACAGCCGGGCGCCGTCGTGGGGTCGGAAGGTCTCGATTTTCCCGCTGGACTCGGCGCCTACGACGACTTCGGTCGCTTCCACGTTTCCGTACGCATCAGGTTCGGCCTTTTTGCGGCAGCCGCCGCTGAAGGCGACAAAGAGAATGAGGCACGACGTGATCGTTGGCCGCATCATGGATTGCATCATGGATTGCATCATTGATTGCATCAGCGAATCTCCACTCCGAGAAGATTGAGAACGTTGGCCTGCGCTCGGGCCAGCTCCAGACGATGTCCGGCGATTGCCAGGCGCGCTTCAAGCACGTCGGTCTGCTTGTCGATGTACTCGGCGGCCGTAACGACATGTTCGTCGTAGCGCGCGCCGGTCTCGCCCGCGATCAGCTCACGGAGTGCAACGATGCGCTCGTCCGTGGCGATGCTTTCGTTCAGACGATCGACCGCGGCGAGATCGGTCTGGATAGAACGATCCAGCGAGCGGGCGAAGGCCTCCTCGTCGGCCCTGCTGGCTTCCTGCTGCAGCGCGAGGACTTTCCGCTCGCGTTCGGATTTTCCCCAGTCCCACGGCCTCCACTGCAGCCGGATACCGGCGAGAGCGTAGGGGTGGAAGTCATCGGCGAGAAAGTTCAGGCCCGGCTTGCCGTAACCGGCGCGGCCGTACGCCGAGACTCGCGCGTGCTGTTCGGAGAGGGTGAGATTCTTCTGCGCTTCGAGGCGATCGCGTGTGCGGTCGTACAGTGCGAACTCCGGCCGCACCCGCAGCGTCTCGGCGCTGGCGCGAGTCTCTGTGAACTCCGCCGTTAGCGTAGGAAGGATGAGAGGATCGTCGATCGCCAGCGCTCTTCCGCTCAGCTCGGAAAGACGGGCCAGCGCTGCGCGGCGGTTGGCGCGAAGTTCGCTGACGTCCTGGCGACGTTGCAGCAGGGCGATCTCGATCGCGGCCCCTTCGCTGGGAAGCGCCACTCCCTGATCGACGCGAAGTTTTGCTTCATGCAGCCGTGCTTCGAGATCTTTGATCGTCTCCCCGACACGAGCCTCCCGCTCCTGCAACTCGGCGGCGGTGAAGAACGCTTCGTTCACCTCACGCCTCAGCGCATAGAGCGCCGTTCCGATGCGGGCCTGCGACTCGGCGAGGCGGGCCCGCTCGGCGGCGATTCTCGCCTTCCGCGATGGATCGAGAAGCGGCTGATCGACGAGAATCGAAGCGTCGTAGGAGTCCTTCGGTGCCTGGGGCGACGCTCTACCCGGCGCGGCGAAAGGCAATTCCACCGTCTCGGACTGGTACTGCGCGTGGCTTTCCACGGAGAGGGACGGCCGCCGCTCCATGGCAATGTCCTGGAGACGAAGCTGCGACTGATCCGCTTCCAATTGCAGCTGCCGGAGGCGCGGATCGGCGCTGGCCGCGAGATTCTGTGCGGTGCGCAGATCGAGAGGATTCTGGGCCAGGATCACCGGCGTCGCGGAGATCGAGACAGCCAGTACCAGGAGGAATCGCTTCATGGACGCAAGGCCCTTTTCAAAAACATCGGAAGCTCCTTCCGGCGCTGCTCGATGAACCGATCGAAACCGCGCGGCCCGAATTCGAAAAGCACGATGACCATGGGCCGGGCGGCAAAGGGGAACACGCAGGTGGAGATGACGTTCATCAGAAACTGCTGCGCGGTGATGGGAGCGATGGTTCCAGCTTCGAGGCGCGCGTCGATCTGCGCGGAAATCTTTTTCAGGACAAGGCGCTGAATGCGATTGCCGGCCAGCGCAGTGAAGATCGTGAGCATGCGATCGGGATGATGGGTGAGCTCGCCGATGATGTAGCCGGGCAGGTAAGGGCGGCGGGAAAGCTGGGTGAGATAGGTGTCGACGGCCCGATCGATCTTCTCCTCCAGCTCCAGCTCGGAGGCCATGATCTGCACAACCTCGGGCAGGAAACGTGATGCGGCCTTGCGGAAGACGGCCTCGGAGAGCAACTCCTTGGTGCGGTAGTAGTAGTGAAGCAGGGATTTGTTCACCCCGGCGACGTCGGCGATCTCCTGCATGCGGGCGCCGTCGGTACCGCGGCGGACAAAGACCTCGTCGGCAGCGTCGAGGATGCGCTGTTCGGTGCCGTCGTCGCTGTGTTCATCGGGTTTGCGCCCTGATTGACTATCTGGTTTAACCATATGGTCAAATCTAAGTCCGGAAGAGTGCCGGGGTCAAGGCTCGGAAATGGAACGTTGCAGACCCGGCGAAAACGTCGAGGCCTTCCCGGCAACCGAGGTCTCAATTCCCGGGCGAAGAGCGGTTCGCGACTACCTCGCCTCCCGGCAACGGGACTGGCGGCGCAGGCGCCCGTGCTGCGGGAGATGACACGACCACCACGGCCTGTCATCCTGAAGCGTCGAGCGAAGGATCTCTTCTACCCTCCCGGTTGCCACGACCATGAATAGCGCGATTCTCGCTGACGAGATCCTTCAGTCGCTTTGCTCCCTTGTAAGAAACTCAAATGGCGTCCTGTGAGATCGGCTCTGGAGATTCAACAAGCGATGCTTCGCAAACGCGTCATCCCGAGCGAGAGCGAGATGGGATGAGAAGGCCAACCTCCCGACGCAGTCGCTTAAAAAGCGGCG
>JBDTRY010000189.1:0-7599 GCA_039931435.1 Acidobacteriota bacterium | reverse complement strand
CACCGGGCGTCAGCCCGGTGTGCGCGCAAGGACGCAACCCATTGCATGTCGAGCGCATTCGAGCCGGCGTCAGCCGGCGCCAGACACGTAGCACCGGGCGTCAGCCCGGTGAACGAACGGACTCACGCCACCGTCGGACTTGTCGTCTTCGCGTAATGCGCCAGACGCATGACGATCTCTTCATTCGTCGCCGGCAACCGCAGCTCGGTCACCCCGTTCGACGCGGATGCCAGCGCCTGCTTGATCGCTGTCCAGACCGAGATGGCCAGCAGAAGCGGCGGTTCTCCAGTGGCTTTGCTTCCAGCAATGTTCACGGGATTTTCGAGGTCGAGATACTCGACGTTGAACACCGCCGGAACGTCCTGAACGTTCGGTATCTTGTACGTCGTCGGCGAATGGGACAGCAACTCCCCTGCAGCCGAGTACTGCAGATCCTCCGTCGTCACCCAGCCCATGCCCTGAATGAATCCACCCGTCATCTGCCCGCGATCGATTCCCGGGTTGATCGGCCTGCCGATGTCCATGAGCACGTCGCAGCGCAGCACTTTCACCTCTCCGGTGAAGCGATCGATCAGCACTTCGGAAGCCGCGCAGCCCTGCGTGAAGTACAGAAAGGGGTTGCCCCGTCCGGTGATCCAGTCCCAGTCGATTCCGGGGGTGGCGTAGTAGCCACGGTCCCCGAGGCTCAGGCGCCGGAGATAGGTCTGCCAGACCAGTTCGCGGAAGGTCATGACGCGCGAGGGTCGCCGATCGTCGTAGATCGTTGCCTCCTCGAAGACGATGTGCTCCGGGGACGCGGCCAGGTCGGGCTCCAGCGAGGCGATGAAGTCTGCGGCGGCCTCCGTCATGCGCTCCCGGATCTTGCGGCAGGCGTCCACCGCTGCGTTTCCGTTCAGATCGGCTGCGCTCGAAGCCGCCGTGGCGGAGGTGTTGTTGTTCTTTTCGGTAGAGGTGACCATGACAATCACCTTCTCCGCATCGATGGTGAATGCGTCTGCCACGAGCTGCTTGATCTTGGTGTTCACGCCCTGGCCCATCTCGGTTGCACCGGTCGACACCTGGACCGATCCATCGAGAAAAACGTTCACCAGGGCATTGGCCTGGTTCAGGAATTTCGTATTGAAGGAGATCCCGAATTTCACGGGCGTCAGCGAGATGCCTTTCAGGTGCGTTTCTGAACGGTCATTGAACTCACTCACTGCTTCGCGGCGCCGGCGATAGTCCGATCGCGAAATCAGTTCATCGAAGAGTCTGGGCAGATTGTTGTGGTGCACGATCTGCCCGTACGGCGTGGTGTTCCGCTCGCCGGTTCCGTAGAGATTCAGAAGCCGGATGTCCAGGGGATCGCGGTCGAGCACGCAGGCCATGTCCTCGATGATGCTCTCAATCGTGGCCAGCCCCTGCGGCCCGCCAAATCCACGGAAGGCAGTGTTCGGAGGAGTGTGCGTGCGGCAGACCTGCCCGGTGATTTTCACGTGCGGAATGAAGTAGGCGTTGTCCACGTGAGTCATGGCCCGCCCCATCACCGCCGTGGAGAGGTCCGCGAACGCGCCTCCGTCGGAATACAGCGCAACATCCATAGCCGTGATCCGGCCCTCGGCCGTGAACCCGATGCGGTATTTATTCTGGAAGGGGTGCCGCTTGCCGGTGGCCTGCATGTCGTCGTCCTTGTTGTAGACGATCCGTGCCGCCCGATTGGTCTTCTGGGCCACCAGCGCGGCCATGGCCGCCGGATGTGTTGCCTGACACTCCTTGCCTCCGAACGCGCCACCCATCCTCTTCGTCACGCAGACCACCTGGTTCTGCCGCAACCCCAGAAGATCGGCGATGACGTGCTGGACTTCGCTCGGATTCTGCGTGGACGAGTGAATCATGAGCGAGCCATGCTCTCCGGGATAGACGATGGCCGCCTGACCCTCCAGATAGAAATGATCCTGCCCTTTGTTGTGAAAGACTCCTTCCAGGATGTGATCGGCCTCGGCGAAGCCCTGATCGAGATCGCCCCGTTTGATCACATGCTCATCGCCGATGAATTCCCGGGCGTCGATGGCCGCGTCGATGGTGAGGATCGGCGGCAGTTCCTCGACGTCGATGCTGATGGCTCGTTTCGCAGCCCGGATGGCCTCCCGGGACTCGGCGGCGATGACCACGATCGGTTGACCCATGAAAACGATCGTGTCCTCGGCCAGCAGCAATTCGTCACAGAGAATCGGACCAAAGAGATTCGTGTGCAGGTCTTTGTACGTATAAAGCCCGGCTACTCCCGGAACGGCAGCGGCAGCGGAAAGGTTCAGAGAACGAATCCGGCCGTGCGAGTGGCGAGTCCAGAAGAAATCGACCAGCAGTTCACCACGGACCGGCGGAATGTCGTCGACGTACACCGACTCGCCGGTGACGTGACCGGCGGCCGAATCGTGCGGGATATTTTTTCCGACTGAGCCCATGATTATGCGAACGCCTGCAGGCCTTCCGTTGTTCGCGATCCGCTGCTTTCATAATAGAACTTGAGGAGAAGATTGGCGGCGAGCGTTCGACGGAATTCTGCCGATCCGCGCACGTCGTCGATCGGCCGGATCTCCTCCCGGGCCACCTCTCCCGCATCACGCAAAGCCTCCAGCGAGAAGTCGCGGCCGGTGAGCGAAGCCTCGGTCCGTGGAACGCGAATGACCATCGGACCCACTCCGCCGAAGACGATGCGGACATCAGACATCCTTCCTCCATGGACGTTCATGCGTATCGCCGCCGTGACCGTGGATATGTCCAGATTCCGCCGGCGGGAAACTTTGTAGAGGCGAAGGACTTCGCCATCCCTGCCGTCGATGCTTTCGCTGCTTGCGGGTTCGGGCAAGGGGATGAAGATGCGCGTGATGATCTCGCCCGGTTTCAGATCGAGCACTTTGTAGGCAAGGTAGAACGACTGCAGCGGTACCAGGCGCGTTCCTGCCGTTCCGCTCAACTCCAGTTGCGCGTCCATCACATACAGGAACGGAACTGTGTCCGCGATGGGAGAAGCATTGGCGATATTTCCGGCCAGCGTTCCGGCATGCTTGATCTGCGGGGCGCCGAACAACTTCAGAATGTGGTGAAACTGAGGAACACGGTTCTTGAAAAAGTCCTCCAGGGTCGTCAGGGAAACAGTCGCTCCGACAGCGAGCAAACCATTCTCCAGCCGGTGCTCGGCGAGCGATGGAATGTTTGCGAGCGTCATCCGGATGGCAGGATCGAGGCCCCGTTTGTTGTGCTGGACGACAAGGTCGGTCCCGCCCTGCACGACAACGGTCGTTGGGTTCTCCTGTCTGAACCGCACAGCTTCGTCGATCGAGACGGGCGCGAAGAATTTTCGTTCGCCGCTCTCCAGAAGGAGTGACGTTCGTGCATGATCACGCAACTCTCCGGCCATCGGTTGCGGAGGATAGAGTTCGTTGAGCCGCTTGACGCTGGCCGGATCGACACTCAATCCGGCTTTGATGATCGGCTCGTAACCGGTACAGCGACAGAGATTGCCCGTTACTGCGTCCCTCACCGTTTTCTCAGTTACCTCTGTTCCCGTTTCGTACATGGTGGACATGGCCACGACGAAGCCCGGCGTGCAGAAACCGCACTGCGCTCCGTGGCAGCGGATCATCGCCGACTGCACGGGATGAAGACCGGCGATTTTCAATCCCTCCACGGTGATGACGTGAGCACCGTTGATCTGATGGAGGAAGAGGATGCAGGAATCCAGTGGGCGGTATGTGAGGACGTCACCGTCGGGCCTGCCAACGAGGACGCTGCATGCGCCACAGTCCCCTTCCTCGCAGACGATCTTCGTCCCCGTGGCGCCGAGCCGGCTGCGAAGGAAACTGGAGAGGGTGTCGAAGGCCTCACCATGCGAAACCCGGAACGGTTTCCCGTTCACGTAGAAGAAGAGGTCCCCGGTCACGTGGCGATGGTATCAAAAGGGGTCGAGAGGAGCTCTTTCCAGCAGGCAGGGTTCGTAGGGCCGCATGGCATGCGGCCGGTATTCTCCAACGACGCCCGCGCGGACGCTTCTCGGACAGGTCATCCCGAATGAGCGAAGCGAGGAGGGATCTCCCGCGCGTGCAAGGACGCCCTCCCGTGATCAGATCCCTGGAGTCGCTCCCAATGACATGCCCACCGTTGCGGGATGTGGAGAACTTGTCATCCTGAGGGAGTGAAGCGACCGAAGGATCTCGTCAACGAGAATGTACCTCTCATCGCGGATGGCAACGGGGAAGGCCGACGAGATCCTTCGCTCGACGCTTCAGGATGACACGCCTTGGTAGTCGTGTGATTCCTGCGACACCCTCGCTTCGCTTCGGAATGATACGCCGTGGAAGTGGTGTCTTTCCCCAGTCCGCTCACTGTCTTCACTTCAGGCCTCCGGTTCGTGTTTTACACCACCTGTTACTGCCGGACAGCCACCCCCGACAGCACCCGTGAAAGATACTGCCCGGTGGCGCTGTCACGGATCGAGGCAATTTTCTCGGGCGTTCCCAGGCCGATGATTTTCCCGCCCTCATCGCCGCCTTCAGGCCCGAGGTCAATGATCCAGTCGGCGGTCTTGATAACGTCGAGATTGTGCTCGATGACCACGACGGTGTTTCCCCGCTCGACCAGGCTGTGCATCAGGTGCAGGAGCTTGGCTATGTCATCGAAGTGCAGACCGGTCGTGGGCTCGTCCAGAATGTAGAGAGTCTTGCCGGTGGCCCGCTTGGCCAGCTCTTTGGACAGCTTCACCCGCTGGGCCTCGCCGCCGGAAAGCGTTGTGGCCGACTGCCCGAGGGTGATGTATCCCAGTCCAACTTCCTCGAGCGTGGCCAGGATCTTCTGAATGCGGGGCACGTTCCTGAACAGCTCGTGGGCCTGCTCCACGGTCATGGCCAGGATCTCGGCGATGGTCGCGCCCTTGAATGACACCTGCAGGGTCTCGCGGTTGTATCGCTTTCCCCCGCAGACGTCGCAAGTAACATAAATGTCGGGGAGGAAGTGCATCTCGATCTTGATCTGCCCGTCCCCCTTGCAGGCCTCACAGCGTCCGCCCTTGACGTTGAACGAGAATCGTCCCGGTCCGTAGCCACGCATGCGCGCCTCGGGTGTTGCAGCCATGAGGTTACGAATTTCGGTGAAAAGCTGCGTGTACGTGGCGGGGTTGGATCGCGGAGTCCGTCCGATCGGGGATTGATCGATGTTGATGACCTTGTCGATCAGCTCCAGGCCTTCGATCCGCCCGTGGGCGCCCGGCGTGGCCGTGCTGTCATAGAAGTGACGGGAGACGGCCCTGTAGAGAATGTCATTGATGAGCGTGGACTTCCCCGATCCGGAAACGCCCGTTACGGCCACGAAGAGTCCCAGCGGAATGGATACGTCCAGATCGCGAAGGTTGTTTGCGCGCGCGCCAACAATGCGGATTTCGCCTTCAGTGCGCTTGCGGCGGCGCTCCGGAACCTCAATGCGCAGCTCGTCCCGCAGATATTTGCCGGTTAGAGACCGCTCGTATTTCTTGATCTGCGCGACTGAGCCCTCGGCAACGATCTCACCACCGTGCACGCCCGCACGCGGACCCATGTCGATGACGTGATCGGCGCAGGCGATGGTTTCTTCATCGTGCTCGACGACGATCACCGTGTTGCCCAGTTCGCGAAGTGCAAGCAGAGAATCGATGAGCCGGCGATTGTCGCGCTGGTGTAGCCCGATGGAGGGCTCGTCCAGCACGTAGAGCACGCCCATGAGCTTCGATCCGATCTGAGTGGCCAGACGGATGCGCTGCGCTTCGCCGCCGGAGAGTGTGGCTGAAGCGCGATCGAGCATCAGATAGCCGACGCCCACGGAGTTGAGAAAATGAAGGCGGTCGCGGACTTCCTTCAGAATCTTTCCGGCGATGGCCTCGTCTCTCTCTCCCAGCTGCAGATCTGTAAAAAAGGATTCCGCGGTCTTCAGCTGCATGGCCACGAGCTGGTCGATGCTTTGTCCGGCAACGTGAACGCTCAGTGCTTCCGGCTTCAGACGTCTCCCCTTGCAGTCGGGACAGACCGTGCCGCTCATGAATCGCTCCAGCTCCTCCCGGATGTCGTCGTTGTCCGACTCCTTGTAACGACGCTCGAGCATCGGCACGAGGCCCTCGTAGCTCGAAGTCCAGTGGTAGGAGCTGTCCGAGCCGCTGTACTCGAACTTGATCTTGTCGTCAGAGCCATGAAGGATGACGTTGCGTGCGCGCAGGGGAAGATCCTTCCACGGCGTGGTGAGTTTGAACTTGTAGTGTCTGGCGAGTTGATTGAGCTGGCGTGTCCGCCAGTTCTCCGCCCCCTCCTTCCAGATGGCGATGGCCCCTTTATCGATGGAGAGGCTGGGGTCGCGGATCAGCTTGCTGGCGTCGATCTCGAGCAGAGTGCCCAGTCCGGAACAGCGGGGGCAGGCACCGAACGGTGAGTTGAATGAGAAAAGGCGCGGGGTGACTTCCCCCAGCGAAATTCCACAATCGGGACATGAGTAATTCTGCGAGAGAAGCTCCTCGCGAGCCTCGAGACCAGCGACCTTATTCTCCTGGTAGAGGATCTTGGCCAGGCCCTTCGAGACACGCGTGGCCGTCTCCAGCGAATCGGCCAGGCGCTGCTCAATCCCTTCCTTCACCACCAGGCGATCGATGACCACGTCGATGGTGTGCTTCTTCTGCTTGTCGAGCGTGGGAGGATCGGCCAGCTCGACCATCTGACCGTTGACGACGGCGCGGGTGAACCCCTCCTTCACCATCTGCAGCATCTGCTTTCTGTACTCCCCCTTCTTGCCGCGGATGTAGGGAGCGAGAACGGTGAACTTCGTACCCGGGGAAAGCTGCACGAGCCGGTCGACCATCTGCTGAATGGTCTGGGGGCGAATCTCCTGTCCGCAATTCACGCAGTGGGGAACGCCAACCGAGGCGTAGAGCAGACGGAGGTAGTCGTAGATCTCGGTGACCGTACCGACGGTGGAGCGGGGATTCTTCGAGGTGGTGCGCTGCTCGATGGAAATGGCCGGCGAGAGTCCCTCGATGGAGTCGACGTCGGGCTTCTCCATCTGCTCGAGAAACTGCCGTGCATACGCAGAAAGCGATTCGACGTACCGTCTCTGTCCCTCGGCGAAAATCGTATCGAAAGCCAGCGATGATTTCCCCGAACCGGAGACGCCGGTGATGACCACGAACTTGTTCCTGGGGATGACCACGTCGATGTTCTTGAGGTTGTGCTCGCGAGCGCCGCGAATGATGATGGAGTCCATAGGTGTCGGTTCCTAACAGGTGCTGATGTAAGAGGATTTCCGGGTTAGCCGCCAGTCCTGCCGAGAGCGCCGGAGGCGTGCGTGCCGTGCAAATCCAAAGCGGACCGCCGCACGCCGGAGGCGTGCCGGACATTAGCCGGTGGTAAGCGCCAAAGGCGCGCCACCACCGGAATGTCGAACCGCCAACGATGCCCGACCCCGGCAGGGGTCGCGTAACGGACGCTTATAAAGAAAAGATGCTTGTAAGGACTGAAATGCGTCGAGGACATTGCCCAAATCTCCGGCACCCCTCAGGGGTGCGACATTGTTCTTGTGAACCTCGTGGTCCGGTGGTGGCGCGCCTGC
>JBDTRY010000188.1:0-7625 GCA_039931435.1 Acidobacteriota bacterium | reverse complement strand
CGATAAACGGAGTTAAGTGCCCTTACGAGTGGCCCAGTTTTTGGGGTGCAGGCCATGCCATGCGGCCGGCACTCTTTGCCATTCCATCCCGTTGAAATGCAACTGAATGCACAAATCCGACGAATACCGGCCGCATGCCATGCGGCCCTACGATGTTCTCGGTTCGGCACGTTTACACGCCACTAGTGAATTCGCCGCAGAAGGTGAACGTAACAGTCTTCCGTCCCACGAAACTCTACCGCTCCCGCATCCTGCCAGGACCGGATCCGAGTCTGAACTCTCGGGTCGTCGAGAGAAACCCCGCCCAGCATTCGCGGGATGACGTGGGCCGGAATCTCCGCGAAGCCACTGCCGAGAAGCCTGCCCATCATCACTTCCAGTGCATCGAGACGGAACCCCATGTCCTCGTCATCCGGTATTTTTTTCTTTTCCTCGGAACGGTTGTTGATTGCGCCAAGACCGATGAAGTCATCGAAGGACATCGGGGCAAAGGACTTCACACCTTTCGCCCGCAACTCCTCGGGTGGCAGGTCATCGACCAGGAACAGCCCCGAAATCTCCGTTCCGATGCCGTCGATTTCCCAACCGATCCAGCGCTCACGTCCGCCGATGGTGATCTTCTGAACGTACCTGGCCATCACTCCTCACTTCCAGTAGGTTCACCAATGAAAACTGCCCGTTGTCAGGCCCGGAGCGACTGCCGCTGCATTTCAGAGACCCGCCTCGCTGACACAATCAGGTCGCGGGGAAGTCCGGAGAAATGTACACGACCGAACCGGAAGCGAGCGAACATATCAGCGACGGCGCTTTCTGGAATCGAGGTAGGCCCTTCCGCGAGGAGAAATTTCGTAGCCCACCTCGAAACTCTGCGTCAACCCCAGACGCTTCAGTTTCACAACGTCCGCCTTGAACGCCGCCGTCTCCCTGCCGAGCTTCGCAGCCAGCTTCGACGCCGCGACTCGCGGGTTCCCGTCGATGATACGCAGCGTCTTCGCCGTCCATGGTGCGCCGCTCCGCTCATCGAAGGCCATCAGCGCTTTCCTGATCTCGGCCAGTGACTGGCGCGAGAGTTCGGTACTCATCGCTTCCGGGACGCGATCGCCGTCTCCGGCGTAATGCAGTCGCACCCGAAACACCTCGGACGGGTGTGAATCCTCGTTTCTGCCGTTCAAATACACCTCGAGCTCGGTCCGGTCGGAGAAGCCTGCCTCACGCGCATCGGCGTCCGAGACGTCGGCCATGCTCACACGATCGATGGCATCCACTTCGATCACCCCGATCGGATGGCAGCGATATCGGCCGCCCGCCTTCACCAGAGGCTTGTTCCACGAGCGAAAAGTTAGTGTGATCGTTCCGTCCACAAGGCCCGCCAGAAATCGCTTTTGAAAGAGAAACATCCCCGTTCCTGAGCCTCCCGATCCACGTGATACGCTCGCCACCCTGCGCTACGGCACACACTTCGCAGAGCTGATACTAAACAAAACATCATGAGGACAGCGCCATGAAATCTGGTTTCTTCCACCTTCCAGCAGCCATCTCCGCGACACTCTTCGCCGCCTCGTGCGTAACCCTGCCGGCTGTAGCACCGACCCAAGTGCAGGACTCACCACCGCCTCCCACTACCCAGTCAACGAACGCAACGGGGAGTCGCTCCATGAACGATATTGCAGAATCGTACGTGAAACTCGTTCTGGCCCTCGGTCAGCGGGATCCCGGTTACGTCGACGCCTACTACGGACCGCCGCAGTGGAAATCGGAGGTCGAACGAAGCACGCCGGAACTCGCCGGCATCAGCCGTACCGCCGCAGATCTCATCTCCGAGATCGCCTCGCAGCCTCCGTCCAGTGACGAGATGGACTCCCTGCGCGCTCAGTATCTGTCCCGTCAACTCCAGGCCCTGGAAGCACGCGTGGACATTCTGCAGGGAAAAAAGATGTCGTTCGATGAGGAATCGCAGGCTCTTTACGATGCCGTGGCCCCAACCCATCCGGACTCCTACTTTCAAACGGTTCTGGACAAGCTGGACAAGGAGCTGCCGGGCAAAGGGTCACTGGCACAGCGATACGAAGACTTCCGCAAGTCATTCATCATTCCCCCCGACAGACTCGATGCCGTGTATACGGCCGCCATCGCCGAATGCCGCAGCCGGACAAAACAGCACATCGACCTTCCGCAGGGTGAGAATTTCAGAGTCGAGTATGTGACAGACAAGCCATGGAGCGCCTACAACTGGTACCAGGGAAACTATCAGAGTCTCATCCAGGTGAACACCGAGCTTCCAATCTCTATCGATCGCGCCATCGACCTGGCCTGCCATGAGGGATATCCCGGCCATCATGTCTACAACACCCTGCTGGAGGAACATCTCGTCAACGAGCGGGGGTGGAAAGAGTTCAGCGTCTATCCGCTCTTCAGTCCCCAGTCGCTGATCGCCGAGGGCAGCGCGAACTACGGAATTCACGTTGCCTTTCCCGGCGACGAGCGCGTCATCTACGAGAAAACGAAGCTCTTTCCCATTGCCGGGATCGATCCGTCCAGAGCTGACAGATACTATCGGGTACAGGGACTGGTCGACCAGCTCAGCTACGCCGGCAATGAAGCTGCGCGACGCTATCTGAATGGCGAGATCGATGCCTCCCAGGCAGCGCAATGGCTCACGCGCTACGCACTGTCGGATCCGAAGCGCGCCGAACAGCGAGTTCGATTTTTCGATACCTATCGAAGCTATGTGATCAACTACAACCTCGGGAAGGATCTCGTCCGCAAGTACATCGAATCGCGTGGCGGAACAACCGCCAACCCTGACAAACGCTGGGACGAATTCGAAAAGCTGCTCTCGTCGCCGCGGCTGCCCTCAGGACTGAAAGTTCACTGAGAGCTTGAGAAATCCGAAGGAGCTGCTCGCAGGGCCGCAGGGCGTGCGGCTGGTACCCGTTGCTCTTCCTGACTGTCGAATCGTCGACCGAGCGCACTAAAGTCGAAGAATACCGACCCTACGCCGTGCAGCCCTACGAGCATCCGCGCTCATTGGCACCACGCATCAACCTACGAAATGCGGTCCCGGGCGCCCTCTTCGCCCGCTTTTCGCGCGCAGCTGGCGCAACAGTAAAACCTGTCGCTCGCTCCGATTCCGTGGCCGATGATCGTGCAGCCGCAGTGTCCACATCTTGGCGCGAGTTTATGAATTGCGCACTCGAAGCTGTCGAACGTTCCTTTTCCGCCGGGACCATCCACCGTGAACGCTTTGTCGTAGTCGTTACCGCACACATCACACTTCGCCATCACAGCCCTCCTGCCCGAAAATTCATCGAACGGTTCGCCGAATACCGATCTCTCTCCGACTACTTGCGTGTGGGATGGTCGCTCTTTCCAGTTGAACTCTGGTCGTTCGCCGACGGTTTGGAAGGGTCACTGTCCAGAACCTCGTCGAATCGATCGGGATCACGCCCGTACCGCTCCTGTCGCTCTGATCCGGATCCGCCATCAGAAGTATCGGGTTCGCCGTCACGGTCATAGAGCGCGGGACGCTCCTCGATCTGGAAGCCACCCTCGTATGAGCCTCCTCCCGTCGTACCGAAGACTCCCCCCGACCCCTCCGCAACACCATAGCGGCTGGCTCCCGTGTGCGCTGCTTCATCGTACCCGGCGTCCGTACCGTTCGGTTCCTTCCGCGTCAGATTCGGATCGTTGCCTTCGGCGCGATAATCGATATCCGGATCACCTTCGTCAGTGCGATCACCCGGACGGCTGTATACGCGCATTTCTCCGTAGATGGCTTCGTTACTCTGGACGTTCTTCGTTTCCGTCGCGCCATTGCCCGGCCTGGTATCCGGCTTCGGCGATCCGCTTCGCTCTTCTGTCATTGCTCCTCCTTGTCGATCTCGTCGTCGTTGCCAGAATCCACCAGTTCCCGGCACTCGCCAGTCAATCGATCAGTATCGGTTTCATTGCAATCGCCGAGCCCTGCCCAGCGCGGAGGCCGCGCGCCGGGATCTACCCGGAAACCGTCTGGCGCCCGTTCGCTGAGGTTCACTACATGCAAAGGCAATGAATGACCGGACGATTGCCCTACTCGATCACCAACGGAGAAACGACCATCGATCGATCGCCGGCGTGGATGGGAGCCGAATCAACCGGCCTCAGCTTCTTAAGAAAGTTCCCGCTCGCAGGAATCCCGTAATCGAGCTCCCAGGTAAAAACAGGCACCGGATCGAGACCATGGATTCGAAGCGTGATCCCGATTCCTGCTGCTGGAGCATCGGCTACCGAAAGCCGTCGCCATCTTTCCCCGCCTTCCTCGCTCTCAGGTTTGAGGGGAATCTCCACACCCTCGACCGAGGCCCCTGTCAGCCGCTCCGCTGGCATATAGATCCCGAGTGTGGACCCCGGACGCGCGGGGCGGAGATCCAGCGCAATATTTTCCTCCTCGCCGTGACGCTCGACGGACGCGATCACTGCTACGTGCGGGTCGAGCCAGACTTGCCGGGCCGGCGCACTGAACAGGCGAACATCCTTGCTCCAGGGGTATGGCTGGATCGGCCGTGGAAGAAACTGGCTGCGCATGGCCGCGGGAAGCGCTCCTGACGACGAACCCGTCAGCCACTGCGCGCGCTTCTGGTCTACGCGTTCGTAAAAGATGAAGGATAGCGGGCGTGGATGGTCGACTGAATAGGACGGCAGCACCGCGGCAATTATCGCTGCCACAACCGTCAGCAATCCGCCGACCAGCGCCATTCCCAATGCCGCTCCCCTGCCCTCTCCCGTCATCGACGGCAGTACGCAACTGAAAACAAGCAGGACGAGGATCGACACGGCAGGAAGAATGCCCAGTCCCATTCCGTCGTAGAGCATCCAGGCCACTGGCAGGATGAGCACTCCTGCCGACAGCGCGACGGCGGTCTGGGCCGCCCACGCCGGGACCGCTCCGTCATTCGTGTTTCGCGCAACGACAGCGAATGCGCCTGCCAACAGGGTGGGAATAACAAACGGGTAGGCTGTACCGGGAAGAACGAAGCCGGTACCGATGGCAATGACGGACCAGGTGATCCATACGCCACTCCACATCTCCGCGGCAGTCCGGTTGCGGAACAAGAGCATGACAGCGGAACTGACCGCGAACGGAAGCATCCAGAATGCAGCGCGCAGCACCCAGGAATGTGGGAGCCACTCCACGCCTGACGCTTTCGTTGCGGCGATGGCGGCGTGCAACGTCCAGGCGCATGCACCGGTGATGATGATGACGAGAAGGAACGATCCCAGACCGTGAAGAATGCCTCCGATGGTCAGACGCGATCTTCGAACCATCGTGAAGACGGCACTGAGAACGAGAAGCGCTCCGGCGATGGCCAGAATCGGAGTCCACGAGGCCGGCCACCAGAGGACAGTCAGTGTAAGAAAATCGAAGTAGGTCGCATCGCCTTTCGCGCGGTCCTCCGATGTATCTGAAGCGAAGGCGCGCACCAGCGCCAGGGCGTTGTCGCCATGATGCTGAAGGCTTCGCCGATCGACATGGGCAAGGTCGTCACGTGGAGTGTGGTACCGCGCAGCTCCTCCTACGAAAGCGAAATTGACGCCGTTCAATCCGTAGCGCTTGAAGACTGAGAAATCCGTATCGTTGGGAAGCAGTTGATAAATCGTGTAATAGATTGAATTCGTGGCCGGCCGTGGCAGCGCACGGGCGACGGTTCCTATGATGGTCGCGTTCCGGCGATTGGTCTCGAACATCAGGCTGGGGCCGGTGGTGCCGCGTGCTTCAAGATTGACGACGGATCCGACCCGCCTGGCCCAGGGATGCCGGGCACAGAACGCTTCCGCGCCGAGAAGTCCCTGTTCCTCCCCGTCATCGATGAGAAAAATGACGTCCCGCTTCAGCGGCGGGCTGTTCTTCAGGGCCCGCGCCACCTCGAGCACAGCAGCAACTCCAACGGCGTCGTCGGAGGCGCCCGGGCCGGCGCCGACCGAGTCATAGTGCACGGCCAGCAGAACCGCCCGCGCACTGGTCGTACCCCGGGCCATGGCAACCACATTCTTCACATACCCGCAGGTTCCATGGGGATTGCATGCGAACGCTTCCTGGATATGAGGCTGGTAGCCGAGCTTTCGAAGCTCCGAAACGACTCGCAGCCGGACCACTGCGTTCGCTCCTGTGCCCGTGGGGTGCGGGGTGTTGTCACCGACGAGAGTGCGCAACACCTCGAAGGCGCGGGCAGCGGAAAACCGGTTGGCCGGAGCGTCGATGGGAATCGCTTTCGGAGGGGCGTAGCGGATGGTCACGAGTCCCAGGGTCAGCGCCAGCAGCCCCACCGTGACGTAAACTCCTCGGCCGTTGCGGATCAACGGTGCGATCGTAGCACCGGATCACTCACGGATGGCCAGGGTCTCTACGAGATGGAGATCCAGATTCGCTACCCTGACGGCATGGTTGTTCGTGTCTGCGATGTACAGCAGACCGCTTTCAATGGTCAAACCTTCCGGCTCATAAAGCTCGGCCTGTCGAAACGGTCCATCGGCAGTCCCCGCGGAGCCGGTGCCGATGATGGTCTCGGTCCGGCCTGTAGTTGGATCGAGGGTCTTGATCTTGTGATTGTAGGTGTCGGCCACATACAGCTTGTCGGCGTGAAAGGTGATTCCCGTTGGATGTTGCAGCCGCACCTCCGGACCGAGGCCATCAACATCCCCGAAATCGAAGAGTCCCTGTCCGACGAGAGTGAATACTTTCGGGTCGTCAGCTAATGTGACCGCGCGAATGGCACTCGCTTCCGCGTCGGCCACGAAGAGGTACTCGAAACCTATGGCCAGGTCGCTGGGCTGATTGAAACTCGCCTCCTGACGGGTGCCGTCTGTGAGCGCTTCCCGGCCGTTGCCGGCAAACGGTCCGATCTCGCGCTCATTCATCAGCACACCGATCTGGTGGGACCCGGCCAGCGCCACCAGTACGGCATCCCCTTCCGCCCACACCGCCCACGGGGAGCGCAGGGCCACACCGCGGGCCTGGCCGACCTCCACGCGGCCCGATCCCTTCTGGCCCGTTCCAGCGACGGTACGCACGACGCCACTGTCCACGTCGATCGCCCTGAGTGCGTGATTCCCCGTGTCCGCGAGATACACGGTTCCGCGCCAGTAAGACATTCCATGAGGGTCATTGAACTGCGCGGCAGAGGCATCGCCGTCTGTCAGCCCCGGATTTCCCGTTCCGAAGACACGACGCACTCGCCCGGAGGTACCATCGTGGTCCAACTCGATGTCCAGCAGCCGATGGTGACCGGAGTCGGCGATGAAAAGGCGGTTCCCCGGAATGAGCAGGATCTTCGAGGGAAAGTTCAGAAGCCGCTGCGGCTCACTTTCCGCCTCGAGCCTGAATTGAATGGGACTGCGGTCAATTTTCCCCTGTTCGTCGAAGTCGCGGATCACGCCCTCGATCTCCGGAGCGACCTGGTCGGCCTCGATCTCTCCTTCGAATTTCGAGATCACCCGTCCCGCCGGATCGATGAGAATGACCGTGGGCCAGGCGCGAACGGTGTACGCATCCCAGACGCTAAACCCGGCATCGTTCACAACCGGGTGTTCGACTCCCTGGCGCATCGTGGCTTCGCGGATGTTCCGCGTCAGCTTTTCCGAGGGAAACT
>JBDTRY010000187.1:0-7716 GCA_039931435.1 Acidobacteriota bacterium | reverse complement strand
CAGACTCCTAGTGGCGTGTATTGGACAAATTGGTACCACCTGACTTGGTCTCGACGCCGTGAGCGTTGTTGCGCCTCCTCAGCATAGGAGCCGCTATGCCTGCGTCGGCGCGCCTAGCTCACGTCGCCGATTCCTGCGTCATCTGGTACCCATTCATCCAATACACGCCACTAGAATCCTCACCTGAGGCCGCTCGCTTGAACTCCACGCGCGAATTCACTCACAGAATCACGCCCTCTCCTGCGACGTTGCTCATTGCGGCCGTCCTGCTCTTCGCGACGCTGCCGTCATTCGCTGCGAAGATCGAGAAACACAGCCTGGAATTTCGCGGGAAGACGCGCGCCTACTACCTCTACGTACCGGACGGACTGCGTGCGGCCAGCCCGGCTCCGCTTGTCATTGTTCTGCACGGCTCGAATCGGAATGGCTCATCGCTGGTAGAGAGATGGAAGCGCCTGGCCCAGGAGCAGGGGATCATCGTGGCAGGCCCGGACTCGATCAACCCCGCGGAGTGGGGCGCTCCGCTCGACGGACCGACTTTCCTGCGCGAGGTTGCCGATGCGGTCAGCGCTGCCTGGCCCGTGGATCGTCGCCGGATGTATCTCTTCGGACACTCTGCCGGTGCGGGCTTCGCCCTGCAGATCGGCCTGGTGGAATCGGAATACTTCGCAGCCGTTGCCGTCCACGCGGGAGCGCTGGACACGGATCGCTATGGTCTGACCGAGCTGGCCACACGCAAGATTCCTTTCACACTATTCATCGGTACGAAGGACGAACGGGTTCCGCTCGATTCGGTCCGTGCCACCCGCGATGCTCTGCAAAAGGCCGGATTCGTCGCGGACCTCACCGAGATGACGGGCCACACCCACGACTACTACGGCAAGGCCGAGGTCATCAACGGCGCAGCCTGGGAGTTCCTCTCGAAGTACTCCCTGTCCGCAGATCCGAAATTCACTCAATACCAGAACATGTGAATGCGGAGCACCGCTTCCTGAAACCTGCACACCGTCGAGCGCGTAAACTCCCACCTTGAGTCGGCCAAATCTGATCGCCCTTTGCGCGCTCGTCCTGGTGCTGGGGATCGTTCCGACTGCGATGGCCACCGAGCCGGGTCCGTCGGCGGTGCCCATCGACGTGCTTGTGCCGATCGCCCCCGCGGCGGTGATGGTGGACGGGAAGCCGCATCTCATCTACGAGCTTCACCTGACGAACATGAAAGCGCCACCGCTGGAGATCGCGCAGGTGGAGGTGCTGGACCAGAGAGGAAAGGTCGTCGGCAGCTACTCGGGGAAGGAGCTTGAAGATAGCCTGAAACGGCCCGGTCTCGAAGAGCAGGCGAAAGACATCCGCATACTGGCCGGGGGGCTGCGGGCGGTCCTCTTTCTGGACCTCAGCGTTGCGGCACGGTCCGAACTCGCCACATCGCTCTCACATCGGATCACGATAATCGCCCAATCCGGGAATCGCCACGTCTTCACGACGGAACCGCTGACTCTCCCGGGCCGCCTCCCGCGGAGCATCGCCTCACCACTTCGAGGAGGGGGATGGTTGGCTGCGAACGGGGTTTCCAATGTCTCGGATCATCGCCGTTCACTGATCGTCGTCGACGGAAGAGCCCGGATCGCGCAGCGCTTCGCCACCGACTTCACGCTCCTTCGGGACGGGCAGGCTTTTCACGACGATCCGGCCGTGAACTCGAACTGGTATGCCTACGGGATGGAGGTTCGGGCAGTGGCGGATGCCGTGGTCTCGGACGTTCATGATGGCGTTCCCGAGAACGATCCGAGCGCCGGGAAGATGGCCGTTCCGATCACCCTCCAGACCGTCGGCGGCAACTATGTCATTCTCGACCTGGGCGGAGGAGAGTACGCGTTTTACGCGCACCTGCAACCGGGCAGAATCCGGGTTCACCTGGGACAGAGGGTCCGAAGAGGAGAGGTGCTGGCGCTGCTCGGGAACTCGGGAAACTCCGATGCCCCGCATCTTCATTTCCACATCGCCGATCGAAACTCGCCCCTCGGTGCTGAGGGGATTCCCTATGTCTTCGACTCGTTCGACGTCGAAGGGAAACTGCCGTCGCTGGAGGTACTCGAGGGTGGAGCAGGGTGGAAGCGGCCCGCCGGTGCAGTCACGGAGCACCGCACTGGGGAGATCCCGGCCGAGAACGAAGTCGTGGATTTCGCGGAGAAGTAACCGGGAAGGTAGAAGAGCCTTCGCTCCACGCTCTGGGTCGAGGCCTCTTGCCCTTACTCCACCGTCACGCTCTTGGCCAGGTTTCGTGGCTGGTCCACATCGCATCCAAGTCGCAGGGCGATGTGATACGCCAGAAGCTGCAAGGGAATCACCGAGAGGATGGGCTGCAGCGGCTCGATGGTCCACGGGATCTCGATGACGTGATCGGCGAAGGCGCGCATCTCTTCGTCCCCTTCATCACAGATGACGATCAGTTGTCCGTCGCGCGCTTTCACTTCCTGAAAGTTCGAGACGACTTTGTCGTAGACGGCGTTGTGGGTGACGATCCCCACTACGGGCAGGTTCTCGTCGATGAGTGCGATGGGGCCGTGCTTCATTTCACCGGCCGGATAGCCCTCGGCGTGAATGTAGGAGATCTCCTTGAGCTTCAATGCACCCTCGAGTGCGATTGGATACTGGATGCCACGTCCGAGGAAGAGGAAGTCCTGCGCTTTGTAGTAGCGGTGCGCCAGCTCGATAATCTGATCTTCTCTTTTGAGGATGGCCTCGATCTTCTGGGGAATGACGGAAAGCTCGTGCATGGCAAAACGGATGTCGTCTTTGTCGTCTCCGAGTAACTGGCGGATGTAGAGAGCCAGGAGATAGAAGGCGGTGAGCTGCGTGGTGAAGGCCTTGGTCGAGGCCACGCCGATTTCCGGACCGGCGTTCGTGTAAATGACGCCGTCCGACATGCGGGTGGCGGCCGATCCGATGACATTGCAGATGGTGATGATCCTGGCGCCCTTCTTCCGTGCTTCCTGCATTCCGGCGATGGTGTCCGCGGTTTCACCGGATTGCGTCACGCCGATGACCAGCGTGTTCGGGCCCACTACGGGATCGCGATAGCGGTACTCAGACCCGTAATCGACCTCGACAGGAATACGGGCCACATGCTCCAGGAGAAACTTTCCGACCAGTCCTGCGTGCCAGGAAGTTCCGCAGGCAACCACGTGGATCTTGTCGAACTTCTTCCACTCTTCCGGCGTGAACTGCAGCTCGTTGAAGAATATCTCGCCGGATTCTTCAAACATCCGGCCCATGAATGTTTCCTGAACGGCCCGAGGTTGCTCGTGAATCTCTTTGAGCATGTAGTGGCGGTAGCCCTCTTTCTCGGCCATCACTGCGTCCCATGTGATGCGTTTGGGCTCGCGGTCGACGGGCTGGTCGTTCTCGTCGAACAGCTTTACGCTCCGGGCATCCACAACGGCATACTCGCCGTCCTCCATGTAGAGAATGTTTCGCGTATAGGGAAGAAGCGGGGTGACGTCCGAGGCCACGATGTTCTCGCCCTCACCAACGCCGATGACGAGGGGCGGGCCCTGCCTGGCCGCGACGATGGTCCCGGCTTCGTTCGCGGAGATCATCACCAGGGCATAGTGTCCCTTCAATTCCTTCAGCGTCTGCCGCGCAGCTTCCACGAAGCCACCGCTGTTCAGTTTCGATTCGATGAGGTGAGCTACGACTTCAGTATCGGTCTCGGTCTTGAATTCATGGCCTTCACTCTGCAGGCGCTGCTTCAGACGCAGGAAGTTTTCGATGATGCCGTTGTGTATAACGACAATCGAGCCCGTGCAGTCCCGGTGGGGATGGGCGTTGTTCTCATTGGGTTTGCCGTGCGTGGCCCAGCGGGTGTGCCCCAGGCCGAATGATCCATGCAGGCCGTTACCATCGAGCTTCTGCTCGAGATTGGTCAGTTTCCCTTCGGCGCGGACGATCTGCATCCCCTCGCCGTTGAGCACAGCGATTCCTGCGCTGTCGTATCCGCGATACTCCAGCTTTCTCAGACCTTCAATGAGTACGGGCACGACATCGCGCGCTCCGACGTAACCGATGATTCCGCACATTCGGAAAATCCTTTCCCAACACCCCGGAGCGATCCGCACGAACCCGCGCTAGAATGGCGCGCCGGTACCCTGGCGCAGCCATGAAACTCAAAACGGGATTTCTGCTGATTATGTTTCTCGGCCTGGCTGGATGCGGGAAGAAAGGCAATCCCACCCCGCCCGTTCCCATCATACCCAAGGCCGTATCAGATCTTGCTGTTGCACAGCGGGGGCCTGAAATCCTGCTCTCCTGGAGCTACCCGGCAATGACCACCACGGGGAAGAAGCTGGAAATGGTCCGCTCGATCACGATTCTGCGTTACACGGAGAACCTGCCCCCTTCGGCGCTTGCCCGCGAACCGGTTCAGGCAGTCGGCGCTGGTGAGTCGGGTACCCCTCGCGTCATCGAGCTGTTCAAGGAGATCCCCGCAATCCCCCCGCAGCAATTTGCGAAGCTGGCAGCGACCGTGACCCGGATTGGCGGAGATGAGATTCCAGCCCACTCGGAAGGGGCGCGCCTGTTCTATGCCGACGATCCTCCGGTTGGAGACTCCGGCAATCAGCCAATTCGAATGACGTACGCCGTGGTGACGTCGGGGCCTGCGGGGAAAAGTGATCTGTCCAATCTGGCCTCCATCGTCCCGCTTCAGGTTTCCGTTCCCCCGGCTGACGTCGTGGCCAGGCCCGATGCGGCCGGAGTGTCGCTTACGTGGGCCCGCCCGGCGACGGCGGTCACGGCGGGATACAAGCCCGACATAGCCGGCTTCAACGTCTATCGCGTCGCGGCATCGGGGAAGGCCGGGACACTGGACAGCCCCATCAATAACGCGCCTGTTCTCGAGCCGTCGTACAAGGACGCCCCGCCCCTGGGAGTGTGGCAATACAGAGTGACGGCGGTGAGTGCCTACGGACCTCCGCTGGTGCAGAGTGACGCCTCGGAAGCGGTGGTTGCTGAATTCCGCGATCTCGTGCCGCCTCCGCAACCAGTCTCGATTTCGGCGCTGGTCGAGGAATCGGCAATCCGCGCCCTCTGGGACGCCGTCGTTGCTCCCGACCTGAAGGGTTACAAGGTTTATCGAACTGTCATCGGCGGGCCGCGCACCCTGCTCACACCGCAACCGATCACCGACACGAACATTCGGGACACACAACCAACGCGCGGATCCGTGTATCGCTATTGGGTCAGCAGCGTCGATACCAGCGGAAATGAGAGCGCCGCAACGCCGACCGATCCTGTTCTTTTCCCGCGCTGACGATCAGCATTCGGGCGCGACAAACCGCGCCCGAATGCATCCGATGAGAGGGCCTCGCCGACGGCTATTTCCTGCCCAGCCGGCCGCTCACCGCATCCCAGTCGATGTTCGAGAAGAACGATTCGATGTATTTGCCGCGCTCCGATGGTTTGTAATCGAGGAGATAAGCGTGTTCCCAGACATCCATCACCAGGGCGGGCGTGAACCCGGCTACGTTCCCCTGTTCATGTTCGGCGACCCAGTGATTCGAGACGAGACCGTTGCTGGGATCCTGAAAGCAGATGGCCCATCCGATTCCTCTCATTTTCCCCACGGATGAGAAATCGTTTTTCCACTTCTCGTAACCGCCGAAGCTTTTTTCGGCGGCCTGATAGAAGCCGGAGGATTTATCCGGTTCACCGCCGCCCTGCCGCTTCATGTTCTCGAAGTAATACTCGTGCAGCACCATTCCGTTGTATTCGAATCCATAGCGGCGTTTCAGTTCTGAGAAGACCACCATGTCCGGCTCTTTCACCGAGCCACTCTCGATCAAACCCGCTACTTTTTCGTTGAGCAGATTCGTGTTTTTCACGTACCCCTGATAGAGCCCGAAGTGCATTTCCAGGGTCTGATCGGAGATTCCATTGAGGCCGCTGAGGTTGAACTCTCTGGCCTTGTACGACTCACCTGTTGTTCCCATTTACCGCTCCTTACTGTCCTATTTACTATGAACCGTTTTAAGATATTTCAAAACGGGATGATATAAAAAAGTTAGTTAACGCATCTGAATTTAGCATACACATATGGGTAATTCGGACGAAACCAGTTTCGAAAACTTCTGCGCAACAGGGACAGCGACGTTGCCGGAGAACCGCCTTTCATGACGAAGTGCTGATTATCAAAAAAGTCTGCCGAGTACTGGGGATAGGAAGCCATGGCGCTGAAGCCTTCGAACGGCCCGAAGAGCGACGAGGTCCACTCCCATCCGTTGCCGAAGAGATCGTGAATCCCCCAGGCGCTGGCTCCCGCGGGGCAGGAACCCACCGGCAGCGGCTCCCAGTGCTGAAAGCCGAAGTTGCCGCGGCTGTTGTCCGGGGGATCATTCCCCCAGGGAAACGGACGTTCGATCCCTTCCGGTGTTCCGAAGGCCGCCCGGTGGAATTCCGCCTCGGTCATCAGCCGGCGGTTTTTCCAGCGCGCATACGCTGAGGCTTCGGCGTGACTGACGTACACCGGCCAGTCCTGAGGCAGCGCAACTTCTGCGAACATCCCGCGCCAGAACCATTGCCCCTCTCGTTCAGCCCAGAAGTTCGGATGTTGCAATCCCGTCTGCTCCCGCCAGCGCCAGTCTTCATCCCTCCAGAGCTCGCGCCGTTCATAGCCGCCGGCGGCAACGAACTGTTGAAAGTCGGCATTGGTCACGCTGTACACATCGATCTCGAACCCCGGCACCTCGACGATGTGCTCGGGATACTCGTTGTCCCAGCCGAAGACAGCGTCGGCCGAGGCACCCAGAGTGGCTCTGCCAGCGGGCACCCGAACTGTGCGGTGGGCCAGGGGACCCGGGGATGGCGGAGGGATTGTGGCTTCCGTCGGAGCGACCTTCTTCTCGAGTGGCAACATGTGCCACATGTAAAGCATCGTTTCGTGGTGCATGTCCTCGTGCTCGAGAATCGTGTAGGCGGTGTTCGCACGCTCCCTCAGTGGATCACCCTCCCGTTCGATATCACCGGTTCGGAGAGCCTCCTCGACTCTGGAATCGACGAGTTTGCCGTAGGCCTGAGTTTCTTCCCGGCTGGGCCACAAGGAGGCCTGTCTCGAATTCGCCTCTGCCTCGTCGTCGGGATCGATTCCCCGGGCGAAGAGAACCTCCAGGTTTTCATCGAGGCTCGGTCCGCGCAGTCCCTTCCTGATGAGAGTGTTGTAGCTGAAGGCCGGCAGGTGGCCTTCGTAAAACACCACAGGGTTTCTCAGGGAAATGGGGCGGTCGTAGTAAGCCTCCGGCTTTACCAGCTCGAAAAGCTTTCGGGAGCGCGCACGACTCTCACGGAACCATCGAATCAGCTCCTGGCGATCGGTGGATGGAGGCGCGCTGAGCTGTGGAGAACGGCTCATCGAATGATCACTATATCCCGGCGCCTCATTGCGTTCATCTCGCTGCCGCACGAAGGGCGATCCGTCGTGGATCGTCCTTTGCTTCCGTATGAATTCCGCAAGGCCCCGGGGACGCGAGCACTCGGTTCGTGCCAGGGGTGAGGAGAAGCGATGCTGCGACCGCTGCCCCGAACGCTGATCATGACGGCCCTATTGATCCTCGCAGCAGCCGGCTGCACAGGGAAAGCCAGTCCCGCACCGGCGGCGAAGCCAGCGCCGACGAGCTCGGCTGCCGAGGTGACGATGACCATGACTGCCACGATCGCTACCGATAC
>JBDTRY010000186.1:0-7730 GCA_039931435.1 Acidobacteriota bacterium | reverse complement strand
ACCGTCGCCCTCTATAATCCACGCCATGCTCCAGCACATCGACGAAGCTGTTTCCTTCATCCGCACGCGCACGCGCGTCGAGCCTCGCGTCGTGATCATCCTCGGGTCCGGGCTGGGAAGCGTGGCCGATTCCATCGAGGCCGACGTTTCCATTCCTTACTCCGAGATTCCTCACAGCACGGGCTCAGCGGTTGCCGGCCATGCCGGGCGGTTGATCGCCGGCAGCTTCGAGACGGTTCCCCTGCTGGTGATGCAGGGCCGCGTGCATTTCTACGAGGGCCACACCATGGACAGCGTGACCTTCCTGGCGCGCGTTGCCGGGCGAATGGGTGTGAAAGCCGCTGTGGTGACCAACGCAGCGGGAGGAGTAAACACCAGCTTCAAGCCCGGTGATCTGATGCTCATCTCCGATCACATCAACATGCTCGGTACGAATCCGCTGCGCGGACCGAATGACGAGCAGCTCGGGCCCCGCTTCCCCGACATGAGCACCGTCTATCCGGAGCATCTCCGTGCCCTGGCCAGAAGGGTGGCGACTGAAAACAGCCTGGCCATTCAGGAGGGCGTCTACCTGGCGCTCAGCGGCCCCACATACGAAACCCCCGCTGAGGTTCGGGCGCTGCGCGTTCTCGGGGCGGATGCCACGGGCATGTCCACGGTGCCCGAAGCGACCGTGTTCGCGCAGATGGGAATCGATGTCCTGGGGATTTCATGCATCACGAATATGGCCGCAGGGGTGTTGCCGGAAAAGCTACGGCACGAAGAGGTGCTGGAAACGACCACCCGTGTCCGAAAGGAATTCACCCGGCTCGTACTCGGTGTGGTTGCAAAACTGTAGGGGTGCCGCGAACGGTAAGCGGCAATGTCATTCCGAACTGGCTCAGCGCTCCGGGGGTGGTTCTGTTGTAAGAAACTCACATGGGGCACTTGTCATCCTGAGGGAGCGCAGCGACCGAAGGATCTCTTCAACGAGGAATGGGCTGGCAACCGGGAAGGTGGAAGAGATCCTTCGCTCGACGCTTCAGGATGACAGCCGGCCATAGTGTTTCTTACCCTCGTTCAGCGCCCCGCTGGTTGTTCGCTCGGGATGTCATGCGCGTGATAGTCGTTTCATTTCCCGGCCACCGGCGCTTGCGGTGATCCTCCGGCTGGATGACACGCCGTAGTGGTCGTCCGCCCGAGATTTTGGCGTCAGCCCTTTTCGTATGGCAGACCGAGTGCGCGTGGTGCGCGGGCGCTGCCGATGAAACCCACGAGCACGACCATAGTCAGAACGTAGGGCACGATCTGGATGAACTGGACCGGGACAGGCGTCACGCCCTGCATTTGAATGGACACGGCCTCCGCGAATCCGAAAAGCAGGCAGGCCAGCATCGTCTGCACCGGGCGCCACTTCCCGAAAATCAGCGCCGCCAATGCGATGAATCCGCGACCGGCACTCATGTTTCGTGTGAAGAGCGACGATTGACCGATGGACAGATACGCTCCGCCGATTCCAGCCAGAGCACCTGAGAGAATTACGGCGAAGTAGCGCATGCGGACGACCGAAACGCCCGCGGAGTCGGCGGCTTCGGGATTTTCACCGACGGCTCGCAGACGAAGTCCGAACGGCGTTCGATTCAATACATACCAGGAGATGGGAACGAGGGCGAAGGCGATGACGATGGGCGCGTACGGCAGCAAGTGCGCCTTCGGAATCTGCGGTGTTGCTCCCGTCGACTCGAAGAGCGCGCCGCTGAGCAGAGCGGGCACTCCGAGAAAAAGAATGTTGATGGCCGTGCCGCTGACGACCTGGTCGGCCTTGAATTTGATGCAGGCCACAGCATGAACCGAAGCGACCGCGCCGCCGGCGACAATCGCTGCCGCCAATCCGATCCAGGGGTTTCCTGCAAAATGCGTTACCGCCGCCGCTGTGAATGCACCGGCCAGCATCAGTCCTTCCAGGGCGATGTTGATTACGCCTGACCGCTCAGAAAACATACCGCCGAGGGCAGCGAGAAGCAACGGTGTCGACAGGCGTATCGTCGAATAGATGAGACCGAGATTGAAGATGTCCCGCATCAGCTCAGACCTTCGACCGTTTCAGCAATCCGAACTTCCCGAATGCTCCTCGGAACAGCCCTTCAGACGCCACAAAGAGAATCACCATTGCCTGCAGCACGAGGACGATGTCCTTGGAAACGCTCTGCGTGAAGATATCGACGAACAGGCCGCCTCGAATAAGAGCTCCGAAGAGAATCGCCGACAACAGAACACCGGCAGGGTGGTTGCGGCCGAGTAGTGCCACGGCGATTCCGGTAAATCCGTATCCGACCGAGAAGCCATCATAGTAACGGTAGCGGTATCCGAGAACGTCGTTGATTCCGACCATTCCCGCCAGAGCGCCGGAGATGGCCATCGTGAGGATGATCTGCTTCTTCGTTGAAATGCCACCGTACTCGGCAGCGAGTGGATTCATCCCCGTGGCCCGGATTTCATAGCCCCATTTGGTCTTCCACAAAAGAACGTAGACGAAGAGGCAGGCCAGAAGAGCGAGGATGAACGCCAGATTCAGCGGGATGCGCTCCGGGAACCCGGGAATGAACGAGTGAAGGCGGGCCAGGTGAGCGTTGTCCCCGATGGGAACGGACTCCATGATCGGGTCGCCTTCCTTCTGATAGTGATACTGAACGAAGTAGCTGGCCAGGGCCACGGCAATGAAGTTCATCATGATGGTATTGATTACTTCATGCGCGCCGAACTTCGCCTTGAGCACGCCCGGGATTCCTCCCCAGATTGCGCCGGCCACGATGGCCGCGAGCATCGACAGGGGAAGGAGAGCCCACGCCGGGAGATTGGCGAACGTGATCCCAACCCAGGCCGTGACGAACGCCGCTGCGTAGAGCTGTCCTTCCGCTCCGATGTTCAGGAGCCCGCAGCGAAGGGCAACGGCCACTGCCAGGCCGGTGAAGATCAGCGGTGTGGCGTAGAACAACGTGTAGCCGATTCCATCGGGCCAGGAGAAGGCGCTCCCGATGAGCAGGCCGTATGTCTCCAGAGGATCGCCGCCGATGATGAGGATGATCACCGCGCCAACCGCGAACGCGGCGATGACTGCAACGAGAGGAAAGATGAGATTCCGCAGCAAACTCATTCAGCCTGACCTTTCATTTCGACGGACTCGGGACTCGAGGCGCGAGGCTCGAAGAGGACGATGCAGGGGCCGGTAGGTGGTTCCGAGCTTCGAAGCCAGAGCAATGGAGGCGCGGCCCTCATCCGGCTCGCGTGGCTCGCCGCTTTCTCCCCGCAAGCGGGGCGACGGACTGGTTTTTTCTCGCCCCTCATCGCTCGACTCTTGCCTCTCCGCCGGTCATCATCAGGCCGATTTCGCTGATCGGCGTGGTGGCCGGATCGACTTCGCCGACGATCTGTCCCTCGTGCATCACCAGAAGGCGATCCGACAGCGACGTCACTTCATCCAGTTCTGAGGAAACCAGCAGGATCGCGCAGCCGCCATCACGCAAAGCCACGAGTTTCCGGTGAATGAACTCGATCGCTCCGATGTCCACCCCGCGAGTGGGCTGTGAGACCAGGAGCAGGCGGGGGTTGAGCGCGAACTCCCTGCCGATTACCAGCTTCTGCTGATTCCCGCCAGAGAGGGCGCGGGCGAGGAGCTGGATCTCGGGAGGCCTGACGTCGAAAGCTTTGACGATGCGCTCGGCATTGTCCTCTGTTGCTTTCCGGTCAATGAAAACGCCACCGGTCACGATCGGTTTGCGGTAATGGACGCCAAGAATGCTGTTCTCCGCCAGGTCGAAATCGAGGAGCAGGCCGCGACGATGGCGATCTTCGGGGATGTGGGCGATGCCCCGCTCGCGCCGGCCGCGGGCGCTGAGGCGTCCCACTTCCGCGCCCCCGATTTCGATGCTGCCGGTGACGTGGGCCACGTCGACCAGTCCGGCAATCGCTTCGATCAGTTCCGTCTGGCCGTTGCCTTCGACGCCGGCGATGCCGACGATCTCACCGGCGCGCACTTCGAAGGAAACTCCCTGAACGCGCCGGATGCCGGCGGCGTCCTCGATGGTTAGCTTGCGCACGGTGAGGATCCGCTTTCCGGGTTCTGCGGGCGGCTTCTCGACCTGCAGCAGGACCTCGCGGCCGACCATGAGGCGGGCCAGTTCGGCGGCGTTCGTGGAGGCCGTCTCAAGCTGTCCAACGACCTTCCCGTCGCGCATGACGGTGACCTCATCGGAGATTTCCAGGACCTCGGCGAGCTTGTGGGTGATGATGATCACCGTCCGGCCCTGGGCGCGCATGGAGCGCAGGATGGCGAAGAAACTCTCGATTTCCTGCGGGGTCAGGACCGCGGTGGGCTCGTCGAGAATCAGGATCTGCGCCCGCCGGTACAGTGCTTTCAAAAGTTCGACACGCTGTTGTTGTCCGACGGAGAGCTGATCGATCCGGGCATCGGGGTCGACCGACAGTCCGAATGAATCGGACAAGGCCCGCACCTCCCTCGCTGCTTCGCCAAGGGAGAGTGCGAATGCCGACCCGGGCTCGGCTCCGAGGATGATGTTCTCGGCAACGGTCATGGTGTCGACCAGCGTGAAGTGCTGGTGCACCATGCCGATTCCATGGCTGATGGCGTCGGCAGGGGAGTGAATGTCCACCGGCGAGCCATCCAGCAGGATCTCTCCTGAGTCGGGCAGGTAGGAGCCATAGGCGATGCGCATGGCCGTCGACTTGCCTGCGCCGTTCTCTCCGACGATGGCGTGGATGGTGCCTTTGCGAACGGTGATGTCGACCGAGTCGTTGGCCAGAACGTTGCCGAAGCGCTTGCTGATTTTGCGGAGCTCGATCATGGATGCGTCACCCCGCAAAACATCGGGAGCGGCCGCCCCGGCGTGTTATCCCGAAGCGAAGCGAGGGATCTCCCGCGCGTGTAACGACGGCCACCTCACACGAGCGGGAGATCCCTCGCTTCGCTTCGGGATGACATGTACTTCGTATCACGGGTGGGTGCCTTTCATCAGAGGCGTCGAGCGAAAAAGTCTTGTCATCCTGAGCGTCGAGCGAAGGATCTCTTCTACCTTCCCGGTTGCTCTGAATCAGAGGACGCCGAACATTGGAATGCTCGGCCACACGTCGAACGTCGCCGGGCATAGTCACTTGCCCGCCATGGCGTCGGTGACGTGGATCTTTCCGTCGATGATTTTCTGCCGGGCCGCTTCGACGTCCTTGATGGTCTGCGCCGGAATGAGGGCGCGATTGTACTGGTCGAGTGCGTAGGCCACTCCGTTGTTGGAGAGGCCGTAGACGTGGATGCCGCCCTGGAATTTACCCTGGACGCGGTCTTCGATGATCTGGTAGACGGCATTGTCCACACGCTTGACCATGCTGGTGAGCACATGTCCGGGCTTGACCCAGTTCTGATTGGAGTCGACGCCGATGACGTACTTGTCGTCGTACTGCTCCACGGCGTCGAAAGCCCCCAGTCCGGAGTTCCCCGCGGCGGTGAAGATGATGTCGGCGCCCTTTCCGATCTGCGCCATGGCCAGCTCTTTCCCTTTACCGGGATTGTTCCAGGCGACGTCTGTGACGCCGACATAGTTCCTGATGACCCGGATCTTCGGATTCACGGCATGAGCGCCCTCTTCGTACCCGGTGGCAAACTTGTGGATCAGAGGAATGTCCATCCCTCCGATGAATCCCAGCACGTCGCTCTTCGTTTTTTCGGCGGCGATCATGCCCACGAGATAGGAGCCTTCGTGCTCCTTGAAGATGAGAGAGGCGGTGTTGGGTAGATCGATGACACCGTCGATGATGGCGAACTTCAGCTTGGGATAGTCTTTGGCGACCTGTTCCATGATCGGAGACTGGGCGAACCCGACGCCGATGATCAGGTCGTAGCCCCGTTCGGCGAAGGCGCGCATGGCCGGTTCGATGGAACTGGGATCGCCTGGCTCGACGTCGCGCAGGACAATGGGCAGATCCTTCGAGGCACGCTTCACTCCTTCCCACGCCGCAGCGTTGAAGGAGCGATCATCCTTGCCGCCGATATCAAAGACGATTCCGACGTGAATTTTCGATTTGTCGTCCGCGGAGGATACGCGGTGGCGGCACGCGGGAATGGTGAGAAGGGCCACGAAGATCGCGGCGGCGGCCAGGAGTTTTCGGAGGCGGGTCATCGCGAGTGGTGGGATTCTAGCAAAGGAGCGAAGGGAAGCGTGCTCGCAAACGGTCACTCCTACCCATTCGTAGGGTTTACGGCGTACGGCCGGCATCTCTCGCCATCCTTCGGTGGCCAATTCGCAGACGGAATGGCGAGGATACCGGCCGCACGCCGTGCGGCCCTACCAGGGACACGATGGCCGCAGCTCACTACCGGGATACCGGCCGCACGCCGTGCGGCCCTACGTTACCCGCGCAATGCCTCGATCATCGTCGCCATGTCCTGCGGCAATTCCGACTGGAACGACATCGAGTCCCCGGTGGTCGGGTGCGGAAACATCAGCCGCGATGCGTGCAGGGCCTGGCGCTGCATGGCGGCCAGGGTTTTCTGAATTCTCTTGTCGGGAATGCCCCGCCACTGTGGACCGGAATACATCGCGTCGCCGACGATCGGGTGTCCGATGGCCTGCATGTGCACGCGGATCTGGTGCGTCCGTCCCGTTTTCAATTCACAGGCCACAAGGGAAACGCCGCGGAACTCCTCCAGCGTCCGATAGATCGTCACCGCCCGCCGCCCTCCGGCGACGATCCCCATGCGCACGCGGTCCTTCGGGTGCCGGCCCACGGGACGGTCGATCGTACCGGCCGCTGGCTTCGCCACACCATAGACAATGGCCAGGTAGTGCTTCTGGATTTTCTCCGTTCCCCAGTTGGCCGAAAGATTTCGATGGGCCGCATCCGTCTTGGCCACGACCATCAGGCCACTCGTGTCTTTGTCCAGCCGATGCACGATGCCCGGACGGATCTCGCCGCCCACACCGCTGAGATCAGGCATGTGGAAGAGAAGGGCGTTGACCAGAGTGCCGTCGCGATGGCCGGCCGCAGGATGGACGACCATCCCCGCGGGCTTGTCGATGACGGCGATGGCCGCGTCCTGGTAGAGGACGGTCAGGGCGATGTTCTGCGAAGCGATCGGGGAAGTCTCCGGCTCGGGAACGGTGACGGTGATGCGCTGGCCCGGGGCGATGGTCTGCGAGCGCTTCGTCGCCGGAGCGCCGTCGATCAGGACGTGACCCTCGTCGATCAGGCGCGCCAGGAAACTTCGGGAGTGCTCTGGAAAGCTTCGAGCCAGCAAGGTATCGAGCCGACCAGAGGAGTCCGCATCAACCAGCAGTTGCATGGGGGTATTTTTGCACGCGGGGAGGGGAACTCGGGGCGACCATACCAGTCCTTCTCCCCGCAAGCGGGGAGAAGGTGGCGAGCGAAGCGAGCCGGATGAGGGGCGCGCCACGATTCCCTCGCTGGCAAGTCTGCTCGGGAGCGGAGCTCGCTGCTCGAAAGATGACGTAAAGCCGGCGTAACGAACGTGTCATCCCGAACGAGAGGCTGTGTCAAAACCAGGGGAACCTCAGAGAAGCACGAACTCGTAGGGCCGCACGGCGTGCGGCCGGTATTCTTCTGGAAAGGTGCATACAGTCAACGATTCAACAGGATGGGATGGCAAAGGGTATCGGCCGCACGGCTGGCCGTGCGGCCCTACGAGCAGCAGCGCCGGTTGTGATTTCAAGATACTTTTGACA
>JBDTRY010000185.1:0-7839 GCA_039931435.1 Acidobacteriota bacterium | reverse complement strand
CGTCGTTCGTGATCGGACGAAGATCCTGCGCGGTGACGTTCATGATCCCGAGCGCTTTGCCCTGAAAGTACAGCGGAATGGTGGCGTGATGGGCCAGGCCTCGGGTGAGGTCGGTCTGCTGGGCTTTGACTGCGGGACGAAGGCGACTGCACTCGATAATGTCGATGTTCTGCGCCGTCAGTCCTCCTCTTCGAAACTCCTCGATACACCAGCATGAGGCGCCCGTCATACGCACGGGCTCCTGAAGATACGGCGGAAGGTTGTGCACGGCGGCGATGTAAAAACGTCCGCTGTCAGGATCGATCAGCCACACCCATCCTGTCTCGAATCCCAGAAGCGACGTCACCAGCGAGAGGGTTTTGTCGAGGGCCTGCCGCACGTCATACGCGCTGTTCAGTGCCTCGGCGATGGCGCCGACGATCTCCAGCTCTCGAGCCGCTCTGTCGGTCTTCACGGCGATATCGTACTGTGAAGGTCCTCTCTCCAGGAGAGAGGACCTTTCAGGCACACTTCAGTTGATGATCTCGCCGTACGGTTTGAGCTGATCGCTTACCGCTTTCAGGTCTCCGGCGATGACCAGGGTGATCCTGTCCGGATCGATATACTTTTGCGCGATGCCGGACACCTGCTGGGGCGTCACTGCATAGATCTGGCGAACGTAGTTGCGAAGGTAGTCTTCACTCAGTCCGTAGAGGTCGACGAAGTTGAGCTGATTGATGATGCCGCTGCGGGAAGAATTCTGCAGGACGAACACACCGGCCAGGTAGTTCTGGATTCCGCGGAGCTCGTCGGCCGACGGGGGATCTTTGCGAAGGCGATCGACCTCGTAGAGGATTTCCTTGATTGCCGGACCGGTGACGTTGGTCGTGACGTCTGCTACTTCCAGCCAGTAGCCGCTCCCGAGTCGCGTTCCCAGCGAGCTGTTGGGAGAGTAGGTGTAGCCCTTCTGCTCCCGGATATTGCTGGTGATGCGGGAGCCGAACGATCCGCCCAGAAGGGCGTTCATGACCAGCATGGATACGTAGTCCGGATTGGAGGGATCGGGAGTGGGAAGGCCGAGGTAAACGGTGGACTGCACGGATCCTGGCCGGTCGATGAAATACATCGCTCGTTTGCTTACCGGCGAGGGTGAATTGTTGATCGCTTCCGGGCCGCGTTTCCATGTGCCGAGTGTGGCACGGATCGCGGATTCCACGGCCGCCGCATCGAATTTACCAACGACGTAGAGGCGCGACCGGTCGGCGCCGAAATTGTTCTGATAGAAGTCGCGAACCTGTTGGATGCTGAATCCCTGCAGCATCTCCGGTGTGGGGAAAATGCGGCCGTAGGGATGATTCGGGTAGGTCACGGACATGAACTTTTCATTGGCAAGCTGGCGTGGCTGGCTTCGGGCAATGGAGAGTTGCCTGGCCATGTCTCCTTTCAGCCGCGGCAGTTCATTCTCGGGAAGCTTCGGGTTCATGGCGATGTCGGCAATGAGGCGAACCATCGCCGCTGCATTCTCGGAAAGTGCATCTGCGCGGATGGAGGTCTGATTCAAGCCGACGCTCACATTGACCGAGCCGCCCATGTTCGCCGCTTCCAGGGCCACTTGTTCGGCCGATCGCGTCGCCGTACCCTGCTCCATCATGTTCCCGGTCAGGTCGGCCAGCCACACTTCGCTGGCATTCTCATTCTCGTTCCCGGCCCGCGTGTAAAGACCGACGTTCAGCTTGGGTACGTCACCGTACTGCACGAGCCGGACATCGAGCCCGTTGTCGAGCGTGAACTTCACGACGCCGGGAATGTTGAAATCGCGAGGTGCGCCCGGCCTGGGAGGCATCTCCCGCGCCATGGTGGTCTGTTGTGGTGCCGTACTCTGATTCTGCTGGGCGTACGCCGGAATTGCCAGGCTTGCTGCCGCAGCGACCGCTGTGAGCATTCTGTTCATTCGCATTGGTCTCTCCCGGTCACTTCCCCGCGCCCTTCGGCACGATGGTGAGGATTGTTCGATTGGTGGGCCGCAGATATTCCTGGGCAGTCTTCTGGATCAGCTCCGGTGTGATCTGCTGGAACCTGGGAATGATCTCGTTGATCTTTCCGGGGTTGTCATCGAAAAGGGCGAACGAGGCCAGAAGGTCCGCCTTGCCGAAGCCGAAGAGTCCCTCGACCTGGTCGTAAAGGTCGGAACGCATTTTCGTCTGCGCCCGCTCGAGAGTGGCTGCGTCGATTCCCCTCGTGCGGATCTTCTCGATCTGCTCGTCCATGGCGGCGATGATCTGATCCGCGCTCTTGTCGTTGTCATGGAACAGCCAGATCTCCAGCAGCGACGGTCCGTCGACGTTGAACATGTTGCCGAGCGGATTCATCGAAGAACTGACCCCGCCCGTCAGACCCTTCTGCTGGACGAGTGACTGGTAGAGCATGCTGTCGTTTCCCTGAGCCAGGATCTGTTCGAGCAGTCCCAGAGCGTAATATTCGGCCGTGTCCGGAGCCGGTGTGTGATAGGCCACGGCCAGCGCTGGACGGGTCGCTTTGGCGTCGTCCTTGCTCGCATGTTTCTCTTCTACCTGCCGCGGCTCGGTGAGATCCACGCTGGCCGGCTGGGAGACGGCGGGGATGCCGGAGAAGTACTGGCGGATCCAGGCCATGGCCTGATCAGGATTGAAGTCTCCGGTGACTACCAGGGCGGCATTGTTCGGTGCGTAATAAGTCTTGAAGAACTTCTGCGCGTCCGCCAGCGTGGCCGCGTCCAGATCCTTCAGATCGCCGTAAAAATTGTGAGCGTTGTACCAGTTGCTGTTCGCGTATTGCGGCAGGTCCAGCCAGGGGAATCCCCCGTACGGAGCATTGAGCACGTTCACGCGCACTTCGTTCTTCACGACCTCCTGCTGATTGCTTAGATTTTCCTGAGTGATGGCCAGTCCCCGCATGCGGTCCGCTTCGGCCCAGAGCATCGTCTGCAAGGTGTGAGAGGGTACGATCTCGAAGTAATTCGTGAAGTCGAAGCGGGTGGATCCGTTCAGAATGCCACCGTTGGACTGGATCAGTTTGATGAACTCCATCTTCCCGAGATTTTGTGAGCCCTGAAACATGAGGTGTTCGAAAAGGTGAGCGAAGCCCGTACGATCCTTCGGCTCGATGCGGAAACCGATGTTGTAATAGACAGCAACCGCCGTGGTCGGAGCGGTGTGATCGGGGGAAAGCACCACCTTCAGGCCATTGTCGAGCTTGTTGTAAATGACCGGGACGTGAAACTCAGTAGAGTTTGCCGGTGGCATGTTCAGCGCCGGTGCCGGTGGTGCCACGGACGGAGAGGGCGACTGCGCGCATCCCGCCAGCACCATTGCCAGAACGGCAGCCGGAATGCAGGGTGTTACCTTCATCGGAACCTCCTGTGATTTTTCCGGCCGGGACCGGCCGTTTCTGCAACTACGCAAATGTGCGGAGTTTGTTGCTTTCGGGCCAGACGGCTCGTACTGCAAGGGCTATTCATATCACGCCCCGTCCCATGAGCAACTGCAGGGTCTTCCTGATAAAAGGCCCACACGATTCAACGATCGTGTCATTTGCCGGACGCCGGCGCTTGCGCCGTTCCCCGCTTCTAGGGAAACGGCGCAAGGGCGTGTACGGAGCGGCGGCAGCCCGGCATTACTCGATGCCGCGTATGCCCTTCTTCACGAGCGGCGTCGCGAGGAACGCCACAGCGCTGGCGATGATGACGTAGATGGCCACGTTGCGGAACAGGTCGGCAGGCTGGAGCGTCTCCAGCCGACCGGCTACCAGCCCGGCAAAGAGATTGCCCAGAGCCGCTCCAACGAACCAGATGCCCATCATCTGGCTCACTCGGTCTCTCGGAGCGAGCTTCGTGATTGACGAGAGGCCGACCGGAGACAGACACAGCTCACCGCACGTGTGGAAAAAGTAGGTGACGATCAGCCATGCCGGCGAGACCTTGTCAGTGATGCTCGTGTTCGACGCGCCCCAGGAAAGGACGAAAAAGCCGACCGAGAGGCCGAGGAGGCCCATGGCGAACTTGAGCGGGATGGACGGATTGGCGTTGCGCTTGGCGAGGAAGGTCCAGAGCCATCCGAAAATCGGAGCGAAGACGATGATGAAGATCGGGTTGATGTTCTGCAGCCACCCGGCCGGCATCTCCCAGCCGAAGTAGGTGCGGTTGGTCAGGTCGCGCGCGAAAAGATTGAGCGACGAGCCGGCCTGCTCGAATCCCGACCAGAACACCGCGGCCAGGAGGAACAGCCAGAAGATGACCAGCAGCCGTTTTTTCTCGTCCCGATCGTAGCCGCCGGCTACGAAGAGGTAGACGAAGTAGAAAATGGCCAGAGCGACGATCCCGTAGCCGAGCCACGTCGCCACCTGTTGAAGCGATACAGTGATGAGCCCTCGCGTGCCCGCGAAGATGAATGCCGCGAGAACGACGGCTACCGCAGCAAGCACTCCGTAGAACCCGCGCGCTCGCTTGGCCACAACCTCGCGTGGCTCGTCTCCCAGCAGGAGACCAGCCTGTCCGAGGTATTTCTCCCCGAACTTGTACTGGATCAGGCCGAGCAGCATGCCGAACCCGGCCGCGGAGAATCCCCAATGCCAGTTGTAGCCCTCGCCGAGCGTGCTGCAGATGAACGGCCCCAGCATCGCACCGAGATTGATGCCCATGTAGAAGATGGAGAAGCCGGCATCGCGCCGTGCTCCACCTTCGGGATAGAGGTACCCGACGATCGTGCTGACGTTCGGCTTGAGAAGACCGGTGCCAAGAACGATGAGGCAAAGGCCGAGATAGAAGGTAACCATGTTGGGGATGGCCAGGGAGAAGTGCCCGAGAGCGATGATGCAGCCTCCGACGAAGACCGCCTTCCGCTGCCCCCAGATCTTGTCCGCCACCCAGCCGCCCGGCAGGGCCAGCAGGTAGACGCCGGCGGTATAGAGGCCGTAGATGGCCGCCGCCTTCTCCACTGAAAAGCCGAGCCCGCCGTTCTGGACGGCGACGGCCGTGGTCATGAAGAGGACCAGCAGCGCGCGCATCCCGTAGTAGCTGAAGCGCTCCCACATCTCGGTGAAGAAGAGGGTGGAAAGTCCGCGCGGATGTCCGAACCACTGCTTCAGCTCCGCTCCGGCGGTACTTCGGGAAACGTCATTCCCTGTTGTCATCGAATCGGATCCTCCGGGCGGGCATTTGACTTCAGAACGGACCTGCAGTGCAAGTCCAATCGACTTCTGATGATAGCTCCATCCGCGGCCCCTGTGGCGTTCCTGCGCCGACCGAACAGGGTAATCCGGCGCTCTGTTACAGTTCTTTTGCCTGTTTCTTGTTGCCTGCTGCCGCGACCATGTAGAGTCCGTCGGCGCAGATCCCGCAGGATTGGAAAGCCTCGTGACCGCCATCCCTCCACGCCTTCAGCAGGATGTCCCCCTGGCGCCGTTCACCACGATCGGTATCGGCGGCCCTGCGCGCTTCTTCGTCCGCGCCACGGACGAGGATGAGGTCGCCGGCGCGTTGCGCTGGGCCCGTGAGTCCGCCACTCCTCTTTTCATCCTGGGCGGCGGAAGCAACCTCGTGATCTCCGACGCCGGCTTTCCCGGGCTGGTCCTTCGTGTCGAGATTCGCGGGATCTCTGTCGGCGAAAACGGCAGCGACGAGGTGTCAGTGGCGGCAGGCGAGGAGTGGGATCCGTTCGTGGCGGAAATGATCCGTCGCCACCTGGCGGGGGTGGAGTGCCTGTCCGGCATCCCGGGCTTCGTCGGAGGCACACCCATTCAGAATGTCGGAGCGTATGGACAGGAAGTGAGCGAGACCATCGTCAACGTTCGCGCCATCGACGTGGAGGAGGGGAGGGTCCGCACGTTTACGAACGCCGAATGCGGGTTCGGATATCGCGACAGCCTGTTCAAGAGCGTCCTGAAGGGGCGGTACCTCATTCTCTCGGTGACGTTCGGCTTTCAGCGTCAGACGAAAGCGAGGGTGCGCTATCCCGATCTCGAGCGTGAACTGGAGAGACGGGGTTCTTCGAACGATCTCCAGTCGGTTCGCGACGCAGTGATTTCGGTGCGCAGAACGAAGGGCATGGTCCTGGACTCCGAAGACCCGGACACGCGAAGCGATGGGTCCTTTTTCACCAATCCGATCATCCCCAACGAACTCGTGCCTGCCTTCAGAGAAGCGGCGCTGAAGAGCGGTGTGGCCAGGGACGCCAGGATCCCCATTTTTCCTGCCGGAGAGCACTCCTCGAAGCTGTCAGCGGCCTGGCTCATCGAACAAGCAGGCTTTGAAAAAGGAATGCGCTACGAGAACGTGGGCCTGTCGAGCAAACACACACTGGCCATCATCAACCGCGGGGGAGGGACGGCGCTTCAGGTGCTGGAGCTGGTGCGCATGATTCAGGACCGCGTTCGAGCGCAGTTCGGGATGGAACTGGTGCCCGAGCCTACGTTCGTCGGCTTCTGAATTCCGGACCGGCCAGAGACTTACTTCTCGTCGGCGAAGGCCCGCGCCACCATGGGCAGCGGAATCTTGCGATCGAGATACTCCCAGACCGCCAGCACATCTTCGCGATAGTGAAGGCGCATGCTTTCGATTGTTCGCAGCTCGTGACTTGAGAGCGAAAATTTTGCGCGGTTGTACCAGCGCAGGGCTTCCACGGGATTGGAGCTGAGGATCTTCCGGGCCTTTCGAATCTGCACGAGCTGATCCTCGGCGATCTGCGAGCGGCTCTGGATCTTCATCACCGGTTGCGTGGCCTTCTTCTTTGCCGCCTCGAACACTTTCTTCCGCTTCTTCTCCAGCGATTGAAGGTCGGGCCGGGCAAACTGCATCAGAAGCCGTTTCAGCGCCTCACGCGTGTCCTCACGCATGGCTTCGATTCGCAGTCCGGAGCGATAGAGCAGCTTGCCGTCAGGAGAGGGCTCGGTTGACAGCCTGCTCCAGACCACCTTGGATCGGAACTCCAGCGTTTCAAAGGTCTTGGGGTTGTCGAAATTCAGTGTGGCCGAACCTGCGATCTTCAGCGATTCCGAGTGGGAGATCTGAAAGCCACCTTCACAGAGGTCCAGCACGTGGACCGTCATGGGGCCGAATGTTCCCCGGATCGGGCGCAGAGCAACGTAGCGTGTCGCCCGCCGCGTTTCGGATACCTGAATGAGATCTTCGGGGTTCATCGCAAGTTATCTGTGTATGTAGATGGTACCGCAGATCGACGGTCAGGCCGTATGAGGGCGAAGACTGCAGGGCCTCTGGCCGTGGAGGTGCTACCTCTCTGCCCGCGGCTCGACGAACCTGGCGATGTTCATTCTCAGACGGTCCGGAATCGGAGCCGGCGCGAACTCTCCCTGCTTGACTGAAACGAGCACGTACTGGCCCGTGGCCACGAGCGTTTCCGGATCCGACTTCTTGTGGACTTCGAAATCCAGTTCGATCGAGGTCCGTCCCACGTGGCCGAACCACGCTGTTACGACCAGCAGCTCGTCCAGGACGACCGGGCGGAAGAAGTCGCACTCGACGTGAACCCGCGGAAGCCAGATTCCCAGTTCCTCGAACAGGATGCGGTAGGAAAGTCCGCACGAACGGAATAACTCCGACTCGGCGAGGGCGAAGAAACGGAGATAGGCCTGGTAGTTGATGATCCCGGCGGCGTCGATATCTTCCCAACGAACGTACTCTTCGATCGAAAAGCGTGCCAGAAGAAACCTCCTCAGGTGCCCATTGTCTCACCCATGCGATGGCGGTGGCACCTTCGTCCGAGATCAAACGCCCAAACGTTCCTGCAGGGTCTGGGGAGATTGTCATCCTGAGCGAGCAAAGCGACCGAAGGATCTCGTCAACGAGAATCGTGCCCTTCATCGAGATGA
>JBDTRY010000184.1:0-7907 GCA_039931435.1 Acidobacteriota bacterium | reverse complement strand
GGATGGCCAACCGGGAAGGTAGAAGAGATCCTTCGCTCGACGCTTCAGGATGACAGCGCTGCTCGACGCTTCTAATGAAACGCCCCTCGTTTTCGCGGGGTCTGGGGAGCTTGTCATCCTTGAGGGAGCGTAGCGACCGAAGGATCTCGTCAACGAGAACCGTGCCCCTCACGCGGATGGCCAACCGGGAAGGTAGAAGAGATCCTTCGCTCGACGCTTCAGGATGACACGCCCTGGTAGTTATGTCGTTCCATGTGACACCGGCGCCTGCGCCGTTCTGCCGCGCGGGATAGCAGGCAAGAATGTCCTCCCGCCGTCACTTTCCCAGGACCTCACCGAGGAAGGTGATCATCGCTGCTTCCTGAGGGGTGGTGATGGAGGATGGGCGGTCGAAGATCGAGGACAGCTCGCCGCGGTCGAACCAGAATCCGTGCCCGTGGACGCAGGAGTCGATCGTTGCGCCGTGGAACTCTCCAAGATGGATTTTATTCATTCGCGTGTCGCAGCGCGGACAGCGCCGGGTCTTCTCGTCAGATTCGACGGAATGGATTTCGATGTCCGGCAGCGGAAGTTCGAGCGCCTGCGCGAGGAGATCGATTTCACCGCTGTCGAACCACATGCCGTGACACTGCAGGCAGTAATCGACTTCGATTCCGCGGCGCTCCACGACAATCATGGGCAGATTGCACACGGGACAAAGCACGAGGGGATCATAGCGCGCAAATCGGAGCTGTTCGAGCAGAATCCCAAAAAAAACGCCAGTGACAGGCTCAGTTCGTCAGCCGCAGGACTTCACCAGTACGATCACTGCGACCACAAACGCGGCGCAACCGAGGAGCCATGGCCCGAAGTGGTATTCCCTGACTTCCCGCCACTCGACATCTGCGCCCATCTTTTTCAATTTCGAAATGCGGCTGTTCAACGAAGGATGGAACGATCCGACGATTCCCTGCTGCTCGGCGAAACTGTTTTCCTCGGACTTGTCGCCGCGAACGGCCGCTTCCATGACCACCTGGCGCACATCCGCGGACCTTGCCGCCAGCCCGCCATCCCCTCGTTCGCCAACCTCTCGGATCTGGTCCATCATCCGCCGCCTGCCGCGACCAGAACCGGCCTCAGGACCTACGACGAACATCAGGTCTCCTACGCCGGCGTTGGCAATAACATCGCCGCGCTCTGCGAGCGATACCAGAGCACGTGCCAGTCCGCTCGGATTACGCGTGAGCTGCACGGCCGTGGAATCGGCCAGGAAACGCCGCGTTCTCCACGAGGCGGCCAGCATGGGACCGAGAAGAAAAAGCATGACCAGCATCAGAAGCAGGGACCCGAACAGCCGCGCCAGAAGCCACGGCATGATCGCCAGCAGGAACAGGCTGCCGATGATCGTCCCCACCGTGCCCAGTCCCGGGTGGAGGGCCTTTTCCATGAAGACGTTCATTTCTTCGAGGGCGTCCGGACGCATTCTGCTGGCCAGCATTACCGTGACTACCTGTGCCTCCGCGTCCGTGTCCGGCCCGAGGGGCTTGATGGCCAGTTTCGCCGTGCGCCAGAGCGCCAGTCTGGCTGCCCGGCTGAAAGGGATGTCCAGGAAACTCATGACCAGGCCGAAGGTCTGGAAGAGCGACATGGTCATCATGCCGATATTCAGGTCTCCGTTGCCGATGCTGGCAATTACGTATGCGAGAAGTCCCTGGGTTTCGTCGCGATCGAGCTCGTCGAGCACGCGCCGGGAAATAACGACCGTGGAATTGTTTCTGGAGACTCCAACCGATGCTGCATTCATCAGGGATGAGTCGATGAGCATGACGCTGGGAGGTGGCACGCCGGCGGCGATGGCCATTTCGGTGACGATGTTCACCAGCTGAACTTCTTCGAGATCGTCCGTCCGTGGAGACCGGGCTCCCATCGTCAGAAGGAATCCCCCGATACCCACCCGGAAAAAAAGAAAACGGACGAAGAGCCAGGCAACGATCAGTGCCAGGACGCCGGGACCGATCCAGAGCACGGTCACCCCTACGTAATGGGCGCGGGTCCATGCCGGCTCCCCGTAAAATTCGTTCTGGCCGAGGTAATGCGCCAGTCCGTCGAAGGCCGTATCGAAGAATCGAGGAAAGGGCAGGAACATGCCCGCAAATTTATAGGCGAACTCGCCGATCATGAAGAGGAGAGGCGTGACGATGGCGCTGAAGGCCATCCCGAGAGCGGTCACGGTGGCCAGACACAGAGTGCCGACTCGCCACGTCGCCCTCCGGTTGCCGGCCTGTTCTTCCATGAAACTGACGCGGTCGGCGGGTCCGGCGAAAGGCTGGTACGGTGTCGAAGTCATGGCTTGAGATCGGCCCATTCTACTGAAGGCGGGCGACGGTGGTAGATCGGAGACCGCTGCGCAAATTACACTGCGTCATGGAATCTCCGCTCGTCGTGGAGGAACTCCGGAAGAAATTTGGCGAGGTGGCGGCGCTGGACGGCGTGTCGGTCACATTGCGCGCCGGAGAAATCCTCGGACTGCTTGGACCGAACGGCGCGGGAAAGACGACTCTGGTGCGAGCCATTGTCGGCCGCGTCCGCCCCGATTCGGGAAACATCTCGATCGATGGATCCCCTCTGCTGCCGGGGCACTCGGCACTGCGGTCGACGCTGGGCTGGGTGCCACAGGAACTGGCAATCTATCCTCTTCTTTCTGTTGAGGACAACCTGCGCACGTTCGGGCGCTATCAGAACCTGGAAGGCGAAGAGCTGGGCCGGGCCGTCGATCGGGCCCTGGGCTGGTCAGGTCTGGCCGACCGGCGAGGACATCGCACTGAGACGTTGTCGGGAGGGATGAAGCGGCGACTGAACATGGCCGTGGGAGTCATCCACGGGCCGAAGATCGCCCTGATGGATGAGCCTACGGTGGGGGTCGATCCGCAATCGCGAGAAAAAATATACGAAATGATTCGGTCCATGAACGAAGCTGGAACGGCGCTGATCTACACCACGCACTACATGGAGGAAGCAGAGCGCCTCTGTGACCGCATCGCCGTGCTCGATCACGGAAGAATCATCGCCGAAGGGACGTGCGATGAACTGGTGTTGGCCACGGTCGGGCCGGGCCGGATGGTTGCGATCGAACTGGACGAGGATATTCCTCCGGTACTTCAAGAGCTCTGGCGCTCGCGCGGCGCGGTCGTGGACCAGCGCAGCCTGCGTTTGAAGATTACTTCGCCACGCACTGATCTTCAGCCGCTCTTTCGTGAGCTCGACGAACAGAAACTCACCGTGCGCGACTTCGCTCTTACCGGCCCCACGCTGGAGAGCGTCTTTCTTTTCCTCACGGGCAGGGAGCTTCGGGAATGATCATCAACGTAATTCGAACGGCACTGTTGAACTTCAGGAGCGATCGGGGAGCCATTCTCCTCACCTTCATTCTGCCCATGGTCTTCTTTTCGATTTTCGCGTTCATATTCGGTGGCACCAGAAACACGTCGAAGGTGAAAGTTGCAGTGGTCGACCTCGATCAGTCGCAACAGTCGAAACGGTTTCTGGAAGCGTTGGATGCAGAGGGATCGCTGGAGCTGGTCATGTCCGCGAAGGGGGCCACAGAGGACAACCCATTCACCCTGGACACGGCAACCGCCGCAGTCCGTGCCGGAGATGAGCCCGTGGCGCTCGTTGTTCCGGAGGGTTTCGGCAGCACGCAATTCGAATTCGATGGATCCGGCAATCGGCCCACACTGCACGTTCTCTCGGATAGTTCGGATCTCGTCGCGCCACAGATTCTGCAGGGTCTGATTCAGAAAGTTTTTCTAACCTCCACGCCTTCGGAGGCAGCGCGGGCGGGGGTGAAACTCTTCCGGCAGTGGGCCGGAGGCCTCAGCCCGAAACAGGAAACCAGCATCGAGGCCAACGTACAGCTACTCGAACAGATGCAGTCACTCTCCGGGAGCCGCAGCCAGTCATCACCGGTGAGCGTCGATATCCGCGATGTCGTCGGTGAAAAGAAACACAATCCTGTGGTGGCCTTCTATGCCGCGGGGATCGGGGTGATGTTTCTGCTGTTCACATCGGCGGCGGCGGGAGGAGCACTGCTGGAGGAGGTGGAGAGCGGAACTCTCGACCGGATTCTGTCGTCCCGAATCTCCATGACCTCGCTACTGGTCGGCAAGCTGTTGTACCTCGCGCTCGTCGGTGTCTTTCAGCTCACTCTGATGTTCGTCTGGGGCGCAGTCGCTTTCAAGCTGGAACTCTGGTCGCACCTTCCGGGATTTTTCCTGATGGCCATCGCCACCAGCCTGGCCGTGTCCTCGTTCGGTCTCCTTCTGGCCAGCGTCTGCCGCACCCGGGCGCAGCTGTCGGCGTTCTCCACGCTGGTCATTCTCATCATCTCTGCTTTTGGCGGGAGCATGTTTCCCCGATTCCTGATGCCGGAGAGTGTGAAGCGAGTGAGCCTGATTTTCTTCAACTCCTGGGCACTGGACGGGTTTCTGAAGGTCTTCTGGCGGGAGTCTCCACTCTCTGGATTAGCGCCCGAGGTGACCGTCCTCCTGGGCTGCAGCCTCTTCTTCTTTATCGTGGCCAGACGGATGGCCACACGCTGGGAGCTGCAGTAGCGGGGCCTGACGTGCAGCGCCCCGAGGGGTGCCACGCCCACCACCAGTTCCTCTCGCACCCCTCTTCGGGGTGCAATCAAGAGCCTCGTCGGCGCGGTCTGTCGCCGGATGTGGGCTCGCAGATCCATCGCTGTACGGTTTTGGCACGCGGGGCCTCGAAAGCGGTCCGATCTTCGCAAACACATCGGGCAGGGGCCGGCGAACGCAGTTCGCGGGAGCCTCGAAACCAGAACGACAAAGGAGCGCATATGCGCAAAGCTGCCCTGATTTTCTCGGCTCTTGCTTTCGGTACCTACCTGGCGGCGAGAAAGACTGAAAAACGTTTTCGTTCCGCACCAGGAAGGCTGGCCACGACCTTCTCCGGAAAGTACCGGGCCCGTCACGAACTTCTGCAGGCAGGAAGCGACCTGGCCTGGAAGGCGGGACTGGCCAGTCTCCTGCTGACGCTGGTTCCCGTGAAGCGTCACGGTCGCTAGGAGTTTCCGCGGCAGAAGACAGGCCGGCGACAAATTGCTGTGGCCGGACTCGCCGCTCCGCTTCCCGCGCGCAGCGGTGCTTCTCCGCGCAGATCCCTGAGCTGTCCCGATCACCTTCACACATCAGTTCTCTGAAGTTCGACGACTGCGAAATCGAACAATTTTCCTGAACGCTGATCCGGCCAGGTCCCGCGCCCTGGAGAAACGACTGAGTGTCAGAAGGAGAGATATGAAGAACGAGTGTGACCCGTTGAAGGGAGCCGTTGCTGGAGCGTTGGGCGGCCTGGCAGGCGCGTTTCTGATGAACTATTCACACACGGCCTGGAGCAAGGGATCCAAGATCGTCAAAGAAGCCCTTGATTCCCAGCCGAATGTCGAAAAAAAGAGTGACGGTGACGCAGACGACTCCAGCGAGGACGAAAATGCCACGGAGAAAATGGCAGAGGCAATTTCGAAGACGCTCTTCGATCACGAGCTGACCGATGATGAGAAAAAGCCGGCGTCCATCGCCGTTCACTATGGCTTTGGGATGACCATGGGCGCGCTGTTCGGAGCGATCGCCGAACTCGAGCCGCGCGCCGCGGCCGGCGTCGGTCTACCGTTCGGGACAGCCTTATGGGCTGTGGCCGATGAGGTCGTGGTTCCCGCGGCGGGGTTGTCAGAAAAACCGGCTACCTACCCCCTCAGTACGCACGCGGAGGCGCTCGTTGCCCATCTCGTTTTTGGTCTGACCACGGATCTGGTGCGGCGCGGCCTGCGAAGCGTCTCCTGATCACTTCGACCGGGACGTTGGCGTTCCTCTCCCCCGGCGAGGTTATTTTCGCTGCGCCAGCATCCAGCGCCAGAGTTCTTCTTCGCTGTAGGCTTTTTCCCAGGATCCATGTCCCACGCCGGGATACTCGGTGTACTGAACGTCTGCCTGTTTTTCCCGAAGCGCCTTCACCATCATCCGCGATTCGCTGACAGGGACGATGGGATCGTCTGCTCCGTGGAAGACCCAGACTTTGAGAGAACGGATCCCTTCCGCGGTGAACATGTAAGGATCCGCGGCAGCACTGTTCAAGGGAGACTGGCGGACGGACTTTGCGGTGTCGTGAGGAAGGATGCCCCCGCATACGGGAGCGATCGCGGCGAATCGATCCGGATGGGCAAGAGCCAGATGCCAGACCCCGTAACCTCCCATGGAGAGACCCGTGAGATAGGTGCGATGAGAGTCGCCGTTGAATTCTGCGACGCTCCGGTCGAGCGCCAGCATAGCTGCCTCGGCGGGCTGCTCCAGCCAGCGCTGGTCCGCTGGAACCTGGGGCATGACCACGATCATGGGAAAGCGATCCGGGTTCGAGCGAATGGCCGGTCCCAGCCCGACCTGAGTCTGATGCAGCCCGTCGCTGCCGCGCTCACCGGCGCCGTGAAGGAACAGGAGAACCGGCCACTTCCTGTCAGGTCGATACTCTCGCGGGACATAGACGACGTAGCGATAGGTGATACCGCCCACGGTCAACTCCCGATTGAGAAATCCGGTCTGGGACATCGATGCACTCGCGCAACCGCTCGCTGCGAAACAGAGGAAGGCAATGAGGAATCGGCGCATGCTCATTCCGCATTGTGCGTTCAAGTTCATCTGTGATCAGAGTTTCAGCACCAGCTTGGTCATGTCGTGCTGGTTTCCCTCGGGGTCCGTTCCGTAGCCCTTGATGACGTAATCCTGGAATCCCAGTTTGGTCAGGACCCGGATTGCATCGGCCTCAAGGTCGGAGATGAGCATGCAACTCAGGTGACGAAGTCCGTTCTCCCGGGCGATGCCGATGAACTGATTGACGAGAAGTGTGCCTAACCCTACGCCTCGAAACTCCGGATCGATGGTCCACTTGATCCGGCCCACGAGCCGGAGCGGCCCCCCTTCCCGGCGATGGAGTGTGGCGTCAGCCACGATTCGTAATCCGTCGAGGGCAATCAGGGGAAAAGCCTTCGCGTAATCGAGATTCTGGCCCCAGCTTTCGATCAGCGCGTGATCCCCGACCCGGTCCCAGGCGAAGCGCCTATGGTCCTCCGGGATGTGCTGAAAAAACTGGAAGAGCGGCTCAACATCCCGCTCCGTGAACGGCCGCACCAGGACGCGGCGGCCGTCGCGCAGGGAAGCCTCCTGGGGATAATGATGAGGCATGCGCTACTCCTTTATTTCTGAATTGTGTTTGAGCAATATCTGGCGACGAGCGCGGTGGGCGCATGGAGTGACAAAGCATAGCATCACGGCTATGTCCGCTGTCATGTGCAGTTGTCGAAGCGGGAAGGATTTGCCCCGCAAGCCGTCCGCGCACGGGCACGTGCATCGACTTTCCCGAACCACGAATCGAGACCGTCGGCAGTGAAAGGCGGGGATCAGGCGCCTGGTTCGGCGGCGAAACTCTCGACCGCTTCCTTTTCGTCGTCGTGGACGTCGAAAAGAGGCAGAAGCTTGGAAAGGTGAAGACTCTTACGCACCCGCTCCTGAGGACGGAGCAGCTTCATCGTGGCCCCTTTTTTCTGCGAGGCACGATAGCTCTGAACGAGTTCGCCCAGGCCGCTGCTGTCGATATATTCGACGTCGGTGAGGTTCAGAAGAATCCGCTTGTAATCTTCTGCAAGCAGTTCCGTGACGACGGCCGAGAGCAACTCCTCGCCGCCCCCCAGAGCCAGGCGGCCGCTGAAATCAACGATGACCACTTCGCCGGATTTTCGGACATCCACATTCATGGGACGCAGATGATACAGGAAATGCACGGGCGGCATCCTGCCGCCGCGCCACGGAACCGTGTAGGGCCGCATGGCATGCGGCCGGTAACAGGGTCGGGCGGGTCGTAAA
>JBDTRY010000183.1:0-7951 GCA_039931435.1 Acidobacteriota bacterium | reverse complement strand
GATTCAACAAGCGATGCTTCGCAAACGGGTCATTCCGAGCGTGAGCGAGGAATCCCAGAGGGGCGGCTGGTAAGCGCCCCGAGGATCGTGCCCCCCGGTCCACTGAGGTCCCTCGCTCTCGCTCCGGGATGACGTCGCTCATAGTTTCGTACCTTCTGGTTCAGCGCCCGCGCTGTTGGTCCGCTCAGGACGATAAGCACGCCCCGTTTATCAGGAGCGCGAACCGCGAAGCTTCAGTGTCCGGCCTGATCTCCCCAGATCTCGTGAAGACGCGCATCACGCCCACATCCGCTGCGATAGAACTTGTATCGGATGGGATTCTTCTTGTAGTAGTGCTGGTGATACTCCTCGGCCGGCCAGAAAGTCAAAGCGGGCACGACCTCCGTGTACACCGTCTTTCCAAGTTGCTGCTGCACTGCTTTTTTCGAAGCTTCGGCCAGGGCGTGCTGCTTCTCGCTCTCGAAGAAAATCGCCGAGCGGTATTGATGCCCATGATCGCAGAACTGCTGATTCTCAACCGTGGGATCAACGTTGTGCCAGTAAACCTCCAGTAGCTTGGCGTACCCGATTTTTCGCGGATCGAAGAGTATCTGAACGGATTCTGCATGACCGGTGGTACCGGACGAGACCTCTTCGTACGTCGGACGGTCTTTCGTGCCGCCTGTGTAACCAGACCTCACCGAGACGACGCCGGGAAGCTCATCGAAAGGATGTTCCATGCACCAGAAACATCCGCCGGCGAACGTGGCCTTTTCCAGACCGGCCGGGCTCATGTTCGTCTTCCCCACCGGGGCGGCAGTACCTGGAACGGTCAGCAGGCTTACCGTAATGAGAGCCGCGATCAAAACAACGGCCACGAGAATTGCTGTTTTCATAGTTTGTCTCCCACGATCTTCAATCAATCAGGCGAGGCGAAAAGTCCGCCCATGCACTCTACGATGCCGAGGGGCCTCCGGTCGTTTCGCCCGGGGCCATCTCGTTTGACGGGTCCCCTGCGCCGTTCGAACGCTGGCGGTAGCTGGTTCGTAGTTGCTTTCTACGGATTCATGTCCGGTTCACACCCGTCGTCTCAGAATATGCGGGAGTGAAACCGATCGATCTCATTCGAAGCGGGCGGGCCGGGACGGCCGCCGCTCTGCTGACGGCGATGGCTATCGCTGCCTTTGCGCATTTCACCTACTTTCGCCTCTCCCACGATCATTTTTATCCGGACTCGTTCACCTACATGACGCCGGCCAGGTTCATGCTTCGAGGGATGGGGTTCGTCTCCGACGAGGATGTCGCTGAGACCCTGCGCACGCCCGGCTATCCGTTGTTGCTGGCGGGGGCATTTCATGCCGGCCTCGGGGCACGTGGAATCGTTGCCATGCAGCATGCTCTGTCTCTCGCCCTCGTGGCCGGGCTGTTCGGTCTCACCTGGGTCATGACCAGGTCAACCTTTGCTGCCATTCTGGCTGCCATTTTGTTCGGAACGGACATCGTCACCATTCACTACGCGAACAAGGTACTGACGGAAACGGTCTTCACCGCAGCCCTCTTTGTTGTGATGGTCCTGGCCTACCGTCTGCTTCGAGTGACGGACGAGGCATCGTTCATCGCTCCCCTGTTGGGACTGATGACGGGAGTGCTCGTTCTCATACGGCCACTGGCGCTGTTTTATTCACTGGTTCTCACGACCGTCTTCATCGTCCGGGTCAAAAAGCAGCGAGTTCGCCTGGCCACGGTTTTTCTCGTCTGTTCCCTCGTCCTGCCTGCCGGCTGGGCCTTTCGTAATTACGATCGAACAGGTGTGTTCGTCGTAAGCTCCCTGGAGGGTACGAACCTGCTCATGTTTCGAGCCGCCGGAGCGCTGGCAATGCTCGACAGCGGAAGTCTTCGCCAGAACATCGCAAGGCACCAATCCGAGCTGCTGGAGCGATCGAGAGTGCTGCTACGGCAACGCTATCAAAGAGATCCCGACGATCTGCCGCACGCCGTTTGTGCGCGCACGTATGGCTCGGTCGCCGCTTCGGTCATCGCTCGGCATCCATTGGCTTACGCTTCTCTCGTCGCCCGTGGAGCGGGTCTCAATCTTTTCGAGAGCGACTGGCAGGCCATCGCGGTCGTGTCCACTGCCAGAGAAATCATTCTCCATCGTCTGTTCGATGCGTGGACCGTGCTGGAAGTGCTGTTCGCGGCGGCAGGACTCGCTCGCCTCTGGAAACGAGATCGTGATGGAGCGCTGCTCCTCATGGCCACTATTGGATACTTCATCATCATCTCCGCGGGGGGTGAATCCGAAGGCCGTTTCCGGGTGCCGGTGGCGCCGCAGCTCTTACTGGCCACGGCCACCGGAATGGAAATGCTCGCGCACCGAGTCAGGGAATTCGTTGCAGGATCCGGGCGTCTCGGAGAGACGGACGCCGTCCGGTCGAACGCATGAAACGAATAACCCCATCAACTAATCCGGCGGTCTTTCATGACGCCTCCCGCCGCCGATGGTTCTGGACGCGGGCGCTCGCCTCCGTTGGGGCGGTAGTGGCTCTGTTTCTCGCCTGCATCTTCGCCAGGAGTCTGGTGGTCGTTCCCGCACTTCCCCGGCTGGACAGTCTGTCCGCCTCGCTGCGCCGATCGATCGTCCCGCACGTTCCCCATCTGGCCACCAGGACAAAAAAGCTCCAGCAATTTCTCCTTCGAAAAACACGGCACGAACTCCTGGCCGAGATCGCCATGGACCGTCAAGGGGGAGAAAAGAAGACGCCGGGATCCCTCGTCGATCAGACAGCGATCGTATCCGCCTTCTATGCTCCATGGCAGGGCACGGCTCTGAACTCACTCCGGGCCAATGCGAAGAGTTTGACCCATCTCTTTCCCGCCTGGCTTCGGCTCAACGCCACAGGTGACGGGATCGACTTTCAGGATTGGGACCCAAGGACGAATTACCACAACCCGGAAGTGGTGGCAATCGCCCGCGAGAACAACCTCAGGGTTCTGCCGGTGCTGAGCAATGCCAATGATGGGCTTTTCGATGCGCAGCGTGTGCACATCCTTTTTGGCAACGAATTGCTTCAGAGAAGACTGGCCATCCAGCTTCGCCAATGGCTACTGCAGAACCATTTTCAGGGCCTGAACGTTGACTTCGAAGGTCTTACGCCTGAGGACTCCGCACGGTTACCGGGGTTTCTGGGCATCCTGCGTAGCGCCCTGGCGCCGGCAGGCCTTCAGTTGAGTGCGGACATCGAGGCTGGACGTCCCGGCGAGCAGATGGCAGCCATTGCCGGTCCGTGTGATTTCGTCGTGGTGATGGCTTATGACGAGCATTCCTACAGAACAAAAAAGTCCGGTCCGATTTCTTCCATCGTCTGGTTCCAGGCGGTTTTGAGAAAGGCGGCCGCGGCCATCCCCTCCACGAAGCTCGTGGTGGGTTTCGCGAATTACGGCTACGACTGGTCCGAGGCAGAGAACGCTGACGCAGAAGCAGTGACCTTCCAGGGAGCATTGCTACGGGCGCGCGATGGACACGAAGGGCAGACACCCGCGGAGATGATCGACTTCGATCCTCAGGCACTGAATCCTACCTTCTCGTACTTTGATGAAGGCGACAACGAACACGAAGTCTGGTTTCTCGATGCCGTGACCGCAGCAAACGAGTTGCAGGTAGCGCATCGATTTGGAATCCGGGGTGCGGCACTCTGGGTCATCGGCTCTGAGGACCCATCGCTGTGGCAATTCTTCGGTCGGGCCCAAGCGGACAGGAAACTGGATCCGGTCGCGCTCTCCTCCATTCATTTTCCCTACGACGTGGAATTCGTAGGAAACGGCGAGATCCTGACGGTAGCCGCCTCACCTGCTGACGGTCAGCGCCAGCTAGAGGTCGATCCACAAATGGGACTCTATGTCGACGAACAGTACCTGCGATTTCCCACTTCGTTCGTCATTCGCCGTACCGGATATCATCCCAAGACGGTCGCTCTGACCATCGACGACGGACCTGCCGAGCCATACACATCACAGATGCTCGACGAGTTGAAGACACTGCACGTGCCAGCCACTTTTTTTCTTATCGGACAAAACGCCGAAGCACACCCCGACCTGGTCAGAAGGATCTGGGCAGAAGGCAACGAGATCGGCAATCACAGCTTCACGCACCCGAACATCGGCGCTGTATCTGAACGAAGGGCTTCACTCGAACTGAACGCCACCCAACGCGTCATTCAAAGCATTCTGGGCAGATCCACCCTCTTGTTTCGTCCGCCTTACAACGCCGACGCCGAACCCACCAGCGCCGAAGAGGTGCGTCCGATCATCATCGCCAATCAACTCGGCTACCTGACGGTCGAGGAATCACTCGATCCCCAGGATTGGAACCTCGTCGAGATTCTTCCCGGTGGCGGAACGAAACCCCGTACGGCAAGCGATTTTCTGCATGACGTCCTGGAGCAGGTCGACGGTGAACGGGGTAGTTCGATTCTTCTCCACGATGGCGGCGGCAATCGGAGCGAGACCGTCAAGGCCCTGCCCCTCATCGTGCACGCCCTCCAGCAGCGCGGGTATCGCTTCGTCACTGTCTCCGCTCTCATCGGCAGCAGCCGGGAAGCGATCATGCCTGCGGTCGGCCACAACGATCAGCTCCTCCTTGACGACGACCGCTTCGTGTTCAACGTCATGTATATCGTCGATGCCTTTCTCCGCGTGGCCTTCCTCAGTGCAATCGCCCTGGGCACACTCCGGGTACTGCTGGTGTCGATCCTCGCTCTGGTTGCCCGAAGGCGGGAGAAGCGACGCTTCTTCGACGAAACCATGCGCCCGGCGGTGAGTGTCGTTATCGCCGCATTCAACGAGGAGAGAGTCATTGCCCAGACGGTGTTCGCGGTTCTTGCCGGTGGCTACGAACCGCTGCAGGTGGTGGTCGTGGACGACGGATCGGACGATTCCACCTCGGAAGTCGTCCGCTCGCGTTTTGGCCACGACAGCCGCGTTCGTCTGATTTCGCAACCTAACCGAGGAAAATCCGCAGCTCTGAACAACGCCATCAGCCATTGTGGTGGCGAAATCGTCATCTGCCTCGACGCCGATACACAGTTTGCAAAAGATACCGTTCAGAAACTGGTGCGGCGTTTTTCCGATCCCCGGATCGGAGCAGTCGCTGGAAACGTGAAGGTCGGGAATCGCATCAGCCTGCTCACCAGATGGCAGTCGATCGAGTACATCACCAGCCAGAACCTCGACCGCCGCGCGTACGCGCAACTCGATTCCGTCAGCGTCGTTCCAGGTGCTGTCGGTGCCTGGAGACGTGAGGCCCTAGAGCAGGCCGGTGGCTATTCGTCCGACACGATGGCCGAGGACACCGATCTGACATGGCGCGTCCGTCGCTGGGGTTGGAAGATCGAGGCGGAGAACGAAGCTCTGGCGTTCACCGAGGCTCCGGACACTGTCAGCGCTTTGTTCAAACAGAGATTTCGTTGGACGTATGGGACGCTACAGTGCCTGTGGAAGCATCGCGACGCTCTGGGACGCTACGGCTGGTTCGGGCGTTTCATGCTGCCCGCGATCTGGGTGTTTCAGATCCTTTTTCAGGCACTGTCTCCCATCGTCGATCTCGAGATCTTCTGGACCGTCAGCAATGTACTGCAAGGGTGGATCAGCCGCGGCGTTCTTACCAGGGACTGGCAGCCCCTGCCTCAGGCGGTGAATTCCTTGAGCACAGTCCTGTTCATGTACCTCTTCTTCTCTGCTGTTGAGCTTTTTGGTTCGTCGATCGCCTTCTCCCTGGACAAGGAAAAACCTCGTGCGCTTTTCTGGCTGTTCTGGCAGCGGTTCGTCTACCGGCAGGTGATGTATGCCGTCCTGCTGAAATCCATCGTGAAGGCACTCCAGGGGGCGGGCACGAGCTGGGGGAAACTCGAGCGGAAAGGCACTGTCCGCACGACAGAAGTGTGACCGCAGGGCCTGGGTCAGCGAACGGCGGCGACTTTCTTCTGACGACTCTCTGACTGGCAGTACTCGATCGTACGTTCGAACATCTGCCCGCAATAAGGGTCGGTGAATCCGAGGCCGCGGCAGCGCATGCCGCCCCAGGTCCCGGCATTGATCGGATTCTTCTTCGAAGGCACGCTGTCGCAGAACTCCTTCGTCAATTTGCTTGCTCGCAGGCATCCCGTCAGACGCATTCCCTCCCGGAACGTGGCCGAGAAGGTGACATTCTCCGGTTTGCGGTGCCGGTCGATCGCTGCATACAGGCAACGCTGCTCATCGAGCTGCGAACCTTCAGCCCTGCCCTGGGCCTCGCTGGCCCGGGCTGCCCGCATCATGGCCGGCCGCTGGTGGTGCCAGACCAGAGCCCCGGCGATTGCCAGAACCACGACGCCGAACAGCAGGCAGCCGATGACTCCGAGAAGCGTTTTGTTCCCCGTGCTCAAGAATCACCTCTCCTTGTGCGCAACGTGTTCCGAGCGTCCGCGCCCGGTAGATCGTAGACTCCGCGAATGAGATTCCACCGGATACGGACGGTTTCGGCCAGAACATCAAGATAGGTTCGCGGCGAGACGTGGGTGTCCGGATCGTCGATCCAGTGAGCGGGGACGATTCCGAGCTTGAGCTCGAGCGCGCGGGAAAGGGCCAGGGCTTCGATGTCGAACCCCCACCGGTCGATCAACGACCGGCTGAATATTTCCGTTGCCGTCTTGGCGGAAAAGGCCTTGAATCCGCATTGCGTATCCCAGATCCCGGGCACGGCCAGGGCCTGGATGAACAGATTGCCGAAGTTTCCCAGTATCCGCTTCAACACCGGCTGCGGGACCGTCTGCAAGGCCCCCGCAGCGTCTTTCGGGTTTCGCGAGGCGATGACCAGGTCACAGCCGGCGTCGAACAAATGCCTCATCGCGTCGAAATGGGCGATGTCGGTGGAGTTGTCCGCATCGGTGAAGAGTCGGACGGTACCTCTCGATTCCAGCATGCCTTCACGAACTGAATAGCCTTTCCCTCGATTCTCGTCTCGGGCAATCCATCGGATGTTCTGGTGCTCTCGCGCCGCATCCCTTACTCGATCGAGGGTGGCATCGGATGGACCGTCTACGACCACAACGACTTCCGAGGCGAAAGTCTGACGGGAAAGGTAGGCGCTGATGATCGCAAGCGTTTTCGTGATCCGGTTGGCTTCGTTGAATGCCGGAACGATCACCGAGAGGTATGGCGGCTCGATCGTTTCTCCGGATTCATTCGGCACGCGTCCAGGCTCCATGGACGAAGGTAGCACATCGTCGCGAGAGTGGGGAACAGCGCTGTGGCTGCCCGGCGAATCAATGCCCTTCGCCGGGGTGTCATTTCTGCCGCACCTTCCAGATGAGATATCCGATCACGGCAATGTTCGCCACGAGGACAGCGATGCGAACAAAGGAGGCCACTTTCACGATCTCGTAGATCTCGAACGGGAGAAACGATGCAGTGGCCACGAGGGTTAGATATTCAGCCCAACGCTTCTGCAACCAGAGGCCGGTACCCTCGGTAGTGAACAACGTGGCATAACCCAGGAGCACGAGCCCGATGATGCGCAAGTCCTCGGACGATGTACTGGTGAGCCAGGCGAGGAGGCGATCGCCCAGGCTCTGTTCCAGTCCCGATGGGAGCTGCAGGAGCCACCGTTTCACCTCATTCGCCGAATGCGGATCGATCAGCTGCCAGGCGGAGAGAGCGCCGGCCAGCAAAAGAGCGGATTTGACGAACTTGAAGAGGGCGATGGCGGCCAGAATCCTGTCGCGATGTTTCTTCGATCGAATCACGGAGGCTTACTGGCAATTTGGATTCCACTTTGCCCCACCGCAGCAAACAGGCCATCCCGAGCGTGTGAGAGAGGAATCTCCGAGCGACGGGTAGTGCGAGGCCGCATCTGCGTACCGCCCGCCCCTCTGGGTTCCTCGCTCACGCGAGACTGTGTCAAAAGTATCTTGAAATCACAACCGGCGCTGCTGCTCGT
>JBDTRY010000182.1:0-7963 GCA_039931435.1 Acidobacteriota bacterium | reverse complement strand
CTGCCGCTGTCTCCCAGGTGGGACGGCTTTGTGCAAAAAGGGACAGGCTTCCAAAGCCCGCCATGAGAAGGAATGAAAGGAAAGCGCGCACAACAAGGCCATTTCGCTGCATCGGTATTCTCCTCGTTAATTTCAACTGGGGATCTTCAGCGCAAATCGTGCGCCAATCGGCCTCCGACAACGGAGCCAAGCCGAAAATCCCCGGTTGCCTCGCCGCTGAACCGTGTCAATGCTGCGGTGGCCATCCCGAACCAGAGCGCGGATGCTCGTTGCGCCGTGCTGTATCAATGGCGTGTCATCCCGAGCGAGAAAGCGAGGGATCTTCGGTGAGCCCTGGACAGCCGTGTTGCGTGCGGAAGAACCGTCCTCGCTTCACCTCGTCGGGCTAACACCGACCGGGAAATGCACGGGCGTTTCGTTCGACGCTCGATTTTGATGTCCGTCGAAGACTCGAGCCGGTCGGCCTGGGGCAGGATGAGCCGCTTCAGGGCGCCGGTGCTTGGGATAACGGGGAAGGGTTCTGAGAGTCCAAAGTGCTGATTCAGCCTCAACGCGCCGACACTTCCTCACCCTTGATAAACGTCCGGCTGACGATGCGCTCGTCACCGAGGAAGATCAGCCCGGCCAGAAGGTCTTCGATGAGGCTGGCGTTGGCCGTTCGTCTTGCCAGAAGCGGGCTGCCATTGAGGTCGAGAGCGACGAAATCGGCATCTTTGCCTCGCTCGAGACTGCCGGTGAAGGCATCGAGCAAGAGCGCTGCGGCCCCTCCCAGCGTTGCCAGGTACCAGAGATGGAACGGGCTCAACGATGTACCCAGCACCTGCTGAACCTTGTAAGCGTCCGACATGGCGTTGAACAACGACGGAGTCGTTCCGGCTCCAATGTCGCTTCCCAGTCCGAAGACGACTCCCGCCTTCACCACCCGATTCATCGGAAAAAGACCGCTCCCGAGGAAAAGGTTCGAGTTGGGACAGTGGGAGAGGCGTGCTTGCCGCTCACTGAGCACCTCCAACTCCCCGTCGGTCAAATGAACGCCGTGGGCGAGCACCGAGCGCTGGTCGAGCAAACCGGCGCGATCGTACACGTCCACATAGCTTCCGGATTCCGGAAACAGCTCCGCAACCCAGTCGACCTCGGCGCGGTTCTCCGAGACGTGTGTGTGAACGTAGACGTCCGGGAACTCCCGTTTCAGCGTTCCGGCGACTTCCAGAAGCTCCGGCGTGGAGGTCGGTGCGAAGCGCGGAGAAATCGCATAGCGCAGCATTTCGTGCTTGTGCCACTGGAGAATGAGCGCCCGTGAATTCTCATAAGCGTCGGCGGCACTTTCCAGAAGATTCTCGGGAGCATTCCGATCCATGAGGGCTTTCCCGATAATGGCCCGGAATCCGCGTCGTTCGGCTTCTTCGAAGAGCACGCCCGTCGCGCGTGCATGAACCGACGAGAAGATCAGCGCCGTGGTCGTACCATTCCTCAACAGCTCATCGAAGAGTGCCCGTCCGATCGACCGGGCGTAATGCTCATCGGCAAACTTCGCTTCCGTCGGAAACGTGTAGCGCGCCAGCCACTCCAGAAGATGACCTCCGTACGAACCGATCATTTCCAGTTGCGGTGCGTGCAGATGCGTGTCTACGAAACCGGGACTGATGATGATGTTCTCGCCGAACTCGACGAGCGGCTCCTCGCTCAGGCGGTGCGGGCGCGACTGCCAGTCACCGATGCTCTCGATCGAGCCATCGTCGGCCACGGCAAGGTACCCGTCATCGAAGTAGGCGTACGTAGACCGCAGGTCCGGCGTCGAAAATGGAGAGCCGAGCGGCGTGAAGATCCGCGCGCGGAAGACGTTCATCGCGTCATTGTAGCTGCTGGGCCTTTTGATGAACCGTGCCGGCCCGGGCCATCAGTACTCCGGAACGAGCTCCGGTTCTTCGACTTCCGATGACGGTTCCGGAACGGCCGGCTCGTCGAATGCCGCGCGGGCGCCTGTCTCAAACGGTTCGAACGGCACCTCGGCGATCGAATGACCCTCGCCGGCAGGGAGAGGCTCGTCTTCAAAAATCGGAAGACGGCGCGTGCGGTAGGCTTGTCGCTCGTCCGCTTCCCGCAGGCCGATGTCGAAGGCCAGAATCGTTGGTGCCAGACGCAGGTAGAGCTCCGAGGTTGCCCGCACATCTTCAAGGCAGTAGGTGGCGATGTCGTGATAGCGGCCAGCACGGTAAAGCGTCTCCACCGCCCGTCCATCCATTCCCTCGGTTTTCGAACTGACGATTCCGAACGTCTTGCAGGCCAGATCGAGATTGAAGCGAACCTGGCGCGTATTCACGGTTCCGCAGAAGGTCAGCGCATCGCGAAGATCGCAATTGGGATGAAACCGGTAGCGGTACCCGACCAGGTCGCGCTTGGGGACGACCCCGTGTACGGCCGAGCGGATCATGAGGAACGGTCCGTCGAACTGACGGCCGTTGAAGGAAATGAAGCGATCGTCCTTGCCGAGGTAATCCCAGAACTTCTCGAGAATCAGCTTCTCGCTTCCGGAGATGAGCGTTCGCTGTCCGTCGCGATCGACCCGGAGTTCCTTCTGACCGGGGACTTCGTACAGGACACAGGAGCGTCCGGCGTCGACATTGACCACCCCAATGGCAACGATTCGGCCGGTGAATGGAGACAGTGCCCCGCGACGTTTCTGCTCTTCCGCCTCGCCCTCGTTCATTCCCTTGATGAGGTACTCGCGAACGTAGCTGTCATGCTCTTCCCAGGGGATGCCGACGGTTTCGATGTCGATGACGAGTCGTTTCATATGCGATCGGGTCCGAAAATAAAAGCTCCTGTTAATTATAGACGTAACGATGACGAAATGGCGCGGACTGCGGCTGCCGGAGGGGAAAACGGCGCGATCTGACCTGGAATTCTACGGGCCGTAGATCAAGCGCTCGGTGTGACGATGAGCGCGCGCATGTCTTCCGGAAGCGAGGGAAGGCGCAGGCGCCGGCTGTGGCGTGAATGACACGAGTTCCACAGCGTGTCATCCTGAAGCGTCGAGCGAAGGATCTCTTTCTACCTTCCCGTTCGCCATCACACGAAGGGCACCATTCTCGTTGAAGAGATCCTTCGGTCGCTTCGCTCCCTCAAGGATGACAAGCTCCCCACACCTCGCAAGAACGATGGGAGTTTCGCTAGAAGCGGGGAACAGCGCAGGCGCCGGTGACCGGAAAAAACAACACGATTGCTACGGCGTGCCATCCTGAAGTGTCGAGCGAAGGAACTCCGTCTCAGGCCGCGGTCTTCAACAACCCCATCAACTCCCGCACCGAGTCCGCCGACTTGTGCAGCGCGTCCCTTTCCGCATCCGTGAGCTTGATCTCGATGACCTGCTCGACTCCGCCGCGGCCCAGCTTCACCGGCACACCGACGAACAGGTCATTCAGCCCGTACTCGCCCTGCAGCAGCGCCGCGCAGGGGAGAATCTTCTTCTTGTCCTTGAGGATCGCTTCCACCATCTCCGCGGCCGCGGACGATGGCGCGTACCACGCCGAGGTCTTCAACAGGTTCACGATTTCGGCGCCTCCCTGGCGGGTGCGCTGCACGATCGACTCGATGCGCTCGGCGCTGATCAGCTCCGTAATGGGAATGCCGGCCACCGTCGAGAAACGCGGCAGCGGCACCATGGTGTCGCCGTGCCCCCCAAGGACGAAGGCGTTGGTGTTTTCGACCGATACGTTCAGCTCCATGGCGATGAAGGCGCGCATGCGAGCGGAGTCCAGCACTCCGGCCATGCCGATGACCCGCTCCCGCGAGAAACCTGAAACGCGCCGGGCCACCTCGCACATGGCGTCGAGAGGATTGGAGACGATGATCAGGATCGAGTCAGGCGACCGCGAGACTACCTCCCGGGTGACCCCGGCCACGATCTCTTCGTTCTTCCAGAGAAGATCATCGCGGCTCATACCCGGCTTTCTGGGAAGACCAGCGGTGATGACCACGATGTCGGAGCCTTCCGTGCCATCGTAGCCAGTCGTCCCGGTCAGCCCGGCATCGAATTTCTCCACCGGCGCGGCTTCGGTCATGTCCAGAGCCTTCCCGGCTGCCACTCCTTCCACGATGTCCACGAGCACGACATCAGCAAGTTCTTTTTCAGCAATGCGCTGTCCGAGCGTGGCACCGACGTTCCCGGCTCCTACAACTGTCACTTTGGTTTTCATTCATGTCCTCGATTTCGATGGAGTGGCCCCGCCCGGAACCCTGCCCGGATTCATGGCGTGGCAGTCGTGGCGGCAGTAGAAATCCGGTCCGCCGAGCGGGAATTCTATCCCACGCCTCCGATGATGGCGAGAGGCGGCAAAAGGCGTGCAAAGCCAGCAGCGATGCGGCAAGCTACCCTCGTACGGGAACGATTCCGACCGAACGCCAGAGACTGATCCCAATGCTCTCCGAGTTTACGGCCGTGGCCAGGCAGATCGCCTCCACGACAAAGAAAAACGAAAAGGAAAAACTCCTCGCTGAGTATCTCCGCGGTGTCGACGACGCCACTCTGGAGCGGGCCGTGGTGTTCTTCGCCGGTGGTCCATTTCCCTCCCGGGATGAACGTGTCACCGGGGTCGGCTGGGCCACGATTGCAGAAGCGGCGGCAGCAGCGACAGGAGTGTCCCGGGAGAAGCTCGGGCAGAGAGCCTCGCACTCGGGCGACCTGGGCGACGGCATCGCTCCATTCTTTCCGGTTCAGGCACCACGTCCGGTGACGGTGGTGGAGGTGGGAGAAGTGTTCGACGAGCTCGCCGCCGCGTCGGGATCTCTCCGCAAAGGGGAGCTGCTGCGGGATCTCTTCAGCAAGCTCGATGGTGAGGGGGCGCGGTTCGTGGCCAAGATTCTTCAGGGAGAATTCCGGATCGGCCTGCAGCAGGGACTGGTCGAGGGAGCGATCGGCCGGGCATTCAGTCGGAAGCTGGCAGACGTTCGCCGGGCGCAGATGTTCACCGGCGACCTGGGAGTAACGGCGCTTCTTGCCAGGTCGGACGCGCTCGATCGGGCGGCCATGCAGCTCTTCCATCCTCTGGGTTTCATGCTCGCCCAACCGGAGGAGGATCCGCAGCGGATCGTGGAGACCCTGGGCAGCGACTCCCTCGCCGACGACAAGTACGACGGCATCCGCGCCCAGATCCACAGTGACGGAAAGAGCGTGAAGATCTATTCACGCACGCTCGACGAAATATCTGCCCGCTTTCCGGAAGTGGCCAGGGCCGCGCTGGATCTCGGACGCCGCTTCATCCTCGATGGAGAGATCGTTGCCTTCCGCAACGGCATCCTTCCCTTCGCCACGCTCCAGACGCGAATCGGACGGCGAAAGCTTTCCGCGAAGCTGCTCGAGGAGGCCCCGGCGACGTTCTTTGCGTTCGACCTCCTTCTCATCAACGAATCGCCGATCTTCGAGGAGCCGCTCACGAAGCGGCTCGAGCAGTTGCGCGCTCTGCTTCGAAAAGACTCCGGGATCCGTGTGTCGACACAGAGCGCCGTCCGCGACGCCGCACACGTCGATGCCTTGTTCGACGCGGCCAGGGCTCGCGGCAACGAGGGCCTCGTGGTCAAGGCGGCGGACTCCCTGTATACGCCGGGCCGGCGGGGAAAGTCCTGGCTGAAGTACAAGAAGGCCCTCGCTACTCTCGATTGTGTGGTCACGGCTGCCGAGTACGGTCACGGCAAACGGCGCGGCGTTCTCTCCGATTACACCTTTGCCATCCGTTCCGGTGAGCAGTTGCTGACCATCGGCAAAGCCTACTCCGGGCTGACGGACGCGGAGATCGAGCAATACACGAAACACTTCCAGGGCATTACCACCGCTCGCCACGGACCGGTACATCTCGTCAGGCCGGAAGTGGTGGTGGAGATCGCCTTCGATCGCATCCAGGAATCGAAAAGGCACAAATCAGGATTCGCCATGAGGTTCCCGAGAATCGCCCGGATCCGCGACGACAAGTCTGTCGACGAGATCTCGACCATCGACGAGGTGCGACGCATCTACGAAGGGCAGCTGAAGAGGGAAGAGGGAGCGTTGAACGAACCGTAGCGGCCCGGTTCCGTTTCAAAGGTGCTGTACCGCTCTACTTTGCTATCCTTCAGTCGCTCATGGCTTCGTCATTACCGGCCCCCGCACCTATCGGCAACACCTTCCTCGCTGCGCCGCCACGCGCGTTGGCGCTGCCGGACGGATTCCGCTTCCGGAGCGGAACGACCCTGGCTCCTTTCACCATCGCCTACGAGACATTCGGCGAACTGAATGCGCAGCGGTCGAACGCCATTCTCGTCTGTCACGCTCTCTCCGCCAGCGCCCATGCTGCAGGAAAGTACTCCGCGGAGGACCCGAAGCCGGGATGGTGGGACGGGATGATCGGCTACGGGAAGGCGTTCGACATCGAGCGCGACTTCGTCATCTGCGTGAATTTTCCCGGTTCCTGCTTCGGCACCACGGCTCCCGATTCGATCGATCCCTCTACAGGAAAACCGTTTGGTTCCCGCTACCCGGAGGTTCACATCGAGGACATGGTCGAATCGCAGCGGCTGGTCCTCGATCATCTCGGAATCGGTCGCCTGAAGGCAGTGGCAGGCGGATCTCTCGGCGGCATGCAGGCTTTCATGTGGTGCGCGCTCCATCCCGGGCGCGTCGGATCGCTGATCGCCATGGCCGCCTCCGCCGCGGTTCCTGTGCACGGTGTGGCCTGGCACATCATCGGACGGAAGATCATCGAGAACGACTTCTACTTCAACGGCGGGGATTACTACGACCATCCCGAGCTTCGCGGCGTGCAACTGGCACGGATGGTCGGACATATGACCTACCTCTCGGAAGAGGCGCTGGAGAAGAAGTTCGGACGACGGAGGAGGATTCCCAGTTCTCAGTTCGAGATCGATTCCTACCTCGAGTACCAGGGACGGAAGTTCTCGAAAATCTTCGACGCCAATTCCTACATCCGCATCCAAACTGCTATGGACGAAATGGATCTCGCCGAAATGTACGGATCCATGGAGAACGCCTTCATCGCCTTCCACGCCCCAGCCCTGATCCTGGCCTTCGATACCGACTGGCTCTTCCCGGTTCCGGATGTACGCAAAGTCGTGGAGGCATTGCAGGGGCGGGGAGATACCGAGTTTCTGGAGATGTCGACGCCGAACGGTCACGACGCTTTTCTGATCGATTTCGATCTCATCACTCTGCCCGTGCGGGAGTTCCTGGCACGGCTGCCGGATCAGGCGACGTTGTCCGGGAAATGAAACCACTACCACCACTGGCGTCATCCCGAGCGAGAATCTCCTGCGCTGTTAGACGACGGCCGGCCTTATCCGTGCGGGAAATCCCTCCTCGCTTTCGCTCGTCGGGATGTCATGTTGGGAAACTGTGAAATAGAAGCGTGGGAACGGCGCAGCCGCCGGTGTCGTAGAAACGACCCGACCTGATCGTCGAGTAACGCGACGATAGGCTAATTGGTCATCTAAACAACAACCGCTATTGGTGCACGATAATCGCACTCGGGCTGGTTACAGAGTTCCACCGCTCCTTCGCGCTTTGTTTCCTTCTCCACCAGATACGCAGCACCACACTTCGGACAGGGCCTAGCCACCGGCCGGTTGGAGAGCGAAAACTCACACTTCGGATACCGGGAACAGGAGTAGAACACGCCCCTGCGGGACATCCGCTGAACCAGCTCTCCCTCGTCACACTGCGGGCACTTCACCCCGGTCGGCTGGGCGGTGCGACCCTTCCCGCCAATCTTGCGTATGGTCTTGCAGTCCGGATATCCGGAGCAGCTGTAAAAGGGACCGTAACGGCCGCTCTTCATCACCATCTCTTTGCCGCAGTTTTCGCACGGCGGCTGCGGCTCTTCCCCACTGCCCTCGGCCTGGGCCTTGAGCAATCTCGGGTCTTTCGTGTTCTTGCACTCCGGATAGCCCGTGCAGGCGTAGAACTGTCCAAAGCGCG
>JBDTRY010000181.1:0-7993 GCA_039931435.1 Acidobacteriota bacterium | reverse complement strand
GCGAACCGCCGTCTCGTAGGCCGTGACCGCATCCTCATAGTCTCCGACCGTTTCCAGAGCTCGGCCCAGCTGACTCCACGCGTCTGTGTATCCGGGATTCCGCTTGACGATCGCCCTCAATCCAGCGATGGCCTCCGGGATTCTTCCAAGATCGAGCATGCGCATGGACTGGAGCATCGGGGCGATCTCCCCGACGTGCTCTTTCGGGTCGGGTAGAGGGCCAGTGTCCGACTTCTGACGGGACCCTATGTACCCGAGGGCCGCAAGTTTTTTCTCGTCCTCCGGATCTGCCTGCAGAGGACTCTGCAGGAGAGCACCGTATTGGCCGAGATCCTCTTTCATGATGGCGAACTGCCGGCGCTCTTCGGAGGTGATGTTCTTTTTCTCAGCAGGGTCGGCCGCGAGATCGTAAAGCTCCGGCGTTGGCGCGGAGATGAGATGAAATCGTTCGCCGATCAGAGATCGTAGTTCACTCCACCCCAGATGAATGCGGGGGTAGAAGGTTTCGGCGTAGATAGTTCGCGGACCCTCCGCAGTCGTTGCAGGTCCGAGGAAATTGCGTCCGGAGAGTCGCTCCGGCGGCGGAAAGCCGGTCAGCGCGCAGATTGAGGGAAATATATCCACCAGTCCCGAAGACCTGTCGATCGTCTCCCCGGCACGCCGCCCTCCGGGAAGTTTAACAAGCAAGGGGACGTGAAGTACGTCCCTGTAGAGGAAAATGCCGTGCTCCGGTTCGCCATGCTCGTACAGATCTTCCCCGTGATCGGAGATGAAAATGACGATGGCGCGATCGTAGATTTCGCGATCCTTCAGATGCTGAATGAATTCTCCCAGGACTGCATCAGCGGCGGCAATCTCCCCGTCGTAAGGAAGAGCGAATCGCGAGCGAAACGGTTCTGGCGGATCGTAGGGAGAGTGCGGTTCAAACAAATGCAGGAAAAAGAAAAATGGAGCCCGGCCCTGTTCATCGATCCATCGCTCCGCGACGGCAGAGGTTTGCGACCCGGCGCGCTGCAGATTCCCGGCGCTGCCATCTGTGCTGGCATCGAAGTGATCATCGTAGAAATCGAAGAGCGAACCGAGACCGGAGGCCGATCGCAGTACGTACGAGGAGACCGCCGCTCCCGTGGCGTAACCCTGCTGCTTCAGGAACGAAGGGATGCTGGCGTGCTTTGATCCATCGAATCGATAACCGATGTTGTCACGAACGCCGTTTTCCGGAGGTAACAGCCCCGATAGAACCGTCGCGTGTGAGGGAAGCGTCAGAGGAACATGGGCATAGGCGTTGCGGAAGAGAACGGAGTCCTTTCGAAGCAGATCGATGTTCGGCGTGTCGACCTTCCGGTAACCGTATGCAGGCAGGTGGTCAGCGCGCAGCGTGTCTACGGAGATCAGGATGACCGGAGCCGAAGGAAACGTTGCCGGGGAAACTTTCTGCTCTTCCCGACGGCAGGAAGCCATCAGCAACGCGAACAGCACAAGAACCGCTGCCGGCACCAGCAGCGCGCGCCGAATCATTCCTCCCACTGACTGACCGTGCAGCATCTTCCTCTAAAACCGCGGATGACTCCTCTTATTGCTGGCTAAAAGAAAGCCCCGGTCTTCCGACCGGGGCTTCCCGAAGCGTGCAGCGATGAAATGACTAGAAGCGGATACCCACGGACACGCGATACGTCCGCGGAAGCTGGTAGTCGCCAGCCGTAAGTGAGCTGGTGGGATTGACTGCATGACCGAAATTGGACCCCTTCACATAGTTGATGCCCTCGACGGGCGTTTCAGTGAATGGATCGAACCCGGCACAACGCTTGCCGGCATTCGGACCCTGGGTCTGAATACAGCTGGAGTTGACCGACGTCAGAACCGTAGTGTCGCCGTTGACCTGAGCCTTTTGATTGAAGGCATTGATCAACTCGCCTTCGACGAACAGATTGACCTTCCACAGAGGCAGCTGATAGTTCAAAGCCAGATCTGTGGCGGTGACGTCATCCCACCGAAGTCCTCCACGATCACCGAAGTAATAGGTGCTGGTTGTCGTCGGAGAAACATATCCGGGATTGGCCCGGCAGGTCGTGCACTGCGAAGCGCTCCGCAGAACGCGGATCGTTCCAACGACCGAGTAGGGACTGCCGGAGTCGAAACGCTCGAGGACGCTCACATTGAAGTTCCCGACAGGCGACGGAATATCGTAGGAGCCGAACAGCCGGACCTTGTGTGTCTGGTCCTGCGGCAGATATCCGATGGGCGCCCGCTGCGCATAAGCGAGCAGTTCGGGCTGATAGCTCGTCAGGCCCGTTGAGGGGATTGGGCCGGAGCCCGAAGTCTCGCCAACGATGTTTCCTTTCAGCTTCGACCAGGTGTAATTGCCACCGAGGTTCAGCCGAGAGAAGAGACGATAGCCACCCTGGACCAGCACCGCTTCATAGTTGCGGGTGAACTCGTCGCTGTTCTGGGTAAGTGTCACCTGAATGTTCCGGCCGCGAAGCGGATCGAAAACGATCGGTGAGTTCAGGTCCTGAATGTTGGCGTAGAAGTCATGCCAGTTGCGGTGCTGGTAGTCGGCACGAAGGAATCCCTTCTGACCGAGTACCGTCGATGCACCGAACGTATATTCGTCCACCGACGGAGAAGTCAGCTTGTTCTGGATCTGCGTGCCGACGCCGCCGGTACTGCCACCAAGGAGGAAGTCCTTGTTGTTGATTCCGCCAACGCTGTTGAACCAGTCGAAGACCTTGGCCACTGCCTGCGTTGTCGGAAGGGGGCCGATTTCCGGTCCGTAATACACCCAGTACAGCAGCGACGGAGATCCCGCCGGTGACGCTGCATCGCCCACGTTTCCGTTGGCGATCTTCGAAACATACTGTCCATACGTACCTCGGAGTTGCAGTCTGCCGTTGCCGGAGACGTCGTAAGTGATTCCGACGCGGGGGCTGACGGTCTGGTCATCGGCGACCTTGTTGCCTGCCTCGTCCTTGCCTACGTTGTTGTCGTAACGGGCGCCGAGGTTGAAACTGAGGTGGTTGTTCAGGTCCCACTTGTCGTTCACGAAAAAAGACTTCGTGTTGAAGTCGTTCTTCTTTGCGGCCTGCAGAATCGGCCAGTAGATGATGAGATCCGATCCCGGAGAGAACGAGGTCAGAGCCGAACCGTCTGCAGCGCGGCCCGGCAGCGTGTAGGTATAGAGAATGAAGTCGCTTCCCGACTGGCTGTTATCTTCCTTCAGCGAGTTGGTGAAATCGTCGTAGCCAGCCACGATGTTGTGGCTTCCCAAAGCGGCCGTCGAGAGGTAGTACGTACCCTTGACCGTCCAGTCCTTTGAGCTGCGTGTCTTGTCTCCCAGGGCCGATCCGAAGACTGGCGCGCCGAGGAATGATCCGGTCACCTGCTCGATGACGGCGGTTCCCGTGACGACCGACGGATCGCTGCTTCCGGAGTCCACGAAGGTCAGCGAGCTGTCCGAGTAGGCGCCTTCCACAAGGAGGTTCTGGGTGAGGATGCCGTTGTAGGTGAAGGCCCGCTTCTTCTCAGGAGTCTGACGGCTGGCGTCGAGCGTGGAGCGTTCGAAGCAGGTGAACGAGCAGTTGTCCGTCTGCTTGTCCTTGAGATCCAGATAGGACCCGATCACCGAATGTTTGGGAGTGATCTGACCGGTCAGTTTACCTTCAAGACGCCGCTGCTCGCGGCCGCTGGTGAAGGGAATGGTGCTGTTGGCAAAAAAGTGTGGAGTGTCGCGGGAGAAATCCCTGCCAGCGACAAAGAACCACAGGCGATCGCGGATGATGCGTCCGCCCAGCGTGGCCTCGTAGGTTTCATCGATCTTGCTGTCCGCTTTCGGCTCGTTCAGCGGCGTGGTCGTGGTCCAGGCGGCGTTGGTCAGACTGTCCCGCAGGGAACCGGAGAAGGTGTTGCCGCCCGCCTTGGTGATGGCCGTGACCACACCGCCGGTAAACCGTCCGTATTCGGCCGAGATAGCACCGGTAAGGACCGTCGTCTCCTGAAGAGCATCTTCAATGAAGAGATCCAGCGGCTGTCCGCGAAGAACCTCGTTGACTACTGCGCCGTCGACGTAAAAGACGTTATCGAACGACTGCGCGCCGGAGATCACTGTAGCGCCCGAGGGACCGTTCTGCGTAACTCCCGGTGCAAGGTTGACCGTGGCGATGAGCGTCCGCCCGATGGGCAGCTGGTTGATCAGCTCCGAGCTGTAGTTTGCCTGCATCTCCTGCGTCTCAGCAACAGCAGGGCTGGAAGCGGTAACCGTAATTGCCTCGGCAACCGCGGAAAGTTTCATCTCGGCGTCCGCCCGTGCCGTTCCGGCGAGCGTTACGTTCACGGAGCGGGTCACGGTCTGCATTCCTTCCATCTCGAAGCTGACCGTGTACTGTCCGGGAGGAAGCGCCCCGAACTGATAATTGCCGTTGACATCCGTCTCGGCATTACGCGTACCCTGCAGCGAGGGGGACGCAATGGTTACGCGAACGCCGGGTAGTCCGCTGCCCGCCTGGGAGACCTCGCCGCTGAGCCGGCCGGTCTGCTGGGCCGACAGTGGGAGTGCCGCAACGAGTAGCGCGAGGAACGAGATCACGAGCACCGCGCGCGCTCTTTGACTGAATAAGTTCATACCAATTCCTTTCGATGTGGGTTGAAGGAGGTAACTGATGAGGTTGCCAGAAATGTTACGAAGAGAAAACTGAAAACGAATCATAACAAGGAAGTGACGGAAACTGAAACCGCTGAGTCACATGCGCTCCTTTTCGGGTGTTAACAGCATTAGGATGGCCCCGACCTGCAACAAAACATGACAGAACCGGGTCTCTGACCCTGATCAGAGCAGCGCGCATACCAGTTGGACACAAATCCGTAAATGGTTGAGGGGCATCGGTCACCGTTCGTTTTACTGATGCGAACCACCGGGGTCCGATTCGGGATAGTGAATCCCGGACACGGTATCTTGAACGTGACAGTCCGTCATGAGCCCGTGTCGTATTCGCAAGAACACGGGGCTCACAGGTAAGCAAAGTGTAGACAGACAGGGAGCGGAACTATCGAAAGTCCATGGATGCGGATCCGCCGCCGGTCAACAAACGGTTATGGTGTGGCGGCCCGAAGTTCCGATTCAACCAATCGGAATCAATGGAGTTACCGGAAAACGGACGCGCGCCTCCGCCACTCCGCTGCGCCGGCGGAATCTCCCAGTTCCTCGAGGGTGTGGGCGGCAAAGTCCAGCGTCGGCCGCAGAGGAATGTTACGGACCATCTCCTCCATTAACGGTCGGACCATTTCGGGGCGCTGCTCGATCGTGTAGACGACCGCCAGGCTGGAGTAGGCCTGTCTGTTTTCCGGAAAGTGAAGAATCTCGTCCCGAAAGGCCGCTTTGGCCTCGGAGTTCTTTCCCATGCGCGCCAGGACATCCCCTCGCACGAATTGCAATGACTCCACCGGGCCGATCTTTTTCCTCGCAGCGTCCTCACCCACTTCCTGCGTCAGGGCCAGAGCGTCGTCCAGCTTTCCCTGTTGGGTGAAGATCTGCGCCAGAAGAACGCGCGCGAAGATTCTTGAGTACTCATCCTCCATGGCCATGCGCGCTTGCCGTTCGGCCTCGGCGAGGTCCTTGCGGCTCAGGGCGATCCTGGCCTCGAGCAGGTGCGCCTGAGCGGGATCGTTCTTCTCGGCGAGACGCGCGTGAGCCAGCGCTTCATCAAATTTTCCTGACTTGAGAAGCACCCGGCCAAGGGGAAGGGCGAATTCACCGGGGCCGGACGGAGAGGACTTGATGGCGCTCTTGTACGTCGCCTCCGCCTCGTCTAGGCGGCCTTGTGCCGTCAGAGTTTCTGCAAGCTGGTTCCAGGCATCGCCGAACCCCGGGTTCTTCTTAAGGGTCGCTCGAAGAGCAGCGATTCCCTCTTCGGTTCTTCCGTTAGCCAGAAGACGCACAGCCGATTTCATCTCTTCAATCTCGCCGACATGATCCTTGGGATCGGGCAGAGGACCGGAGGCGGCCGCTTTTGTCGATCCCAGATATCCGAGTGCGGCCAGCTTCGCGGCCTCTTCGGGGTCGACATGCGTGGGAACGACCATGTTCGCGCCGTACTCCCCGAGAGCAGACTTCATCTCCGAATAGATACGCCGCTGCGAATCAAGGATGTTTTTTTTCTCGCCGGGATCTTCGCGGATCGCATAGAGCTCGGCGCGGGGCGCCTGAATGAACTGAAACCGCGAATCGACAAGGGAACGGAGCTCGCTCCAGCCCAGGTGGATCCGAGGATAGAGAGTTTCGCTGTACAGCCGGCGATCAGGCTGTGGCGGTGCCGGATCGAGGAGCGAGCGCCCGGCGAGTCCGGAGGGAGCGACAACCCCAAGGAGCGTGGTGATCGTTGGAAAAATATCCACCAGTCCCACTGGATTCTCGATCTTCGATCCTCCGCGCAGCTGTCCTGGCAGCTTCAGGAAAAGAGGTACGTGAATCACTTCCCGGTAGAGAAAGATCCCGTGCTCCGGCTCACCGTGGTCGTAGAGCCCTTCCCCGTGATCGGACATGATCACGATCAACGCCCGATCGTAGACCCCAATGCGTCTCAGATGATCGAGGAACTCTCCGACGATGGCATCCGCCGCGGCAATCTCTCCGTCGTATGGCGACTTGAACCTAACACGAAAACGTTCCGGAGGCTCATAGGGAGAGTGGGGTTCGAAGAGGTGAAGAAAAAAGAAAAATGGCTTTCCGCCTTGTGCGTCAATCCACGACTGAGCGATTGCCGCCGTCTCCTGACCCGGCCGCTGAAGGGAACCGATGGCCATCCCCGCTCGGCTGGCAATGGCGTCATCGTAAAAGTCGAAGAGCGGTCCCAGTCCTGTGCTGGAGCGAAGCACATAGGCCGAAACGGCCGCTCCTGTTGCGTAACCATTCTGCTTGAGCAATGAGGGAATCGACGGGTGCTTCGTCCCATCGAAGCGGTAGGCCAGATTGTTCCGAACTCCGTTGTCAGGAGGAAGAAGCCCGCTGAGCACGGAAACGTGAGAAGGAAGGGTCAACGGCACATGAGAGTAGGCGTTGGTGAAGAGAATACTGTCGCGGCGAAAGGCCTCGAGGGCCGGCGTTTCCACTCCCTTGTATCCGAACGCCGGCAGATGATCCGCGCGGACGGTATCGATGGAGATGAGGATTACAGGAGCGCCCGGAAATCCGGGGAGCTTCGTCTGCGCGGTCTCTTTCCCGCAGGCCGAGGCGAACATCGTTGCGGCCAGAAGGGAAGCAATGCCGATACGTCGTGAGTTGAACATGCCCTGCCGGAGATCGGCACCAGAGTAAGCCCGCTGCTGCATGGCCTACCCAAACTTCTGCGTGTGGAGGTCAATTCCGATGCGGCAGGGCTCACCGATGGGCCGGGCTTGTCAGTCGCTGCGGCCGAAGGCCCGCTCGAGCGATACGCGTAAATCCGAGAAGAGGAATTCGAATCCCTCGTCGATAGCCCTCCTGGGAACGACCCTGTCGCTGAAGAGAAGCAACGCCTCCGCTTTCTCCCGTCCGAGAACACGGCGCAGAGCGAATGCAGGGACGCGGAACAGCGCCGGTCGATGCAGGACCGAAGCGAGAGTTCGTGTGAAGTCATCATTGCGGACAGGATTCGGGCTGGTGGCGTTGTAAACGCCTGCCGCTCGCTGGTTGCTGATCACCCACTGCACGAGCCGGATCAGATCTCCCCGGTCGATCCAGGACAACCACTGCCTGCCGCTCCCGAGTGGACCGCCCACCAACCATGAGAACGGCCGGGCCATTTCGGGCAGAGCGCCACCATCCCCTGCCAAAACGATTCCGAAACGCAGAATCACGACGCGGGCCACGTCCGCCGCCGAAGCCGCCGACGCCTCCCACGCGCTCGTAACGTCCGAAAGAAATCCGCTGCCCGGAGCTGAGGCCTCACTCAACACCTCATCACCTCGAGAACCGTAATACCCGATGGCCGAGGCGTTGATCAGCGTCTGATCGCGCCGCCCT
>JBDTRY010000180.1:0-8032 GCA_039931435.1 Acidobacteriota bacterium | reverse complement strand
GCAACCGGGAAGGTAGAAGAGATCCTTCGCTCGACGCTTCAGGATGACACGCCGTAGTAATCGTGTTATTTCCCGCAATACCGGCGCCTGCGCCGTTCCGCCGCTCAGGATGACACGCCATGTTTCGGGAATGAGACGCCGAGACTGACAACCACTGATCCAGCTACTGCAAGGGAGAAGAGATGACGAGACTGAATCGTACGAAAGACAATCCGTGGGTTTTGAACACGCCTCCGGGAACGTCGGAGTACACGATGCGGTTGCCTTGACCTCGCGATCCACCGTTACCGTTGTTGGTCATGATCATGGACATAGCAGGATCGAGGACAAGGAAGACAATTCATGCCCTGGCGCCAGGTCGGGCAGCACGATTGCCGTCTCTGTCAGTGCTTCATCGTCCGCATCACCGAGCGGGCAGCGTGATAACCGCACATCCCGTGCACGGCTCCGCCCGGGGGCGTGGACGCCGAGCACATGAAGATGCGAGGGTTCGGCGTTGAATAGGGGTCGAGCCGCACCGCCGGCCGGAAGAGAAACTGCCAGAGATCCTGAACGCCGCCGTTGATGTCTCCGCCGACGAGATTTTCGTCGTGGTTCTCGAGCGCCGCGGTATTCATCGTGTGCCGGGCGAGGACGATGTCACGAAATCCCGGGGCGAACCGTTCGATCTGGCGCTCGATGGCATCGGTCATGTCGCGCGTCGAGCCGTGCGGGACGTGACAGTATCCCCAGGCCGTGTGGCGGCCTTCGGGTGCGCGCGTGGAATCGAAGAGGCTGGGCTGAGCGAGCAAAACGAATGGCTCGTCGTCCACGCCTCCGGAGGCGGCTGCGGCGGACGAGCGGGCGATCTCGTTCGCATCGCTTCCAAGGTGGAGCGTGCCGGCGAGGCGGCATTCGGGGGCCGTCCACGGAATGGGTTCGGAGAGGGCCCAGTCCACCTTGAATACTCCAGCTGCGTAGCGCCAGCGTCGGAGTTCGGCACGATAGAACGCTGAGAGTTTCTCCCCGGCGATGGAAAGGAGCTGGCGTGGCGTGACGTCGAGCACGATGGCCGGTGCATCGTCAAATGCGTCGAGTGAACCGATGCGTGAGTCGGTTTCGATGCGTCCGCCACGCTCGCGCAGCAACGCAGCCAGAGCGTCGGCGATTTTCTGGGAACCACCCCGCGCAATCGGCCAGCCCGCCCCATGTCCGGCAAGGCCGAGCATGATTCCAAACGACGCAGACGGAACTTTCTCCATGGGAAGCAGCGTGTGCGCTGCCAGGCCGATAAAATGCGCCCGGGCGCGCGAGCCCTTGAAGAGGGTTTTTGCCAGGCTCATGGCCGGCCGCAGGCCGAACCAGCCCAGGCGGGCCATAGGGAACGGATGTTTCGGAAAGCGTAGAGGTGGAGAGAGGGCATCCTCGATCAGAGCATCAAACCTTCGAACGAACGGGTCCATCAATTTCCTGTACGCGCGCCGATCCTCGTGCCCCAGGCTGTTCGCTGTTGCCTCGGTCGACCCCACCAGGACAGCCGCAGTTCCGTCGTCGAACGGATGGGCCATCATCACCGGTGGGTGGATCCATTCCAGGCCGTGCCGATCGAGCGGTAGCGTTCGAAAAAATGGCGAGGCGATGCCCATCGGATGAACCGCGGAGCAGACGTCGTGAATGAATCCGGGAAGGGTCAGCTCTTCCGATCGCGTCCCTCCTCCAATCTGCGAATCGGCTTCGTGCAGCACGACCCTGTGGCCTTCCCCGGCCAGCGCCACGGCAGCGGACAGTCCATTCGGGCCGGCACCGACTACGACCAGTTCGTTGCCTGAGTTCACCACTCCGAATCGCTTCCCGTCGGGCCGTTGTCATAGATCAGTGCCGTGAGAAGCCCGAAGGTCAGGGGAGCGGTAATGAGAACGACTTCTTTCTTCCAAGTGCGGTGGCGCGGGTGTTCCTCTGCTTTGATGAGCACTGCCGCTACCCACGGGGTGAACGTGATCAGGTGAAGGAGTGCGGCCAGTCCCAGACCTCCCACCCAGGGCCTCCACCGAAATCGTTCGTGTGTGACTGCGTAGGCGGAACCCCAGAAGGCAGAGTATCCGAAGTGGAAGGCGCTGGCTGCGATCCATTTCAGATCCTCGGGAAGTGGCTTTCCAACTTTCTTGGCCAGAGCATCAATGAGGTTCGGACCGAGGTCGGCGTTCTCGGGGTGGTCGAGAAAGAGATACTCCTCGATTTTGGGAACGATGACCTGAGGTACGCCGGCGATCATCGCTGCTTCGACACCGCGACGGAGAACTGCAAATGTTCTGTCACGCATGGAGTTCTCTCCCGGACCCCGTTGGAAGGGATCGCGCTATGCGGTCAGTGCAATTCGGTGGCCGGAGTTGGTCGGGCCGGGCAAATCGCTGCCGTGCGGCGCTTCTTCCAGACCCCGCCCGAAACCGTAATTCAGCGTGTCGAACTGACCGTTTCTGATCCCGGTGGCCCCTCGGCGAAGGATTCCGAGAACGACAGGGTTCGGCAGCAGAAACTGCGATAGTCGACTCATCAAGCGCCAGACCCGGACCGTCGTGAAACGACTGGGGAGACCTGGAGTCGATGGTGTTCAGCGTGGCGCGCGCAGAAAAGCACCGCCTGCAGCAGTGAGGCCTTCCCGAAGTAGGGATGGGTTACGGTGGCGGGCGGCCGTCTCCTTCGAGCCTCGCTGACGGAAGTCTCAAACCGCCTCGCTGCCGCTCTCAAGCGGGCCACCGCTCTCTCGGGATCGGACTCGACTTTCGTGGGACGCAATTCCTTCGGCGAGCGAGCTCCCTTCGGAAAGCGCCCGGAGACAAGGATCAACGGCATCACCAGTGAGCGCAGGAGGATGCGCTGACGGGGCGTGGTTACGACCGCCATGGAGCGGCCGGAGGTCAACTCGTCGTCGAGTACGTCGTACACCGACGTGACATGTTCGATCACCTCGGCGGCAGACCACTTTCCAGGCTCTCGCGGGCTGGTCCATCGCTCCGGAGCGATCGCACTGGCCGTCCCGGAGAACCGCTCGATGGCGCGGGTGTGAAACTTCAGGGCCATCTCCAGAAGCATCGGCGATCATGGATGGACGGTGACATTCGCGTCGTACCCGCCGCTGCGCATGCTGACTAGAACTTTACCTGTGGCCGTACCCGTCACCGGCCGGGCGCAGACCTTGAAGTTGTAGCTTGTCGTTCCCGGCAAGAGTGGCAGTTCCACCGCGGGGTTCGAACGTCCGCCGACCTGGCAACTGGAGCCGATGAGAACTACTGCAGCCTGTTGGTTGCCGGACAGCAGGACCCGTTCGCCCTGACCCGGAGCTGCATTGAGATTGAAGGTTGCCACGGCCTCTCCATTGCTGGCCAGCGTTGCAGGCTGAACGGAGAAAGAAGTGATCTTCAGGGGAACGAGATCGAACGAAATGGATACGGCCTTTCCGGGGATAGGCTGCCCCAGTTCGGAGCCCTGTGGGTCGAGGGCCAGGATCAGATCCACCTTCCGAGACTGAGTCTCGAAAGACGGGGAAAAATCGCTGTTCTGCAGTAAAGCGGCTGAAAAACTAGCCAGAATGTCGTTGTACTCGATAGGAAATGAAACGGTTTTGCTTCCCGCGAGAACTGCGGGGTTCCGAATTGGGTCGGACGACTTTCTTTTCGGGCCTGGAGGAGTGATTGCGATTGGACTCAGATAGAGTTGGATTCCGCCCGGCGGAGCGGGAGCATTCAACTCCGCCGTGGCCTGGACGCTGCTGCCGAGGGTTCCCGTCAGGCTGGTCCTGTTTAGGGTGACCCGTTTGAGAAGGGCTGGTACCAGTTCCAATTCGTCGTGGCCCTCCACAGTGCTTCCAGCGACCTTGGCGGAAATGGTGATCGGGGTTCGAACCTGGACACTGTGCGTGCCGAACTCGACCGGCACCACATTCTGATCGGCTGGAACCACAAGCTCCTCGCTGGCGAATCGAACGAGCGAAGGGTTGCTGCTGCTCAGGCTCACGTGGACAACGGCTGGCGGAACGGTCCCGTCGCGAATCAAGGTCACCCTGGCCTGAAGAGATTCGCCACCCGAAGCGGTGAGTGGAGACAGTTGTAACCGGATCGTCTTCACTCCGGAGACAGCAGCGGAGGCCATTGGAGAAAGAAGGGCCACTCCCAAAGCGCAGAAAAAAGCACGGGCAGATCGCTTCATCGTCGTTCCCTTCGCCTCGCAGCTTTCGTCAGGGTGAAAGGCTCATTCTAGTGCCTGACCTGAGAGGCCGGCCCGGAAATTATGACGGTGCGCCAATTTGACCATCACTTGCGTCAATCGTTTCACGTCCGGGTGGAGTTCTGCGCCCGCTCTCTGGCACGCGTCACCCAGCCGAGGTACACAGCCGTCCGCGAAATGATGGAGAGCGTTGATCGAGCCTTCTCTGCGACTTCCCCGCACCGCCTACGAAGCTGTATCGCGCCCCTCGTCTGGCTCACTTCGCTCGCCTCCTTTCTCCTCGCAAACGGTGCGAAGGACTGCAGTCGCTATTCTTCACCTGGATGGGTCGAGCCTAGCGACAGGCGAAGGTCTGACTGCTATTCGTGACCGGAATCGGGAGTGTGCGCCGGTCTGACCATGACTTGACACCATCGTTTCGTATCCGAATGGCGTTCACTACTAACGCCCAAGGCGCGCAGCCGTCTGATGAACTGATGAACCGACGCGAATCGACTCTCCTTTTTGTTTTCCTTACTGCCATCTTCAGTCTGCCCTGGTGGTACATGAGCCGCGTGCATGGAGGGGCGGTGTACGTGACCTTGCTCATGTGGTCTCCGGCGCTCGCCGCGGTGATCACCTGCAAAGTGTCCGGAAAGCCTCTGGACGAGCTGGGTTGGCGTGGCGCGGAGTGGCGGATGCTCGCCGGTGCCTGGTCAGTTATGTTCGCCGCCATCGTTCTCGTTCACTTCATTGTCTTCGCGCTCGGTCTTGTTCAGTTTCCGGATCCTGCCGGCCTCGCAGTTCGTGCCAGGTCCATGGCGCTGGAAGGGGCCCCCGCATCATTGGCGGTGATTGCCTATATCGTTTCGGCGGTCAGCACTCGCCTCATCGGTCTGGCTGGTCCGGCGCTCGGCGAGGAGATCGGCTGGCGGGGATTTCTGGTTCCATCTCTCTGCGGCTCGTTCGGTTTTGCCAGAGGATCTCTGCTCAGTGGAGTCATCTGGGCGGGGTGGCATTTCCCTCTGCTCATCGGCCGTGCTTCTTTCGTTCAGGTCCTGAACTTCTCCTTGATGGTCACAGGACTGGCGGTGGCGATGGCCTGGTTCCGCCTGCGGTCGAAGAGCATCTGGCCGTCGACCGTTATGCACGCTCTGCACAACGCGCTGGTTCCGGCCTTCATCGCGCTCTCAGCTCGTGGCGAGGCTGCGGATCGCTGGATCGACGAGACGGGGTTCGCGCTCGGTGCCATGGGGGTGATGCTGGCCGTTGTCTTCCTGTTTCTGGGAACGCGCAGAGATCCGCAGCGAACGCTGTGACACCGGCTCCGGAGAGGACGACTGGGGTCCTCCTGGCCGGATGCGGCGCTGGCAGCGAGACGGCTGCCGCTTCCAGCTTCGCTCACTCTGTAGGTGACCGCCACCTCACCAAACAGGCGCAGCGCACCGCGATCGTCCAGAACGAGCGCTCCTGGACTTGAAGATTCCCAGGTTCTTGCGCATTCCGTTTTTGTGATCTTGCTTTTTCGAATAGAGGCGGTACTCTCCACTTTCAGTTTGCGGAATCTCTCAGGACCGACGGTCAAGCCTCTTGCATTCCACAAAGTGAAGCAAAGTGTTTCGTCACGTCAACATCGTCGGAGCGATCACCGTCCCTGTAGCAAAGCAGAGGCTGGTCGAGCTTCTCTGGGACATCGGGCGCATTCCGGAATTCGATTTGAAGGCGGATCGCGTCGAGGTTACGCCGAAGAGTGAAACCACCGGCTCCTATCGGGTCTGGGGACGTTTTGCGCGCATCCCCTGGAGCCGGGACTTCGAGTACTTCCTCAACGCTGACGGGTTCTATCTTCGCGAAGCGAATCCCTCCGGCCCGGAGCCTGCCATCCACGGAGGATTCATGGTCCAGGAAGTCGGGCCGGAGGAGTGCACTCTCATTCACTATGAGCAGTACTGGTTCGCCCGCCGACTCGAGCCGCTTCGACCTTTCCTCGTGGCCTATCTGAACTGGAGCGTGAGGGTCGAGCTGAAAAAGATCAGGCGGGCCGCGACGGAAACAGGCTCCTGATCCTGCCGAAGTTTCCTGAGGACCGCTACTTCCCTCCCTCGATGCTCATGTCCTGCACTGAGAGCAGGAATCCTGCCGGGTACATCTCGTACCCCTTGATGTAGTTGCGCATCACGGCGATGTTCGTCTGGTGGTAGAGCGAGATGTAGGGTAACTCTTCGGCCAGAATTTTCTGGATCTCGTCGTAGATCACTTTTCGCTTCTGGCGGTCGAACGTGGCGCGTCCCTCCACGATGAGCTGATCAACCCGCTTGTTCGCGTAGTAGCCGCGGTTCTGGCCCTCGGGAGGAAAGCTGGACGTGTGAAAAACAACCTGGTAGAAATCCGGATCGAGAACACCACCCCGCGAGAGCGAAAACATCTGGAAGTTGCCTTTGCCGATGTCCTCGTAGAACGTCCCGAATTCGTTGGACTGGATAGTCAGAGCGATTCCCACCTGCTTGAGCATCTGCTGGATGAGTTGCGCCCTCTGGTTCGCCTCGGTGTCCGTGGAGGTTTTGATGGTCAGAGCAAAGCGAGTTTTCGGGCCGTCTCCGTCGGGGTCGGGATAGCCGGCCTCATCGAGAAGCTGCCGGGCCTTCGCCGGATCGGCCTTGTAGGTGGGGAGATTGTCAGCATGCCCCCAGAACCCCTCCGGCATCATCGTGTCGGTGACCTTGCCATATCCGAGAAGCAGGTCGTTGACGATCTTCTGGCGGTCGATGGCATGCGCGATGGCCTGGCGCACTTTCAGCTTCGAGAGCCGCTCATCACGGAGGTTGAAGGCCAGATACTGGTAGGTAGCCCCGGCCTTCTTGTCCACGGTGAAGTCCTTGTTGTTCTCGAATTTCGACACCGTGTCCAGAGGAATGGCGTTGACCTCGAAGTTCACCGTCCCTCGCTGAAGCTCGAGTACGCGCGTCGTGGCGTCCGGGATGATGCGGGCGATGACCTTCTTGATCTTCGGTGCTCCGAGGTGCCATTGCTCGAAGGCTTCCATCACCACGCGATCGTCGGGATCGAACTCCACCACTCTGTAAGGACCCGCTCCGATGGGCTTGCTCTTGTAGACGTTCGTGTCGGCACCGGTGGGCATGATTCCCAGGGTGAGGTTGGCGAAGAGGCCGCCGTTGGGTTCTTTCAATTTGAAGATGACGGTGTTCGGATCGGGCGCCTCGATGTGATCGACGGCGGCGTAGCCGGCCTTCTTCGAGTTCACGAAGTCGGGGGCCATGAGGGAGTCGTAGGTCCACTTCACGTCTTTGGACGTGAGCGGCTGGCCGTTCTGGAATTTGAGATTCGGGCGGAGGTGGAAGATGACCGTGAGATCGTCCGGAGTCTCCCACTTCTCGGCTAGATCGGGAGCGTATTCGTTCTGCGGTGTGATGCGAATGAGACCGCTGTAAATCAGATCGAAAATGCGGCCGGAGGCGTTGTCGTTGCCAACCCTGGCGTCCAGATTGGTGGGGCTGGTGGAAAAGGCGATGACCAGGGTTTGGTCGCCCGGCCGTGACGAAGAGCCCGATTTCTCTCCGCCACAGGATACGAGGAGAATCGAGGTCAGGGCAAGGGTTGCCATCGTGGTCGATCTGGATCTCATGAATGCTCCTTCCGGGCTGCCGAGTCTATCAGTCTCACTACAAGCCGACCAACAGCGCGGGCGCTGAACCAGAGAGAAGAAACTCGAGGAGCCGGCGGTCATTCCGAGCGAGAGACTGTGTCAAAAGTATCTTGAAATCACAACCGGCGCTGCTGCTCGTAGGGCCGCACGGCTGGCCTGCACCCCAAAAACTGGGCCACTCGTAAGGGC
>JBDTRY010000179.1:0-8067 GCA_039931435.1 Acidobacteriota bacterium | reverse complement strand
CGGACGCGGAGGGTGACGATGTCGCCACCGGACCGGAAGTGCAATGGGTTTCCGTCGCTCGACTGAACGCGGATCGTGCCCGTCACGGAATCGATCTTCACCACGGGCGGATTCTCGGGTTTGAATTCAATGGCGCTGCCTACCGTTCCCGCGGCCACATCAAGTGCGGTTGGATCGTAGTGAAGCACGACCTGGGGAGTGTTCAGCCCGGCCAGATCCATTCCGATGACGGGCCACATCATTTCAACGCCCGGTTTCAGCGAGACCAGTTCCGGCTGCGGTGCGATGCGCGGAGACGCGGCCCAGGTGTACGGCTGTGTGCCCCCGTCGACGCTGGCGCTCGACTGGGATTGCGCGCTGGTGGCTCCGGGTGGGTTGACCGGTGGCTCACTCGCCGGCGGAGTGGATGGCGGTGTGGCCAGTCCCGGTGGCTTGGTGAATGGATCGTTCGGTCCCGCCGGAGCTGGAATGGGCGAGGCCGGGGTGGTGGTCGTGGTCGGTGGCGGTGGCTGTCCTGGTACCGCCGTTCCGCCGTACCAGGCCGGATTCGTCGATGTCGGCTGATTGGCCTGATTCTGTGAGGGCGGGTGCGGATAGTTGAACGGATCCGCGCCGCTCTGTGATTCGAGGCGCGGCGAGACTCCACGGAAGGTGAGGTTGTTGGTGGTGCCCACCCACATCGGAGCCATGTCGTCGTCCGTGATGTCGGCGATGCGTACGATGTGCGGGGTCATGGTCAGGATCACGTCGGTGGCTACATGGGTTTTCTTGCTGTGAGAAAACAGCCGCCCGATCACCGGAATGTCGGACAGGAACGGTGTCTCGTCCTGCGTGTTCGAGTCGTCCTGACGGATCAGACCAGCGAGGAAATTCGTCTCACCATCTTTCAGACGGATGGTCGTGGAGATCGTACGGTCGGCGATGATGGGCTGGGCGGGGCTGGAAGAGGTCGCCGGAACCTCGCCAGCGAGACTGGATACCTCGATGGTGATCTTCAGTGTGACCTCGCGGTTGTGATGGACCCGGGGAGTGATGGAGATCTTGATGCCGATGTCCTTGTAGGTATACGAGGTCAGCGGTCCCTGACTCACGCCCGTTCCGCTGATCGGTGTGAAAAGTGTCGAGACCGGAATCGGTTGCTGCTGGCCGATGTGCAGCGTGGCATCTTCGCCTTCGGAGATTCGCAGTTGTGGCCGGGCCAGAAGCTGCGCGTCTGTATTGTTCTTGATCAGCGAGTAAACCGCCGAGGGAATGGTGAAGCTCCAGTTCCCGGAGGTCAGTCCCCGAATGGCCTGGATGGGGAGACTGGTGATCGGTTTTCCGTCGGTGGTCACGGGCGATGCCGTGATGGCATCCGGGGAGAGGTTCAGGCCAATGTCGCGCAACTTGTTCGAGTCGACCTGGAGCAGTTCCACCTGCACCACCACTTCGGCCCGGGCCTTGTCGTTGGCTTCGATGATTTTTTCGGCGATGCGCACCTTGTCGGCCGTGTCGCGGATGGTAATGGCGTTCAGGGCCTTCAGCGGAAATACGTTCCGGGCCTCGATCATGGTGCGCACGACGTTGGTGACCTGTTCGGCGTCGCCATTGGAGAGGTAGAAGGTCTGGATGACCAGGTCCTCGTAATCACGGCGCTTCTGCGGTGTGTCCGGAACGACGATGATGGTCTTCTCGTCGAGAACTTTGTAGAAGTGATTGGCGGCCTGCATCACCCGCTCCAGGGCCTGCTGAGAGGTGACGTCACGAAGCTCGATGGAAATGCGGTCGTCGTCCTTAACCGCCTGATCGAAGAGAACGTTGATGCCGAAGGCGTTTCCCAGGGCGCGGTAAATGTCCTTGGTCGGTGTGGGGCGCGGAAACGAGAGAGAGATCGGTTCGTCCGAGGCGGGGTTGAGCTCGGGGGGTCGGGCCTTGCTGCCGATGAGTTTCTTACGCTGCTCGAGCGTGGGTCCCTGTGCTGCCTGCGCCGCTTCCTGCATCGCCGTTACCGCCTTGGTGTACTCCACGGCGGCGAACTGGTTGGTGGGGTCGAGCTTGACCGTGAGCTCCAGCTCGGTAGCGGCCAGTTCGTTCTGGCCGGCGGAGCGCAACTGCTTACCCTTCTCGAAATGCAGCCGGGACGCTTCCATCTTCGCGTTCTGCAGCGCCATGCGATATTTGAGGTTGGCCGGATCGACTTCGAGCGCCTTCTCGTACTCGATGACCGCCTTGTCCCAGTCCTTCTGCTGCTCGAACTCAGAGGCCTGTTTGTAGGAGCGATAGCTCGTACAGGACAGCACAGGCACGATGAGCAGGATGATGGCCGCAGTTCTCAGTCGATTCCTCAATGACGTGTTCCCTCGTTTCTTGTTTCGTCAACCTTCAGACGGGGCAGCAAATGAAACGTCACTGTCTGGCACCCACTGCTACGCGGGTGCGTACATCCGCCGGAAACCCTACATAGCCGATGTCCACCGACTCGATGCCGATGCTGCGCAGAATGAATTGTCTGCCGAAGGTCTGTCCCACGCGAACATTGTCGATTTTATCCCCGGCGCTGAAAGCGGCGATGGGGTGCGTGGGCGTTCCGAAGGAGCCGATGTAGGTGTAGGGAAACGCCGGCGGAGTCGGCGGAGGCGGCGTGGGCTGAATCACCGGCGTAGTCTGACAGAGGTCACCGATGCCGTTGCGGTCGATATCCGTCTGATCCGGATTGGCCATCTTCGGGCAGTTGTCCTGCACGTCGGGAATTCCATCGCGATCGGAGTCGGGCGGAGGTTTCGGTGTGGCGATCGGGGTGGGCGGTGGCGGGGGAGGCTCAACGAATCGAAATAGATTACGGTCGCTGCTGTAACTTCCGCTGCTCGGATCGAGAAGGTCGAGGCGCACAGGCTCCACGCCAGCCTCAGCCAGCGCGACCTTCGCCGCCACCTTTTGACCCACCGCCTGGATGGGGCGCTGTTCCGCCCGCTCCTGGTGCAGTCCGCTCTCGTGCAGCATGCTCTGTGGAGCTGCAAATACATAGATGGCGAACAAGCCCAGCAACGCAGCTCCAATGAGCAACCACGTTTTCCAGTTCGAGAAGTCCATCAGGTTCCGCCCTCCGTCACAGGCGCGGCCGCATCCGTCTGTCCTTCCGGAATGTGAAAAAGAGTCTTCAGTTGAAGATTGAGGTTGAGAGTGTCTCCATTCGCCGAAGCACCGCCAATGGTGATGGAGTCGATGATCACGAAGTGCCGGGAGAGTTCGAGCAGGTTGATGAGCTGGCGGATGTGCGGATAGGTTCCCTGAACGGAGAAGCCGATACTCATGGCCGTGTTTCCGAAGCCCTTCTTCTCGCTGGCTGTCTGCTGGTAGCTGGTCGATCGCGGTGAGAGGCTGCTGCGGCGCTCGAGCTGATTCAGCTCGATGAGCAGATCCGCCAGCCGGCGCTGGGGGCTGGACCACCACTGCTCATAAACGGTATTGATGTCATGGGTCATCTGATCGAAGGCCGCCAGAGTCAGTTCCGCCTTGCTCTTGCGCAGCTGTACGGCGGCCAGCCTGGCCCGGGACTGGTCGAGGGTGGCGTCCATCTCCTTCACCCTCTGCCCGTACTGGACTCTATAAGTGAAAAAGAAGATGACATTGGCCAGGAGCAGAAGGCCCAGACCGATGAGCAGCCACCGCTTTTCCTTCCACATCATCGCAGCAGCTCCGATTGTTTGGGCCTATAGCCGGTGTTCAGCACAAAGCTGATGGTGCCGTCGTCATTGACGGTCTCTCCCTGGGGGAACGGACCGTCGAAACGGGAATCGGAGAGCAGCGTTCGCAGAAAGGCGATCATGGAAGAGTGATTTTTGGCTACGGCGGAGATCGACAGACGGGTCATCCCGTTCTTGTCGACCACAGGGTTGAGATTGATCAGCCGTACATCCTTGGGCTGAACGCTTTCCATGTCGTCGAGTAGACGGCTCCAGGAGAAAGCGCGAGCCTCGATCTGTTCGTTGATGAACGCCGTCTCGGCCTTCAGCGCTTTTACGTTCACGCGGTTGACCCTGGCCTCGAGTGTGGAGGTAGCCCGCTGCTCCTTTTCCGTCTGCGCGTCCACACGGGCGATCTCCGCGCGCGTTTCTTTCGTGCTGACGAAGAAGCGCCAGGCGATCTGCATGTTGTACAGCGTCAGGACGGCACAGAGCACAGCCGCGGCCACAATCGTGCCGTAGACAGGAGCGGCGTTGCGGAAGGGCCGCGCGGCCAGATTGAGATGCAGGGCTTTCACGCTGTAAACACTCCGGTGCATGCGGCCAGCTCCGCCTCCATGCCCCGTACGTCGACGGCATTCGAGTAATCGGCAAAGTCGGCCAGGGCGATCTTCGAGGTCGGAGCGTGCAACTGCTCACCGATGGCGCTGGCCAGGTCGGCGGTGAATCCCTCTCCCGCCAGGTAGCAGCGATCGATCGACTCCATCTTCAGGGCCGAGGAAAAGTAGGAGGCGGAAAGACGAATCTCCTGGAGCAGAGATCTCTCCGCTCCGATGTTCCGTGAGCGGACGAAGAGCGGCTCGTCCCCGCGGAATACGGCCGTGGTGAAGTCGCCGCCGCGAAGATAAAAAAAGACCCGCTCCCTTGCTCCGGCTTCTTCCCGGGCGGCAATGCTGTTCCAGATGTTCAGCCCTGTGCTTTCCACAAGGATCACTTCCGTACCGACCGAGCGAAACGCTTCTTCGATGGCCACGAGCGTCTTTTCCAGAGCGGCGGCGACGATGACCCGCACGCCGTTTTCCGTCTTTCCCACTACCTGCCAGGCCATGCGGAAGTCCTCGGGTCGAACCGGAAGAATGCGCTTCAACGTCCAGCGAACCATCTCGTCGGCCTCACCCTTCCTGTCGGGCATGGAGGCCGGTTCGATCAGAATGAGCCGGAACCAGGAGTCGGGAAGAAGCACCGAAAGCTGATCCAGACGGCCCTGTTCCCGGCGGATCCTCTGGGCCAGGCCTGTGAGCAGTTCGGGGTCTCCCGGAGACGGTCCGATGGCACCGGCCTGGAACGTCTCCACGGGAACAGAGTAGCTTCTGACATTCGTCAGAAGGGGATTCGTCTTCCCTCTCTCCAACCTTGCGAAGATGGCGCTCTGATAGTCGAGCAGCAGAACATCCGGTGGAAACGCCTTGGCCATCCGCTACTCCACAAACGTCACTTTGTTGATTTCTCGAAGGGTGGTTTTGCCTTCCTTGACCTTTTTCAGCGCGGCCTCGCGGAGAAAGACCATTCCCTCTTCTTTGGCAGCGCGCTTGATGTCCGCGGCCGGCCTCTTCTCGAGGATCATCCCGCGGATGCGGTCAGAGAGGTCGAGCAACTCGGCGATAGCCAGCCGTCCGTGGAATCCCGTCCCGTTGCATTCCAGGCAGCCCACCCCTTCGAAGTATCTGGTGTCTTTCATGTCCTCGGGGAGTCCGGACTCCTCGAGGAACGAGTCGGGGTAGGTGACTTCGTGACGGCAGTGCTCGCAGATTTTGCGAACGAGCCGCTGGGCCAGAATGCAGTTCAACGCTGAGACGAAGTTGTAGAGCTCCACGTTCATGTTCAGAAAGCGGCCCAGCACGTCGACGACGTTGTTGGCGTGGACGGTGGTGAAGACCAGATGTCCGGTAAGGGCCGACTGCACGGCGATCTGCGCCGTCTCTTCGTCCCGGATCTCGCCGACCATGATTTTGTCCGGATCGTGGCGGAGGATGGCCCGAAGTCCGCGGGCGAAGGTCAGACCCTTGCGTTCGTTCACGGGGATCTGCGTGATGCCCCGGAGCTGGTACTCGACCGGGTCTTCGATGGTGATGATCTTGTCCTCGACCGTCTGAATCTCGGAGATGGCCGCATAGAGCGTGGTCGTTTTTCCGGAACCCGTCGGTCCGGTGACCAGCACCATTCCGTAGGGCTCCTTGATGAATTTCCGGAAGGTGGTGAGCATTTCGTCGTCGAAACCGAGAACGTCCAGACGGAGGCTCTTGAACTCCGTGTTCATCGACTCCTTATCCAGAATTCGGATGACGGAGTCCTCGCCGTGGGCAGTGGGCACGATGGAGACGCGGAAGTCGATCGTGCGCGTATTGATGCGTAGTTTGAATCGGCCGTCCTGGGGAACCCGTTTCTCGGCGATGTCCAGCTCGGACATGACCTTGATGCGGGAGATGATCGTGGAGTGGTGTTTCTTGTCGATAGGCTCCAGGGCCTGGTAGAGCACGCCGTCGATGCGGTACTTCACCACCACTTCGTTGTCCCGGGTCTCGATGTGAATGTCCGAAGCTCTGCGCTGGATGGCGTTGAAGACAATGGAGTCCACGAGCTTGATGATCGGGGACGATTCAGCGTGGGTGATGCTGTCGATGGTCAGCGTTCCTTCGCTGTCCTCATCGTCTCCGACCAGCTGCAGCCGGAATCCCTCGGTGGCTTCGTCGAGGACGCGTTGCGTCGATTCGGACTTCTGAAGCTTCTCGCGAATGGCCGTGGGAGAGGCTACCTTCACCTTGATCGGCGATCCCAGGAGCAGCTCCAGCTCGTCCAGCCGGAGAACGTCTGTTGGATCTCCGACGACGACCACGATGTGGCCGTTTTCTCTCCGTTCCGGAAGGAACTGGTAGCGGAACATGAGATCGAGCGGCACTTCGTGAAACAGATCGGGATCGATCTGAAAGTGCTCCAGATCCGAGTACTCGAACCCGTACTGTGCGGCCACCTGTTTGGCCGTTTCGATTTCACGCTCCGCATCGCGGCGGCTGTAAAGGATGCTCTGGTCGGTCATTGTCTTGGTTATTGGGCTTGGTTATTGGGGTCTCGGTTATCGGGGTCTCGATTACTGTTGCACGCTGGAAAGCCGGAACAGGGGCAGATAGAACGCATAGAGAAGCAGGGCAATGACAATGCCCAGCCCCACCAGGATGATCGGCTCGAGCATGGCGATCATCCTGGAAAGCCTCGAGTCGATTTCTTCATCATAGAACTCGCTGACATTGGCGAGCATTTCAAGCAGGGCTCCTGTGGACTCCCCGACTTTGATCATTTCCACGGCCAGATCGCTCATCACCCCCGTGTGATCCAGCGAGCTCCAGAGCGGCTCACCCTCGCGGACGTTCTTGACGATGGACTCCACTCTACCGGCCACATAACGGTTGGAGATGGAGGTCGAGGCCATTTCCATGGCCGGAACCATGGGCGTGCCCCCGCCCAGCAAGGTGGCCAGCGATTGCGTGAACTGCAGAATGGCGAAGCGGTGGAGGATGCCTCCGGCGATGGGAACCCGCAGCAGCAACCGGTCGAAAGTCGCTCCTCCGGTGGCGGTCCTGCTCCAGCGATGCACCACGAAGGCGATCGCTGCAACCGCCGCCAGCACCAGGATGATGTTATGGCGGATTAAGGCGGAGAGGGCGATCACGACCCGTGTCACCACCGGAAGCTCGGCGCCGAATCCCTGGTAGAACTCGGCGAACTTGGGGATGACAAAGGTGAGCATGACGAAGACCATGGCCACCGAGAGCGTCACCAGAATGGCCGGATAGATCAGCGCGCCGACGACTTTCTTGCGCAGGGTGACGATGGTCTTCTGGTACTTGAGGAAACGCCGCAGCACCCCCTCCAGATCGCCCGCACGTTCTCCGGCCCGGATGGACGTGGAGTAAATCGGTGGAAAAATCCGTCCGTACGAGGCGAAGGCGTCGGAGATGGCCACTCCCGAGCGCACCTTGTCCCGGATTTCGGTGAGGACCTGTTTGAAGCGCAGGTTCTTCTGCCGCTCGAGCATGATGTCGAAGGACTGAATCACCGGCAGACCGGCCCGGACCAGAGCGAGCAGTTCCTGATTAAAGAGGAGGAAGCGTTCCGTGGAGATCACCTTCCGGCCGGGGAGGAGGTCGACGAAGGAAAAACCGGATTTGCGCACCTGGAAGACGTGGAAGCCCTGCCGGGCGACCTCGTCCTTTGCAGTAGAGAGGTCGACCGCTTCGATCCTGCGCTCGATGATCTGGCCATCAGGCGAGCCGAGTCTGAAGAGGTAATTGGGCATTTTTTCCGTTTCTGTTCGCCATCTTGGGACGGACGAGGATGACAAACGTTCTGA
>JBDTRY010000178.1:0-8146 GCA_039931435.1 Acidobacteriota bacterium | reverse complement strand
TCGCTCACGCTCGGAATGACGCGTTTGCGTAGCATCGCTTGTTGAATCTCCAGAGTCGACTTCACGGGACCCCCTGTGAGTTTCTTACCAGGGAGCAAAGCGACCGAAGGATCTCTTCAACGAAGAACCGCGCTTTTTCATCAAGGTGGCAACCGGGAAGGTGGAGGAGATCCTTCGCTCGACGCTTCAGGATGACAGGCCATGGTAATCGTGTCATTTCCCGGACGGCTTGCGCGCGCCGCTTCGGGATGACCTCTCTCGTCGATCCGGGGAGCTCACGCCAACAACCCCCGCTTACAATCCCTCCACCGCCACCATGTTCGTCTTTGCCGCGGCGTGCCGAAGTCCGCGCGCGTGACGATAGGTCTCCGAATCGATCCACTCTCTGGCAGCGTCCATCGATTCGAACCTCAGAATCACCAGACGCGATGGCGACCAGTCACCTTCCAGAACTTCGGTTTTTCCACCACGAACGAGATAGGTGCCTCCGCTTGCTTCGATGGCCTGTTTCGACAGCTTCTTGTATTCCTCGTACGTGTCCGGATCCGTGACTTCGATATCGATGACAACATATGCAGACATTCTTGTATCTCTCTTTCTACGTCGTGGTGGTCGTGGCCAGCGGCGAGACCGATGGCGAGGGTTCGGTCGACTGCGGGGTCGGTGTGTTTGAAGGCGACGGCGCTGGCTCCGGTGACGTGGCCGCCGGCGTGGACTCCGGTTCCCCCTCGGTGGCCGTTTCTACCACTTCAGGAGTGAGATCCGTGTCTGTCGCCTCCGGCGTTTCCTCCGGTTTTGCTTCCGGCTTTTTCGCCGTCAGCACTTCCTGCTCGGCAAGGTATCCCCACCGCCGCATACGCGAAAGAATCATGCGCTGGCGGAACTTCATCCTTTTCGTCATGTGATCGGCATTCATCACGCGGGGATTGGGCAGGCTGCCGGCCAGTGTGGCCGCTTCCAGAGGAGTGAGTGAAGCGGCCGATTTGCCGAAGTAATGCCTCGCCGCCGCTTCCGCTCCGTAGATGCCATCTCCGAACTCCGCCACGTTCAGATAAAGCTCCAGAATTCTCTTTTTGGAAAGGTGATCCTCGAGGGATCGGGCGATCAGGTACTCCTTCAGTTTCCGGAAAGGATTGCGTGAGGGTGAAAGGTATAGGTTCTTGGCCAATTGCTGCGTGATCGTCGATCCGCCGGCCACGAGCCGTTTCTTGTTCCAGTCCTTGCGCAGAGCTTCCTTCAATCCCTTCACGTCTACGCCCTCATGCTCGTAGAACGTGTCGTCTTCACCGACGAGCACGGCGCGTCGGAGGTTCGATGAGATTCGACCGTACGGGACGAAACGATAGTCGAGCTGGTCGGCTCTTCCTGCCCGCCGCAGCTCCGCTTTGCGCAGTTCCATGAAGGCCGTAGTCTCGGGGTTTTTCGCTGCCAGCAGTTCCACGTCGGGGAAGCTGATCCATTCCCAGGCTGCGAACGCGGCCAGCGCCAGAAGGAGAATGAGGAAGAGCTTCTTCATGACGACGAGACATCTTACTTCGCCTTCTCCCCGACATGCTGCCAGCGCAACCGGGCGCCGTCTCCCTTCTCCCCGCCGCAGCGCTGCCACGAAAGGGATCGTCTTCGGGGAGAAGGGAGCCTCCCGCCCGTGACCTGCATCACTTGGCTCCGCCGCCTGTGAGATCTACAATCTGCCCAGCATGCGACGCCTGATCATCGCCGCCAGCCTCATCTCGTTAGCCTTCCCCGCGCTGGCCGTTCGCATGACTCCTCGGGACGGCGGCTGGATCACGGTTCTGGCTCCCGGTTCCGGTCCGCGGTACGCCTTCGATCGGTCAGTTCGCGGGTACGTACCGAACTTCCTGCGCGACGAGCTGCGCAGATCCGGGTACCAGGCCGACGTCGCGGACATGTCGTTCGACGAGCTTCAGAGCGGGCAGCGCGAATCGCTTCACCCAACCGACTATTATCTGGAAGTGGTCTGGAGTGATGCCGGCGCCGGAGACATCGTCGAGGGCGGTGGCGGAGGTCCGATCGGCAATACGAACGTCGGCGCCGGAGTGGCCATCGTCTATGCCCATGCCATTGCCGAGATGAGGCTCTACGACGGACGCAGTCTCCACCTGATCGACACGTATCACCTGGAGAGCACTCATGTCGGGCCCGATCTCGACGGGATCGGTTTCTTCTGGCGCTATTTCTACATTTCGTTGCCCATTCGTACGAACGCACCGCTGCGGGCCGCCGCCCATGATCTGGCCCGTCAGGCCACGGATCGACTGCGGGGCGAGGCTTCACCCCGGCCCTCGACCCAGCGCTGAGTCAACCAATGGCCGCAACCGGAATCATTATCCTGACTACGGTGAACGCCTCGTTCGATGCCCGGGCACTGGCCCGTGAACTGGTCGAGTCCCGTCTCTGCGCCTGCGTGAACATCATCGACCGCGTCACCTCCATCTACCGCTGGAAAGAGGGCGTCGAAGAAGATGGGGAGCAGTTGCTGGTCATCAAGACGATCGGCGACCGAATCGACGAACTCGAAGAGAAACTTCGCGAGCTCCACCCCTACGAGCTGCCCGAGTTCGTGGTCATTCCGCTGGGACGCATCCCGGAGGAGTACCGCCGCTGGCTGGCGGAAAGCTCCCAGGAGCCTTCGCCCTCAGATCTGGCCATCGGCTCGTCTTCTTAGGACCCACCCGGTTCCTGCGATCGCCAGAACGGTCAATAACGAAACGACCCCGCCAACCTCGAACGAACGCGGACGGTACCGCAGCCGCACCAGATGGTCGCCCTCGTTGAGGTGAAATCCGACGAAGGCGTGGTTTGCGAACCGTATTGGAATGCGTTTGCCATCGCTGACGGCCTTCCATCCCCACCACGCACTCTCCGATACGATCACCCAGCCCGGGCGCTCCATGTGTACATTCAGGGAAAAATCGCCCGGCTCAACCCGCTTTAACGCCACAGAACCTGGCCCGTTCTCCAGCGTTCCCGGCGACTGCCCGCCGCCTGGGTGGCTGATCCAGCCCAGATCACTGAAATCATTTTGCAGGGCCATCTCGCCGACCTCACTCGAGCGCGGCACATTGATCCTGACGTGGCGTGGCACGAACGCCCGCGGCAGAACAAGGGGGTTCTCCAGCAACCGCATCTGGGGCGTGTCAGCGACGACGTTCCAGGACCGCGGTACCGGAGCGGACGGATCTTCGACTGCATAGCGAACGTTCAGGAACGACAGGAAGGGAAGTTCCAGATTGTCGATGCGATTGAACCAGACGTCCTGATGATAGCTCCACAGCGGAAAGGTTTCCTGCAGGGGGGCGAACGTCATGGCCGTGTATCCGCGGACATCTTCCAGCCCGTACAGGGTTGCCCCATTGGGAATGAGCGTGTACCCCAGCCCGGCAATGCGATAGGGCGGTCCGCCCTTCGGCAGGGCGTCGAATCCGGCCACGGGCGGATAGAACGCTCTCGGAGGAAGCGTTGGATACAGCGAACCTTCCTCCCACGTTCTCTGGGCGATAAGCAGGAGCAGGAAAAGCCAGGCCGCAGTGCGACGCTGCTTCATGAAGAAAAAGATCGCTGCGCTGATCAGCGGTGGGGCGATGAGCGCGGTCGCGGACCGGGAGATGAAGCCGTTCGATAATCCCAGGTTGGTCATGAGCGGTGCCTGCGTGGCTGTGAGAGCGGCCAGGAGTGCGGTGGTGATGGCCGCGATCAGCGCCAGAGTTCGGTCGTCTCTATCCTTCATCCACTGATCGACGCCGGCCGCGGCCAGGGCGATGAAGGCAAAGGCACCGATGAATGACATTCGAGTATTGATGGCCACGTCGAAAAGCGGAAGTCTGGCCAGGAAGTCGCCGGTCGGTGGAACCTCGAGCCCGAAGATGAATCCCAACGCCGCCAGAAGAATGAGCGGTCCGCGATCGCGGCTTCGCCATCGAAAAACTGCATAGATCGCCGGCGCAAAAAGAATCGAGCCCGGATATCCGGAATCGGGCAAGTGCGGTTGAGGAGGATTTTTCGCCAGCTCTCTTTGCGGAGAGCCGTAGAGAAACGGAACGAACGTCTGCAGGATGCGGGACTGCAGCAATGCCGGACTCGCCGAGCGGTTCGGAGACGAGACATACACTGCACGGCGAAATGAGTACTCGAACGTCTGAGGAATGGCTTCGGCGATCGGCAGCAGATAGAAGGCGGTGATCAGCAGGGCCAGCAGGCCCGCTGCCACGCAGCGGAGCACTGAGCGAACGACCCGTCGCTCCGGTTGCGTGACCAGCTCGGCCAGAAGGACCACGCCGCAGCCGCTTACGATGTGCAAAGAGCTCTCGGGGTGGCCGCTGAGGATGGTCATGACGAACGACACCGTCAGAAGCCAGAGTCCTCCTCTTCCCGGATTGCGAACGCACCGCCGGACTGCGAGGAACGCCAGCGGTGCCCAGAGCATCGTACTGGTCACCGGCCACTCCAGCCAGAAGACCATGCATGTGCAGAATGCCCACCCCGCTGCTCCGGCCATGGCTGCTTCTTCGCTCAATTCCAATTCGCGCAGGAAGAGGAACGCCATCAGCCCGGTCAGGAAAAGTGTCAGCGTGGCAAGGTAGGTGATGCTGTTGGCAAGAGGGAGAAGAAAGCTGGTGAGGAACAGCGGGTGATACGGCGTGGGCTGGGCACCCGCGGCCAGGATGTCGCCTGCAAGCATCGAAGGATTCCACAGAGGAAGCCGGCCCTCTCCGTAGGCCTGGCGAACAGCGGCGATCCAGGGAATCGTCAGGCAATAGACATCAGAGAGCATCGGATTCTGTGTGGGCGGAACACCGAGCGTGTGCCGCATGCCCTGGAACGGAGGAGCGTCGTAGAGAAGATCGATTGGTGCGTAAACCGCCCCCGTGAAAAGCGCCCGACCTGTGAATGCCATGGGAACGAGAACGAGAACAATCGCAGCCTTCCGGGAGACGGTGTTCACGAAACGACCGGCCAGCCAGATGCATCCCGCGGCGACCAGGACGTAGAGAGCGACGGTGAAGACTCCGGCAATCATGGAGTCAGTTCGATACGGTCAGCTCTGTTGGAAACGTGCAGGCTTCTCACTCGTGTCGGTGGCGAACAATTCATGGTCACGCCTCTGTGCGAAACCGGCTGTGATGATCAGGATCGAAAGGGGCCATTGCATGAGATGAGGAAACGTCGTGGCTATCAAATCCGTCGGGTCCGTCCATTCTTTCATGTAGGTGATCGAGGCAATGGCCATCGCTGCACTGACGAAGATCACGCCGGCCAGCATCCATCCGTTCCAGTGACGGACGCTGAGAAGGATCACAGTGGCCGGAATGATGAACGCCAGTCCCCACGTGCCGGCATGAAGCGCCGCAGTTTCGCTGCCAGCGACAGCCTCCCACCAGCGCGACGACCATAAGGAGAACGAGCCCGCCGAGGGGTCGCGAAGCGCGAGGTGGTTGACGATGAGAAAAACTCCCCACAGCCCCGCGGAGAAAAGTGGCGCGGTGAAGACGATCGCCAGCCGCCCTACGGATCTGGAGAACGCAGGGTGGAGGCTTTTACGGGAAACGATGAAGGTGCTCGTGGCAAAGACAGCGACGAGAATCAGGGAAAACAGCACACCGCCGCTCTTCGTCAGCGCCAGACCTGACAGCGCTCCCGCTGCAAGCGGCGTGGAAGCACCCGAGCCCCGTTCGGTCAGGAGCGCTGCGAAGGCCACCGTACCGTAAAACAGCCAGGAGGCGTCGGCGGTACCGGCGGAATGCGCGTGCGTCAGGGCCGCGGCCATGGCTACTGTCCAGAATGCTGTCGCCGTCAAGGCCACCGTGTCGTGGAGAACGCGCCTGAGCAGTTCGAGCACGAGCGGAATGCTGGCCATCAACCAGATCGCCGCCGAGAGCGGCGCCCACGTCCACATGGGTTCTTCTCTTCCCAGCGCAAACCAGGAGAGCGTCGCCGGAAAGAGCGGCGGCGCGCCCGGGTGCGTGTGAACGGAAAACGGCGAGCGGAGAAAATTCGCGTCGAATCCCTTAGCCACCGCGAAGCGTACCGCCTTCGTTCCTTCGAAAAGGACGAACTCGACCGACGTAGCGGTGCCGATGACGAGCGCGTGAACGAACAGCAGCAGAGTCACGGCGATGAGAGATCCTGCCAGCAGTCCGGTCAGAACATTCGGACGGAGCGGCCGGCGAGGCTCTGCCGGATGCTTTCGCAGTCGCCACGAGATGATGGCCGCGATCAGAACGAGAGGGATTGCCAGCGTGCGGTTGCCCCAGCGCAGACCGCAGAGGGAGAAGAGCATGGCCTCGAGGGTGAGGACGATCGCTCCCAGACCAAAGCTGGCCGCGATCCGCGCAGGCCAACCCATGGGACGGATCGAAGGATGAAAGGCCGCTGGTGCTCCGAAGAGAACGAAGGTCAGTTGGGAGAGGACGAACGAGAGCGGCTCCATCACTTCAGGCGCCTGTAGATGCGGCCAGCCGGAAGTCTGGCGATTTCCTTCAGGTCTGACTGATGGGAAATCCTCGGGTTCTGAGCGATGACAAACTCCGCTCGCGCTCCTTCTCCCTTTGGTGCTCCGAAGTACGACCATGGCAGCGGATCGCGGCGAAGGAGGATTCCCTGCGAGAGCATGAGCAGGCTGGTCTCGCTGTCGCCTGTCAGGGAGCGCACCGTGAAGCTGGCTCCGATGGGGATGAATGGCCGGGCCTGCTGGAGCAGCTTCCACTGCATGGCGTATTCGGGATCGACCCGACTCACGGGCGTCTCCGGAGGCGTCCACTGACGAAGGTCGGGTTGTTCTTCACTCAGTAGAAATACGGACAGCAGAAGCGCTGCGCCCATCACCCAGATCGCCGCTGCCACGCCGTCTGCGTCAGGTTTCATGCGAGGCGGAACGATAGCACGAAGGCGGACAGTATCCGGGGCGGTCCACGAGCCGTAGAAAGCTCGACGCCGGGCAGATCCGAGGTGACGATAGGAGGGTGCGAGGCACTGCGCGATGGTGCCAAAGATCCGGCGGGATCGATTCGAGAGAGCGATTTGCAATAACGATTTGCAATGATAATTAAAAATACTGATTTGCAAGACGCTTCATTGAAACGATTTATAAGAAAACTTCACGTGACTAATTCTCGTGAACGATTAAATTAGAAAGATTCACGAGAACAATTCAAAAGAACAATTCAAAAGAACAATTCACGAGAACGATTTCGGGAACGATTCGCGTTCGCTCCTGCTCTCGAGGCGATGCGGAACGCACCCCGGAGGGGTGCCGGAGATTGGCCGGTGGTAAGCGCCGCAGGCGCGCCACCACCGGACCACGAGGTTCACCAGAACAATGGCGCACCCCGGAGGGGTGCCGGAGAGAGATTCAAACGATGCCCTCCACCCATCTCAGCCTTCATTACCACATCGTGTTCAGCACGAAAGAGCGGTACCCCTGCATCGAGCGCGATTTTCGCGACGACCTCCATCGGCACCTCGGCGGCTGTGTAAAAACCCTCGATGGCATCGCCGAACAGATTGGCGGACCTGCCGACCACGTTCATCTGCTTCTCGGACTCGGGGCTACGCATTGTCTTGCGGAGGTATTGCGAGAGGTGAAGAAAGTTTCTTCACGTTGGGTGCATGAGCATGCGCGGATTTCGAAATTTGCCTGGCAGGAAGGGTACGGCGCATTCACAGTCAGCGCGCACGATATCGAGCCGGTGCGCGAATACATTCGAACGCAGGAGGAGCATCACAGGAAGCGCACGTTTCAGGAGGAATATCGGGATTTCCTGGTCAAGAACGGGGTCGAATACGATGAACGGTATTTGTGGTGACGGGTTTCCGTTACGCGACCCCTGCCGGGGTCGGATCCGGCCAATTGTCCGTGATCCGGTGGTGGCGCGCCTGCGGCGCTTACCACCGGCTAATGTCCGGCACGCCTCCGGCGTGCGGCGGAGCGGCTCGGGTATGTACGGAACACCTGCGGCGTGCGGCGGAACGCTTCGGATTGTATGGTACGCCTCCGGCGTGCGGGGAAACGCATCGGCGTTCAGGGGGAACTGCTCGGGTGTGTCCCGCACTTCTCCGCGATCGGCACAATTGAGGGCGATGCCTGGACCCCGAGGTCCGGGCAAACAGTGCACGCCGGAGGCGTGCC
>JBDTRY010000177.1:0-8260 GCA_039931435.1 Acidobacteriota bacterium | reverse complement strand
AGACTAGCAACGGTGCCGAGAACGGACTGTCGCCACCCGGAACCTGACAACAAGGGTCGAACGATGGCGGTATGGATCCGGGTGGTCCGCTCAGACGAGACAGTGGTTCGAGTTCGACAGGGTGTCAGTGCATGTTCCCGCAAGCCGGACCGTCAAACCAGGAGCCTCCCTTTTTTCGTAGACATGCAGCTTGTTCTCAGGCAGAGATCGGCTCGGCTTGCTTTTTGCGCGCTATATCGCCATTCCACGATGCTCAGTAGAGGTGCGGAACCGGGGATTTGTGACCACTCATTCATTCTTGGACAAAGGTGAACTTCTTGTTCGATCCGCCGAGGGTCATGTAGGGAACGTTCGGTTTACCCGGTTCGGCGATCGAAGTGAAGTCCGCCTTGCCACGTTCGATCCAGACTGTTCTGAGGCGGTCCAACTCGACTGCGATCCGCCGTCCGGGCAATTTCCGCGCGTATTCAATGATCTCCTCCTCGGTGCGGGCTTCCGGGGGCACGGGCCGTACCACCCAGATTCCCGGCATGACGCACACGTGAATCACGGGGTCGACTCTAACGCTCACCCATTTTTCGAACTCACGGAGAAGGCGCTCCTCCTCGGCGGCAATGAGCGCGTCGACCTCCGAGGGCTCCAGTTCCAGGAAGGCAACGATCTTTTCGAGCAGGTCACCGGCGGCCAGGTTCTCGCGTTCGAGAGCGATGATCTGCCGCATCCCTTTGTTGATGTTCCGAAAGCCAAGCGCACGAGCGACGTCGCCGCAATTCAATCCACGCTCGTAGCGCGCCTCCTCTACGAGCTGGCCTACCGTTCTCGGTCTCATGTGTGGCTCCTTCCCATTGCGCTGGTAAATGTTGGATCGTGACGACGAGCGTGGGGGCACTTCCCTGCACCTGACGACAGAGATTCGGTGACGTCGGAAGTTGAATCGCCGGGGAAAATTGCCATGATGTGCTCTCTTTCGTGTTGAAAAGTTTCCGCACCGGGACTGGCAGCCTTCGCTGCGTTCAGAGTTTGAGAAGCTTGCGCCTCTCACCATCACCGAGGCTCGCGTGCGCTGTTTGCCACCGTCGTCACTCTGAGAACGGTTGGTGGTGAGCTGGCGTGCTCACCGTCTCGATGCTTTGCCACCACAAGCTGACTGATCAGTTCTGTTTCTGGATTTCAGTAAGGGCGGCGCCGCCCTTACAGAGATGGTTTCGCGCGGGGTCTTAGTGCGCGTTCGCGCAAGCGCGGACGATCAAACCAGGTGCGATGAACGAGCCGTCGATACGGGCCACGACACCCCGTCGCTCGAGGTTACGAAGCACAGCGGCAGGAGGAGCGTCAGCACGCTTCTTCCTGGGCCCTGAACCCGGCGTGAAACGAACGCGTAGTGCGGTCGTCGCACCTCGATCAGGGAGATTTCGATCAAACGCTTCAAGGAAGTCGTCCGCGATGACGTCGGTGAAGCGGCAGCAATCACAACTACTGAGGACGTCGACGGTAACTTCAGGAAGCACTGAGGAACGGAGACGTTTCATTTTGTAACCCTTTCATTCGCTCGTTCGGGCGATGCCCCTTCCTCCGTTTTTAGCGCGGGGAAACAGAAGTTCCCCGAGGATGCGCACCCTGCAACCACAACTGGTTACAAGCGGCAAGCGGGCGGCGGTGTCCCGGACTTGCCTGTCTCCGGTTTGCTCAGATGGACAATTACAACGGAAGGGTCAGGACCCGCGGAGGGCCAATCGCGCGGAGGGGATCAACGGAGGAACAACGGCAAGGAGAGTAGGTCGGGCTTTGGAGAGACTCTGTTCGATGATCATTTCGAACCCCTTTCGAGTTTCGCGGATCGGACCGGAGAGGTCCTGCCACCGTGCGTGAAATCTCCCAGACTTCCCTTTGCCGCGTCACGTCGGTTGGCAGCCGTTTGAGTTCCGGCTTCTGGATCCATCCGCGACCAAGGTGTTCAGATCAGGGTGCATTCTAAGACATTTGCAATGATATGTCAAGAAAAAGTTTTGGGTTGCCGTTCTAATAAACTGCAGTTGATATTTAGATATCGGCGTCAGGTGAGTCTAGCCGGTCGCCCAGATCGGGAAAAGGTCGTAAGTTCCTGCAGTTTCGAGGTGCCACCGCGAGTGGTAAGCCTTTCATTCAGCACTTCGGACGACTGAAGTTGATATCCGATCTGTGAAAGGAGGTCAGAAAGCAAGTCGCGCATCGGTATCTCCACATTCCGGGCACGCAGGCTTCCAAATTCAAAAATCATCGTCGATGGCTGGTGCGAGAGCATATGCCGCTCCACTTCGAACAGCGCGTTGCCGACGTTCATGAAGTAACGGACCAGTTCCAAGGCGGCAGGAATTCCGGCAGCGTCTCTCACTTCGTCAACGGCCATCTTCAGCCTGGGCAAAACCAGAAAGGCGCTCGCTGGCTGCGACCGCACGCTCTCGAGAAGATCCGCCTCGTTTTCCCAGTCGGCTTTCACGTAGGCCTCTGCGGTTTTCCGCCCCCGAACAAACGACTGCGTCCGTTCAAGTGTCTGACTGAAGCGATCCATCAGAGTTGTTTTACGCGGACGCGAGCGGGGAGGAAGCCGGAGAAAAACACTCTCCACTGCGGGCTCATGAACCTCCGAGGAAGAGTAAGCTGGAAGACTAGCCAGAACTGTATCGGTCTCGAGACTGTCAAAAGACGAAAGGTCGACGGCATTTTCGCAAACCAGGGCAGGGCGTACAAATGTCCTGGCTTCGCGTGGGCTGCGGCGGTATGAATCTTCTTGCACGAGCCTTGCGAGTTCCCCCAGCTTGTCAACGACATGGCCCCGTAGTGCACGCGCATCGAGTTCTCCGGTGCGCTCGACGCGGCCCCAGGCGATGGCAACCGCCGCCTGAAGTACACGGCCCAATAACATGTTTTCGTCGAGCAGCAGGTCAGCCAGCGTGCGCGCCCGTGCGAGATGCTCCGAGATCTTTCTGAAGGCTACGATGTCGTTCGTGGGTGCGTCTTTGGGGGATTTTCGCGGGTTACCTTTTCCGATATGCGCGAGAAACTCCGCGGAGAGATCGTCGCGCGCGGTCATCTCTTCGACCATGTAGACGTAACGGCTGCATAGACCGAACAGCTCGTCAGCGAACCGGACCCGGGCGGCGGTGGATCGCGCCGCAATGTCAAATTTCAGCGCCGCCAGATATCGGAAGAGCGGCTCGATCTCGCAGTAGTAGGAGCGAATTCCGTATCGGCCCGCAATCAGTGGAACGTTTCCGGTACCGGCGAATGGATCGATCAGGCTCTTCGATTCCGGAGCATACGTCGACAGCGCATAGTCGATCAGCTCCGGAGAATCATCAATACCCGCGGCCACACCAAGGAAAGGACGCGCGGGCTTATCGACCGTCGCCTTTCTGAGTCGATAGGCTCGGAAATCCTTCCCTGTATGGGTATCGGGGCAGGCGTTCACGTCAAAAACGGCTTCGGATTCAAATAGCCTCCGCACGAGGATGGAAGGTGATACTCCCGCGGCCTCCGCCTTTTCGAGCAATTCGGAGTACGAAGCGACTTTGAGCTTCCTGCGGATCGTGGCGCTGGAGATCGAACGAGCGATCGCGTAGATCTGCAGCTGAGATGGATCACTCGCAGAGAAAGCGACAGAGACGACCTTCCCGAATTTCTTCGAACCTTGCGCTCGTTGCCGGGCACTATCGGCATCGGGAAAATAGACTGACTTGACGTATTGGGTACGCGGCCGTTTTTCAGTCATAGGACTCGCTCGTGAAGACTGCTGTCGATCCGCGCTGAAAAGCCGATCCCTGAAACAAGGATCCTTCAGGCGCCAGGCTTCCCAATTCGTCCAACACAAGCTCTCTCTTAGAATGCTACTTAGAACGCACCGAACGCGTGACTCTGCTTGCGCGCTTTGAGGAAGGCGCAGCGGACTTCTGTCTTAGCTTTCCTGAACGGGTCACATACCAGCCCTGACCATTGATCTTGAAATTAAAGCCCGGCTCGACCTCAACGTGAAGAAGCCTGGCGATCTCGTGCTCGTCCAGCTCGCTTGAACTAATTTCGTCGACCGTCTCTGTAACCCAGTTGACGCCGCCTCCTTGCAGAAGCGCTTTATCAAGAGTCTCGTACGGACCGAAGACTCCCATGTCGTCGTCCCAGATCCAATACAGGTCGCGGAATTTGTAGACGAACGTTCCGATACTCGAGGCCATGCTGTCGTAATCGCTGCATCTGTTTTCAAATACGGCCGTACCCTGTTCAGAAACGAGCTCAGAGACTATTTCCCCACATGCCTCCAAATCGAGAACACACTCTTCGGCCTCATGTTTCTCACTCATCGCGTCTTCCTTTCACCAAGCTTGCAAACTTCATTCACTCTGACCCGGCCGTCATTCGATACCACGCAAGCAGCCGCCGCGCGGCGCCGAGACCCTCGCGCACTTCGTCGATCTGTGCGGGCAGCAGCCGCGATGGGGAGACCGCCGGTACCTTGATGCGGACTGCTCCTGACTGTTTTGCAGTCGTGAGGACCATCCCCTCCTGGAGCTGATCGCCGAATCGGGCGCGAAGCTCCGCGCGGTACGAAGTTGCCCGTTCCGCGTAGCGCAGTGCCTGACGCGGCTGGAAGTTTGCAGCGATCTTGTTTTCGATGAGGAGCCGGGTCGTTCGGCCTGAGGAATCACGGAACTCGACTTCGAGATCGGACTCACCCCATGTGTCGGTGACGGATTTGAGCGCGCCGGAGCAGAGGCCCGGTTTGATGTCGAGCGCTTCGCTGGTGAACCATGTTGCGAACTCGGGGTTGGAACGGAATTCTTCCAGCAGGAGGAGGTCGATGTCGCGCTCGCAGATGCCGGAGATGGAGAAGGGTCTGTCGGACAGCATGATGGGGCTTATGGTAATCGGGCAGGGCGGGCAGTTGAAAGCGGCGGGGTGGTCTTCGTTACTTGCTGCGCGTTCGTGAATTTCCACAGGGACCCTCATCCGGCCCTTCGGGCCACCTTCTCCCGCGGGGAGAAGGGAGGACTGACTGTGATGCAGGGTCGTGGATTCTGCGGGGAGCTTCATCCGTCTCTTCTCACATGGAGAGAACGGACGGTGGGGCGGCGCCGTCGAATTTGAGCATCGTTCCGGTTCGCGTTCTGACGTCGTCGAGGATTTGGTCGCGGAGCGATGGCGGGGCGACGGTGAGCGAGGTGTGGGCGTTGACGATGATGTCCAGGTCGTCCGTCATCAGGGGCTCGATTTCTGCGGCGGCCCAGGTGATGGCGTTCCAGATTTCGGCGAGGTCGTTGCGGAAGACTCCCCCGCCGACGAGCGTCGCTACGACGCATGCTCTCGGCAGTGAGACGGCGGCGAGAAATGTGCCGAGGTATGCAGCGCGGAGGAGCTGACGGGAGATTTCCGGGAAGTGGCCGCCGAGGTGGCGGTCGCCGCCGTAGCTTCCGCCGGCGACCGTTGAGGTGAAGATCTGGGTGATGGTCGAGGCCGCGTGCGGACGTGCATCTCCACGCAGTCCGGCTCCGCTTGCTGCTGGTTCGACTTCGCTATGCACGCCGAGACGGATCTGGTGAAAGTTTGTGGTCAGGGACTGGAGGAGTCTCTCCGGGTCGAGGTTCTCGCCGGTGAGATAGCCGTTGCGGGTTACCCGCCCACCGCAGGCGTCTGCCAGGAGATCGATCTGTTCGCCATTCGTTTTCTGCGTGAAGCGTGAACCGTCGCTTCGCCGCGCCTGATAGTGACGGAGGAGGGTTGCCGGAAACGCGGCGATCGAGGCGCGCGGGCCCTGGGTGGGGTCGTCGAAGTATTCGCGCACGGGAACGATGCGGTGCGCGCCGGGCGATTCGAGGCAGTTGAACTGGGAGGCGACCTGAAAGATCGATCTCTCGCTGGCGTGGGCCTGAAGGGTGGCGACATCGGTGAACGGGCTTCTTCCAAGGAGGACGGAGAGACGGAGAGTGGCCTTTGCGGAGCCGGGGCCTTCGATCCGGCTTCGCAGCTCGGCGATCGATGGCGTCTCGAAGTTTCCGGCAGAGAGTTGATGGGTGCTGGTGTTCAGAGTGGCGCGACCGTCATGGTCGAAAGTGAAGTGACGGGCGGGATCGGCCGCGACTTCGTCTTCGATGCGAGCTACGAGAGCGCGGGAGGGGATTTGTGCGGGGTGAGGGGGGATTGCAGCCAGTTGCTTAAGGGCGCCGGCGTTTGATGGCTCACGGAGGACTGCGAGGATTGCGTCGAGGATCATGATTGATTGTATGGATGTGGGCAGTCGGAGTTGAAAGCGAGGGCCGTTGTGAGTTCCACGGAGACCCTCATCCGGCCCTTCGGGCCACCTTCTCCCGTGGGGAGAAGGGAGGGGTTTGCGTCGCAGCGAGAGATTCTACAGGGCCATCGGTGGGCGTTGCTGTCGGACACACGCCTCGCCCCGGCCCTCGCCCCGCGAGCGGGGAGAAAGGGATTGTTTCGTGGATTTGCGCACTTTGCTTTCTATGAATGGCTTTTGTCGCATTCAGCATTCGACATTCAAGATCGGGCATTCAAACGTTTCAGGTCTCTTACCCCTCGGGGGAGAAAGGGATCGTTTCGTGGACCGGTGCGCCGGGCGTGGCCCAAGCGAGTTCGAGGCCGCGGAGCTCCGGGGTGCTGTTGATGACCATGAGAGCTGAGCCGGCAGCATCTTGCCGGACTCGCGTCAAAGCGACATAGACTCCTCGAAGGTCGCGCTCGAGGCTCGCGCTCGTCACCACGACTACCACCAGAGAATTCTCGAATCCCTTGAAGCTCTGATAGGTCGTTGCCTTCACGCGCGCGTCGCCCCTGAAGAAGGCATTCTTCAGCCGCTTCTGCTCGTCAGGGAATTCGGAAAATGTGTGGCAGACTTTGTAGCCGCGCCGGCCCAGTTCGGCAACGCACTTTTCTCCGGTCTTTCTGTCTTGAACAAGCAGGACGATGTCCGGCGGCGAGACCCGCTCCCCGATCACGTCACCACGATGAAGTCTTGCCACGGCCTCAGCGCATCGCCCGGCTTCCTCGCCGCGCCGCACATTCGTCCACTCCACGACGCACGGCACGAGCGTGGCCTGGGGGTCCACCTCGGGCAGATTGATCCCGGTTCTGATGAATCGCGATGCAAAATATCGGACCTTCGGAATGACCGTTGAAGGCAGACGGTAGGAGGTCTCGAGCGTCGTCCAGTTCCCTCGGAATCCAGCGCCGGCCATGGAGGAATCCGTCCACTTCGCTCTCCTCCCGTAAAGGTTCTGGGTGCGGTCTGCCACCAGCATGATTTCGCCGCCGGGCCTCAGCGAGTCCTGCACCGTTCTCCACCAGTCAGGCTGCCAGTCCTGCCCTTCGTCCACCATGATGAAGTCGTATTGCGGATTACTGATCTTCAGCGCTTCGCGAGTGAGCGCAGGAAGTGCGGAATCGAGCGGCGAAGAGCGATTCTCCGTCGTCAGTCCCCTCCAGAGGGCGGCATATTGATCACTCATTCCCGCCTCGAAACAGATGCGCTTGCACCAGGCATGGAAATGCAGCCAGGTTACGAATTCGTTCACCAGCGCGTTCCGCTCCGGCACGGGATAGCGGACGGCGAGATCCCGCAGATAGTGCAGGAGCGTCAGATTGAAGGAGGTCACCAGTCCCCGTTTTCCTTCGTATTTTGCAAGGTGGGCTGCGCGGGCTGCGAGCACAAGCGACTTGCCCGACCCGGCGCTCCCGCGCACGCGGCGTTGTCCCGGGGAGCCGGGTCCCTGGCCTACGAGCGTGCGCTGCTTTGCGTTCAGTTCCCGAAAAAGCGGATGGCGCTGTTCCCGCGAACATCGCGGCTCGTCGAGCCAGCTTCGCAAATCCGCGACGACGTCGGAGGCCATCTCTTGCGGTACGCTGAGAACGCCGGGAACGAGCCTGGTGATTTCATGCAGTTCATCTGCTGCAACCATCCGCCGGCGCAGTCCCGGCGAAGTAGCCGCGTTCAGATCGTGCCGATTTACGTTCGTGAGAACCAGCCGCGCACTGCGGCTGGCAATCACTTTCCCCGCTCGCTGTTCGATCGTCGGACAATAGATCTCCTCGATTTCGGACTCGTAAATACGTAGAGTTCCGATTGCCCGCCTGAAAAACGCCTCGTCCGGTTTGGACACGTCTTTTACTTCAATCACTGCCACGCCTCGAAGAGAGCTAAGGAGAACGAAGTCGGGACGGCAGCCGTTGAGGTGCGGCTGCACGTAGATCTCCCAGTCTTCGGGCAGCGCTGCGTCGAGCAGAT
>JBDTRY010000176.1:0-8278 GCA_039931435.1 Acidobacteriota bacterium | reverse complement strand
ACCGATTGCCGAGCATTTCGTTGACGCGGCGGAGAAGTTCTCCGGTGCTGCTCAGGGATACATCCCCAAGCTGAAGATGGCAGGACAGAGCGCGGCGCGAAGGCGCCAGGGCCCAGATGTGAAGGTGATGGACCCCGAACACGCCTGACTCCGCGGCCAGGGCCCTTGCCACATCTTCGGGGTCGACGCCCCTCGGCGTGCCCTCCAGGAGAAGATTGACCGTCTCGCGCAGAATCCCCCATGAGCTCCAGAGAATGAGCAGGGCGATCAGGAGCGAAACCAGCGGATCGAACAGAGAGTTTCCGGTGGCTCGAATGAGGAGCGCGGCCACGATCACCCCTACGGAAGCCAGCGCATCGCCGAACATATGAATCATGGCGCTGCGCACGTTCACGTCGTGCCGGCTCTCTTCCCGCAGCCATACCGTGACCAGGCCGTTGATGATCACACCCAGAGAGGCAACGGCGATGACCCACGACGTCGTTACCTGCTGCGGCTGACGGAGGCGATGCGCCGCCTCGATGAATATGAAGAGGGTGAAAACCACGAGCGCGCCGGCATTGATGAAAGCGGCCAGGATTCCCGCTCGCTGAAATCCAAACGACCGGTGCGGTGTCGGAGGACGCCGAGCCAGCCGTACCGCCGCCAGCGCCAGAAGAAGGGCCAGGGCATCCGTGAAGTTGTGCAGAGCGTCGCCGATCAGCGCCAGCGAGTTCGCCCTGATACCAACGCTGAGCTCGACGACGATGAACAGGACATTCGCGGCCGTCGAGATGGCCAGCTTGCGGCTGATTCGCTCCACTCCGTGCGAGTGATCCTCGTGCACCCTTGCAGCCTACTCCTTACTCTGGCCGGGACAAGTTCGTCTACCTTCAGGGAACGGCATAGACATCCACGCCATCAACGCTGGAGATCAGCCGGAGCTGCCCCCGTAAGCGGACTACGGCCGGAATCTCTTGCCGCCTCCCGGCAAGCGGCAGCATGGACCACTTCGTTCCGCCGCCATATCCGGGCGTGACGAGAACGTAGCGCACATCCATGGCTTTCAACCTCTGAAGAATCCGCTCCGGCGAGAGCCCCTGGTCCAGCCAGATTTTCAATGGGGGGTCGTGCAGGATGCCTTCCACGATCCAGGGACGGTTCAGGTAGTAAGGCGCCGGAAAGTCCATGGCCATCACCGATCCGCCGGCCGGCAGCGTGTTCACGACCGTGATGACCCGGTATCCCGGAACCAGGCGGGCACGCAACTCGTTCGCCGTCTCTTCGCCCCGAAGGTAGGGAAATGGAGGACCGAACGTCCATAGTGCGGACGCACTTCCCAGTGCAGCGGGCAGCGCCAGCACGACAGCCATAGGAATCGCCCAGCGCCGGGCAAACGCCAGTGCCGTGGCCTCGAAAATCGAGAGCGCCCAGAGCATAGGCAGGAAGTAACGGGCGGGAGCGCGGAAAAGCACGGCCACTCCGAGATAGGCGAGCACGATCAGAAGGGGAAGAAGCAATCGCCGGTCACGGACGGCCAGAAGCAGGGTGAAAAGTCCTAGAAGGTGATGCAACCCCACGACTTCGTCTGGTTGCACCCCCGTGTCGTTCTGCCACGGGATGCCCACGACGCCCGAGATATTCGCGTGATACTGCGAGGCGTAGGAAAGTCCTCCTGCCCTCAGGCCGGGAATGTCCTTGTTGAGCAGCCCGTAGCCGATCGGATAGAAAGGATCGCCCGTGTTCATTACGTTGCGGATGGCGAACGGCGCGAAGAAAATCACGACCGGAAGAATCAGTGCGGCGGCCAGACGTCCCCGATGTTCTCGTGCCTGTACGAGGCAGGCCATCACTGCGGCGGCGATGGCTGGAGCGGTGGTGATTTTCGTAGCCATCGCCGCTCCGAGAGGAAGCCCGGCGATCCACGAAGTTCCTCGCATGATCAGCAGAACGGCCACAGCCACATGGAACAACGCGATGTGATCGATGAATGCACTGGCTGCCGGAGCAAGAACGACCGGAGAGACGGCGAACAGAAACGGAGCCAGCAGCGCCGAAGCCCGGCTGCGGTGGTCTCGATGCAGGAGCAGTATGAGAACGACAAGGTTGGCGACAAAGAAAAATGCATGAATGAATTTCGCCGTTTCCCCGCCGGCAATTTTCATGGCCAGCAGGTAAATCATTTCGCTGGTCTGAGGAAATGCGCCGGTGACGTCCCAGCGGTAGTAGAAGACGTGGCCGGTCAGTAGAAAGAGCCGCGGCAGCGCCAGGTGATAGCGCAGGCCATCGGAGTCCACCACAGGCAGAAGAAGCTGAGGAAGGATGGCCACGATGGGAAGCGCCAGCAGTGCGGAAAGAACTTTGTGATGCGCGAGCAGGGAAAACACCTCGCGGCCCAGCGCGCTTGCGGCCTGCCACCATGTCCTTCCGCGAGGGAGGGACAAAAGGAGCAGGAGCGCGTAGCAGGGCAGTACCGCCGGCGTTCCGAAAAGGGTGCCTGCAATCCAGGCACACCACCCGAACAGAACGGCGCCGAACGACAGTCCCAGGGGAACCGACAACCTCCCCTGCCGCGGACGGAATGATGCCGGAATGCAGCCGAAGCCGATCAGGGAAAAGCTGGCGACGAGAATGGCCGCAAACACAAATCGACCCAGCGCCGGGAGATAAACGCTCGCCAGCAGGCTGCTCAATCGACCCTGCCTCTCTCCAGACTCATGACCGAAGCACCGGTCCGGCCGCTACCCGTTACTCCGCTCCTTCGCGAAGCATTTCCAGCGCCCGCTGCCCGATGTCAGGGCGGTAATGGCGACCGCGGAAACGAACTCCGGAGACCGCCATGTAGGCCTTCTCCATGGCCTCGGGCAACGACTGCCCGCGGGCGCAGACGCTGATCACCCGGCCCCCGACCGTCACCAGTTTTTCATCCTCGATCTCTGTCCCGGCGTGAAAGAGAACCACCGATTCGTCGCTGATGGGGTCGATGGTGATCTCGTCGCCCTTGACCACATCGCCCGGGTATCCGTCCGCTGCCAGAACCACGCAGACCGCAGCTTCCTTCTTCCAGGACAGACGGGTCTCTGCCAGGTTTCCTCGCCCAACTTTCAGGAGGAGTTCCGCCAGATCGTCCTCCAGCCGCAGAAGCTGGCTCTGGGTCTCGGGATCGCCGAAGCGGCAGTTGTACTCCAGTACCTTCGGGCCATCGGCGGTCATCATCAGGCCCACATAGAGGCAGCCGGAATAGGGCCGGCCATCGCGCTCCATTCCCTGAACGGTGGGCATGACGATCGTGCGCATGATCTCCGCCGCCGAATCAGCCGAAAGGACCGCAGGCGAGTGCGAGCCCATCCCTCCGGTGTTTGGTCCCGTCTCGCCCGCGAACACCCGCTTGTAGTCCTGCGCCGGCGCCAGTGGAACGATGCGCGTGCCGTCCGTCAGAACAAGAAAGGAGATTTCATCGCCCTCGAGAAAATCCTCAATGAGAATTCTGTCAGCTGCATTTCCGAAGTGCTTTTCGGTGTAGATGAGATCGAGTTTCTCCTCAGCCTCGCTGCGACTTCTGGCGATGAGCACTCCCTTGCCTGCGGCAAGTCCCGAGACCTTGATCACCAGAGGAAACCTGCCGCGTGCTATAGCCGCTTCGGCTTCGCGACGGGAGGCGCAGATTGCGGCTTCGGCCGTGGGGATGGAGTGCCGCTTCATGAACTCCTTGGAGAAGGCCTTCGAGCCTTCCAGCTCGGCAGCAAGTCTGGTGGGCCCGACGATGGTCAATTCACGCTTCTGAAATTCGTCGACGATTCCGAGAGTCAGTGGAAGCTCCGGTCCGACAACCGTGAGGTCCACCTTCACACCCTCGGCAAAATCAGCGAGCTCGATGATGTCGGAAATGCCGATCGGAACGCGGTCCGCCACCGCGGCAATGCCCGGATTGCCGGGTGCGCAATAAAGCTCCGTGACGAGCGGCGACTGCCGGAGTTTCCAGCAGATGGCGTGCTCCCGACCTCCGTAACCGATGACGAGGACGCGCATCAGATGTCCGACCTGGGCATAAGGCGGGAGAAGCCGACGGAATTTGTCATCTGCGGATGGTAAAGGATACGGGCTCGGTTGGCTTGCACCAAACGACCCGGTGCCGACCTGGATAACTTCCCAGGCGGACGCTACGTCCTAGTTTAAGCGAGTCCGCCGTACCTGGAGACATGTCGGTCCGCGGGTTGGTAGAAGAGAGCCTTCGTTCGCACGTTGTTGATGAAGGAGGATTTCGAACCGAGACGAGGTCATCCCGAATGAGCAAAGCGAGCAGGGATCTCCCGCTCGTGAAGTGCGCCCGTCGTTCCAGGCGCGGGAGTCCGTCGGGAGGGCACGCGCCTGGTAGTCGTTGAACATCAGGATACCGCGCGTGCCGAGTCTGTGGGCGAGGGTCTGTGGGCACGTTCAGCCGGCGCCAACGACGTCCCCGACGGCGGAAAAGCAATTTTCACGGGCGGCAGCTGTTACCGTGGCATCTAGACGGAATGCCGCCACGCCCCGTAGATCAGCTTGATGAAGGCGGAACTTCGATTGATGAATAGTCCCCAGGCGACGAACGAAGCGGACGATCGCGAGCTGGTCCAGGCGATACGCCGCGGCGAGACGGACGCCTTCGAGCTACTCGTTCGCCGCAAAACATCGAAGGTGTTCAGCCTCTGTTACCGCGTCATCGGAAACTCCGAGGATGCCAAGGACGTCTCGCAGCTCGTCTTTCTCAAGTTGTGGGAGAACCTTCCCAAATACGATCCGGCCTTCGCCTTCGACACGTGGCTCTACCGCATGGCCACAAACGTGGCCATCGATTTCTTCCGCAACCGGCAGTCGCGCGAGGCCGCTGTGAATTCGAACCTGCGTCTGGTGAAGACCAGCGCCGATCCGGATCAGAACGTATCTGTGCAACACAAAGAGGTGGAGGCGGTTTTCGCAGAAATCTCGTCAGTGCTCTCGCCCAAACAGAAAGCCGTCTTCGTAATGCGGGAGATGGAAGATTTGCCGTCGACCGAGATTTCGAAAATTCTCGGCTGCCGCGAGTCCACCGTTCGCAACCATCTCTTCAACGCCCGCAAGGCCATGCAACAGGAACTGAAAACGCGCTATCCGGAGTACGCGCGCCTGTGGAAGGAGTCACCCTCATGACCTGCGAGCGTTTTCTGGAGCTGGTCTCCGCAGGACCGGTCGCCCATTCGGTCGAGTTTCTCGATCATCTCCGCCAGTGCCCCAACTGCCTGGATCGTGCTGTCCACGCCGACCCTGACCTGCTCTTCCGCGCCATCGGTGGCGCCGATCTCGTGCCCCCGGGCGGAGTGGACGCATTCGTCGGCGAAGTGATGCAGCAGGTTCACGTCCGTCAAACCGAGCAGCAGGTGATTTCCCGCCGAAGGCTCGCGGCTCCTATTCGCTGGAGCATCGCTGCGGTGCTGGCCATGGCCGTGGGCGGCACGGCGGTTCTTTACCGTCCGGCGGCAGTGTCGACCAACGCTCCTCTTTCCGTAGCCCGTTTGCAACAGCCGGCGACGATGCGGCCGGTCGTGGAGAATTACGCGAATACCGACGCGACGATCGTCCAGCTTCCAGCGGGCAACGACCTCCAGGTAGTGATGATCTTTGACGACAAACTGCCGGCGGACCTATGAACTCGAAGACGCTGAATCGTTTTGTCATGCTGGCGCTGCTCCTCGTTTGCTTCGCCACCGTTTCCTGGGCCGATGCCGGCGGAAGACTTTCCGTTCGCTCGTTCCAGCTGCGCTACAAGGAGCCGGAAAAAGTGGCGGCTGCGGTCAAATCCCTGATGAGCAACGAGGGATCGCTTTCCATTCAGGCCGGCGCCAGGTCTCTGGTCATTACCGACCACGTGGAAAATCTGAAAAACATTGCTGGCGCTATCGAGAAGTTCGACGTTCCGGCCCGCGCTTTTCGTCTCGAGCTCAAGCTGATCTTCGCCGGCCGTGCGCCCACCGCCGGTAAGGTTCCTGAGGATCTCAAGGAGATTGCTGCAAAGCTTTCGGGGGTACTGCGCTTCAATACCTTCGAAGAAGTGGGCGGAATCTCGGTAATCGGGAAAGAGGGCGATCCGATCGTGGCCCGGATCGACGGAAATTACCGCGCCGAGATGAAATTCGGAGAGTACGATCCGCAGAGCGATTCCGTGCGCGTGAGCGCATTTCAGTTGAGCAGGATCGTCACTTCAGGTTCGGATTCCGGACAGGTCGAACCGCTCCTGACGACCAACCTGAATCTGCGTCTCGGGCAGACGGCGGTGGTAGGTGCGACGCGTCAGCCGGAGAGCTCACGGGCCCTGATGCTCGTGCTCACGGCACAGCGCTCCGAATAGCAGGGGCGCTTCGTCGCCGTACATGAGCGAGGCTCGGTCAGGCCTCAGCTCCGATCAATTCAAGCCGCTCATGGCCGCAGCCCTTTTCCGCCGCTGCACGAAATACTCTTCAACTTCCTCGGGCGGTCGGGTGTTGAAGATGACTTCAGCGACCAGCCCGCCCTTGCGGGCGTGCCACGACCCATAGAGCAGGTGATCGAGTTCCGTCGTGGAATGCGCGTCGGGATTGATGCTGAAGCGAACGCCCATGTCGAGCGCGCGCTGCATGAGTCGCCAGTCGATATCGAGGCGGTGCGGACTGCCGTTGATCTCGATCATCACTCCGTTCCTGGCAGCGGTCTCGAAGATCCGGTCGAAGTCGATCGAATAGGGATCGCGAGACAGCAGCTTGCGGCCGGTCAGGTGTCCGAGAAAAGTCACCCAGGGATTCTCGAGCGCGCGCAGAATGCGCTCGGTCATGGCCTCGTGGTCCATCTTGAAGCGGTTGTGGATCGAGGCGATGACGAAGTCGAACTGCGCCAGGGTCCCCACGCCGTAGTCCACATCTCCGTTCTGGAGAATGTCCGCTTCCGTCCCCCGGAAGATCCTCAGCGAAGGAAACTGAGGGCGCAGCTGGTCGATCTCCTGCCAGGCTTCGCGGAGGCGCTCCTCGCTCAAGCCGCCCGCGTATCCGGCGAACTTCGAGTGCTCCGACATGCCCACGTATACGAACCCGCGCTCGGCGGCGGCGGCGAGCATCGAGCGCAACGTGTCTCTGCCATCCGAGTAGGTGCTGTGAACATGGAAGGCCCCCTGAAGATCGGAGCGCCGCACCAGGCGCGCGGGGGGGTTGCCCAGCCAGCGGCCGTCTTCGCGCAGTTCCGGCTCGACGAAGGGAACAGCAACGGCGGCGAAGAGATCCTCTTCAGTTTTCAAGTCCAGAGGTTTCCCGCTCTTCACTGCGGCCCCTTCCGTCAACGAAACGCCTTTCCCGGCTGCCGGAATGGCAAAGGCCTGGAGGAAGGCCTCGCTGCCTGTTGTCGTGAAAAGGGTGACTGCCCTCTGATCCGGTTCGCAGAAGTACACGCGGACGGGAATGCCCGACGGCGCACTGCCGACGACCGTGCGGGTTCCGTCGAGCACTGCAGAGTCGACAATGGAATTCTCGATCATCGCCTTCGCAGCGGCCGCCGGATCGGCCGCGCAGGCGCAAATGACAATCTCCTCAACCACCTCCAGGCGCCTGCGGACGGCGCCGGACACCACCACTTGCGACACAGACTGCAGTGACTCCAGCTTCGAGATGACCGCTGTGGCCGCGTCGACAGCCTTGTAGAGATGGAACTGATCGCGGATCAGCTTGAACTGCTCGACGCCCTCGATGATGTTCTCCTGGGTTTTCTTGCCGAAGCCCTGCACGTTCTTCAGCCGATCTTCGCGCGCTGCTTTCTCGAGCTCCTCCAGCGTAGCAATTCCCATGGTCTCGTACAGGACGCGAACCTTGCGCCAGCTCATGCCCGGCACTCTGGCGAGATCGAGCAGGGTAGGCGGAAACTGCTTCCGGAGATCATCGAGGTAAGCAATCGATCCCGTCTGAGCCATCTCCGCAATCATGCGGGCCGTGGTCTTGCCGATTCCGGGGGTGCGCTCCACCTCGCCGTTCTCGACCAGGGGGCCGAGCGGTCCGTTCAGTTCTTCGAGGGCGGCAGCAGCCTTGCGGAAGGCGAGCGACTTGAAACGATTTTCTTCCACGATCTCCATGTAACGGGAGATCTCGTTCAGGGCACGTGCGGCGTCGCGTTTTTCGATTGGTGGCATGGGATGAGGGGAGTGCAAGAATCCTGCGTACCGGCCTCTCTGCCGGGGTGGGGATCGCTGAGTCAACGATCATCTCATCCCGAGCGACCAACAGCGGGGGCGCTGAACCAGAGTGAAGAAACTATGAGCGCCGTCATCCCG
>JBDTRY010000175.1:0-8347 GCA_039931435.1 Acidobacteriota bacterium | reverse complement strand
GGCTAGGAGCGGGGTTGGTCCTGGAGTCGACGCCCTCAGGAACGCAATTCCTGCATGTCGAGAAACTGGCGCCAGATGGACCGGCAGCCAAGGCAGGGCTCCGGGTATGGGACGAAGTCATCGCCATCGACGGGAAAACCGTGGCATTCAAGAACGATCTCGCTTTTATCGATTTCACACTGGGCCTCGTTCCAGGCAACCTACTCCGGATGTCGGTCGTTCGGGGGGCTAAGCATTTAGAGATCCTCATTCTGTTGGAACGATTTCCACCCGCAAGGCTGGGCGCTTGGCGGACAATGTATGAGGTAGCTAGACGCTCTTCTATGCAAAAACCAAAATTAGTCCAGAAATAATTGTAAATGCTTCATCCAGCCAGATCGGGGCTCAGACCCTGATCGAATGACGCAGGTAGAAATTGAAGCCCCCGAGACGGTCGCGCAGTTTGTCCAGGACGTCTTCGGGCAACGTCAGGCCGGAGGCAGCAGCGTTCGCTTCGACCTGGTGAACGTTTTTTGCACCCGGAATCACGGTGGATATGGCCTGATCGGACAGGACGAAACGCAGTGCCGCTTCGGACAGGGACTTCGTCGCTCCTCCGACGATTCCTCGGGCCTCGTCGATTTTCTCTGTGGCTTCCTGAAGACGCCGGGTAGTGAGGAAATTCTGCCGGACGTCGTTCACAGGAAATGAACTGTCCGCGCGATATTTTCCAGTGAGCAGCCCCGAGGCCAGCGGCACCCTGGCGATGACTCCGTAACCCTGCTCCAGCGCCTGCGGAAACAACTCCAGGGCCGGGGCTTGATTGAGTATGTTGTAAAGGACCTGCAAGGTATATCCCCACTTCCGCCGCACGATTTCCATGCCATCCTGAGGAAGGGAGATCGAGACGCCCCAGAAGCGGATCTTGCCGAGTGACTGAAGCATCTCCATCGCTTCCTGGATCTCCTCACGCTGCAGCTCGGCGATGGTGGGATTGTGAATCTGGTAGAGGTCCACGTAGTCCGTACGCAGCCGTCGCAACGAGCCGTCGATGGCGTAAAAAATGTGCTGTTTCGAGAAGTCTTTTTTGTGCTCGCCGCTGGATGTGCGGACGTTGCCTACTTTCGTGGCGATGACCACATCATTGCGATGCCGGGAGAGGACAAGCCCGAGGAGCGATTCACTGCGTCCGTTGCCGTAGATGTCCGCGGTGTCGAAGAAATTCACTCCAAGCTCGCGGGCGCGGCGGATTGCAGCGAGCGATTCTTCGTCACTGGTGTTCGACCAGCCAACCGGAAAGCCGGCAACGTCCATCGATCCACCGATGGCCCAGCCGCCGAAGCCGATGTCGCTTACCCGAATTCCGGTCTTGCCGAGTGTGCGGTATTCCATGGCCCCGCCATCCTGACGCGCAGGTTCACTCGCTGCGAAACGTTTGTGGGTAGTTTACTTTAGTTCCGCGGTTCGTGGCCTGCAGTCCAGGACCTCCTTGCGGCTCGCGAAGGGTGAAGAGATTATTCGCCTGGGTTTGATGACAAATCCCTCCTGGCCCGGGTTGTGGAGCGCTGGTCATCCTGAGAGAGCGCAGCGACTGAGGGATCTCGTCCACGAGAATGGTGCCCTTCCTCGCGTAGCAACCGGGAAGGTAGGAGAGATCCTTCGCTCGACGCTTCAGGATGACACGCCATGGCAATCGGCCATGTCCAGGACGCCTGCGCCTGCGCCGATCCCACGCTCCCGATTTCCACCCTGGAGAGGTGCCAGAGAAACACGGAATATCTGGCGCGGCTACCCGCGCGCGGATGTCGCCTCACCCGATAGCGGGATCATTCACAGCTTGATCAGGCGCAGGTCTTTCATTTCTTTCGAGGAGCGAAGGAAATTCAGAGTCTCGGCGTCCGGTGCCGAGTCGATGGTGACCACTGCCATGGCCAGGTTGGCGTTCTTGTTTCGAGCCAGGTTGTACTCAGCTATGTTGATGTCGCGGTCGCCGAGAATGGACCCGATCTTGCCGACCACGCCCGGCACATCCCGGTTCACCATGTACAGCAGGTAGCCTTCCGGCCGGAACTCGACCCGAAAATTGTTGACGGCGACGATCCGGCCATTCTTTTCGGAGAAGAGCGTGCCCGAAACACAGACCTCGTCATTTGCCGAACCGACGCGCAGAGTGATGAGGTTTGTGTAATCGACCGGCGTCGGATGAATCGTGGAGCTGAGATGGATTCCCCGGTTCTCGGCGATGGACTCGGCGTTGACGAAGTTGACCGAGTCACTCAGCCGCTGGCTGAGCAGACCTTTCAAGGAAGCCACGGACAGAATGCGCAGAAACCTCTCGTCGATTCCCCAGAGCTCTACGCTGACACGCTCGGCTGGCTCGTTCAGGAGCTGTGCGGCAAAAACTCCGATCTTTTCGGAGAGGTTGATCAGCGGCGCGGCGTTCGAATCGGTCAGCCCCTCGAAGGGCAGATTGACCGCGGAAACGAAAATCGATCCTCGAAGCGCCTCCACGACCATCTCCGAGGTCTGGATGGCTACGCGGTCCTGGGCTTCGATCGTGTTCGCGCCGATGTGCGGAGTGAGGACGATGTTCGGCGCCGTGAGAAGCGGATGGTCGGGTGGTGGCGGTTCTTCGGTGAAAACGTCAACTGCCGCCGCGGCCACGCGGCCGGACCTCAGTCCCTCCGCCAGCGAAGCTTCGTCGTAGATTCCGCCGCGGGCGCAGTTGATGAGGACCACTCCCTCTTTCATCCGTTCGATGTCCGCTGCCTGAATCATTCCCCGGGTCTCGTCCGTCAGAGGCGTGTGCACCGTGATCACGTCCGAGTCCTGCAGCAGGCGCTCGAAAGAGACGAAGTCCACGCCCAGCTTCTCGGCCACGGTCGGAGCGATGTAGGGATCGAAGGCGATGACTTTCATGCCGAAGGCTTTTGCCCTGATGGAAACGCGGCTGCCGATTCTCCCCAGTCCGATGATGCCCAGCGTTTTGCCATTGAGCTCGATACCCATGAATTTCGAGCGCAACCACTCGTTCCTCTTCACGGAAGCGTTGGCGTCCGGAAGATTGCGGCAGACGGCGAGCATGAGAGCCATGGTGTGCTCCGTTGCCGAGAGGATGTTTGCGGTGGGAGCGTTGATCACCAGGACGCCGCGCTCCGTGGCCGCGGGTACGTCGACGTTGTCCAGGCCTACACCGGCCCGACCGACGATGCGCATGCGCTTTCCGGCGTTGACGAGCTCCCGCGTCACGGCCGTACCGCTTCGACTGATCAGTGCGTCACATTGCCGGACAGCCTCGAGCAGCTCCTCGCCTTTCAATCCTGGGCGGTAGTCGAGATCGACGTCTTCCGCTGCCCTGAGAATCGCCAGCCCGGCGTCAGCGAGGGTGTCCGTCACCAGAACGCGATACGGTCCGGGTGCCTTGCTCATGCAGCCACTTCGCGGAGTACGTCGAGCATTGCTTCCAGTGATGGCAATGTAATGTCCCCCATGTGCCCGATGCGGAACGTGTCCTGTTTCCACTGGCCATAACCCGAACCCAGCGTGTAGCCACGGGCGCGCATTTCGGCGAGGACGGCCTCCGCTGACTTGTGCTTCGGCAGCAGCGCACTCACCGAGGGCGACGCATGAGCGGCAGGAGCGGCGAGATCTGCGATCCCTTCCAGTTTCTTCACGGTCATCCGCTGCATCTGCGAATGCCGTTCCCAGCGTTTCTCCAGAGTCTCCTGATTGACGATCGCGTCCAGTTGGCGGTCCAGTGCGTAGTAGTGCGGAATGGACGGGGTGAACACGGAGCCGTCGTTGCTGGTCTGTTTGTCGTATTCGAGAAAATCGAAATAGGTGCCTCGGTAAGGTTTCTTTTCTGCGGCCTGCAGGGCGCGGTCGGAGACTGCGAACAGAGTCAGCCCCGGGGGCATGGCCACACCCTTCTGAGTGCTGGCAAGACAGACATCGAGCCCCCATTCATCGAAGAGCACCGGAGCCGAAGCAAGCGACGAGACGGCGTCAACGAGAATGAGTGTGTCCCGGGACTCGTTCCGGACGACTTCGGCCAGCGCTTTCAGATCGTTGATGACACCGGTCGACGTTTCGTTGTGCGTAATCGTTACGGCATCGTAGTGATAGCGGCGGCCCGTGAAACGGGTCGCCAGAAGATCGGGATCGATCGCCTGTCCCCAGGGGACGCTGAGGTGATCGACTTCCACGCCGAGCTGTTCGGCGATCGCCAGCCATCGCTCCGAAAAGGCCCCGCAGGTCGTGACTAGCACGCGGCGGGGAACGGTGTTGAGCAGAGCTCCCTCGAGCAGGCCCGTGCCGGAGGATGTGGCGATGAAGGCCCGCTGCTTCGTCTGAAAAAGTGTTTTGAGATTGGGGATGATCCTGCGCATCAACTCACGGAACTCGCCGCTGCGGTGACTGATCATGGGGTGGGTCATTTCCTGCAGGATCTCCGGACGGACCCAGGTCGGTCCGGGGATGAAGTATCTGCAGAAGTCCTCGTCGTTCATTGGTCGCCTTTCAGAATCAGCGGAAGAATTGGTGAAAGCCGGGGCTCGGTGATGTAAAACTCAGCGACTTCCCGAACCCGCTCGCGGATTGTAACGCCGCCGAATCCTATGAAAAGGTCGACGGCGTTGCGGGCTTCCGCATCGGTCATACCATCACCCACGAATGCCGCTCTTCCGTGAGATTGGGCGCGGACATCGCGCAGCACGATCTCCTTCCCGCCGCTTTTTGCAAGAAACGAGCGACGGTCGAAGTCCACGTACTCCCCGGCGTCGTCGAACTGCAGCCGGACAGCGTGCAGAGACCGGGGGGCCAAACCGAGCTTCGCCGCCAGTGGCGCCACGGCCTGTTCGATTCCACCAGTGATGAGATGAACGTCCACGCCGGCTTCGCGCAGCTGGGCGACGACAACCTCGGCATCCGACAGCAGTCGCCGCTGATACTCGGCGGCGAGTTCCTCGATCCGGGAACGGCTGGGCCGGATCAGGTCGAGGCGCCGTCCGTAGACTTCCTCGACCGGGATCCGGCCGTTCATGGCTGACTCCGTGAGCGCGCGCACCTCGGGATTGCCATCGGCCAGCCAGTCGACCCCTTCGAACGTTACCAGAGTGGAGTCGACGTCGAAAAATACCAGAGCGAACGCGGGTTTCATGCAGGCCAGTCCCCATGCGGCCCTCTTTCCGGCTCACTGGCATGGAGGACGTCCAGCACATCCGAGAAACGACCGAGAAAATAATCGGGATCCGCGCTCACTAACTCGCTGGCGCTGCAGGAACCTGTGGCCACGACGGCCACATCCATCCCCGCATTTCGGGCTGCGAGGACATCGAGAACCATGTCTCCCACGTAGAGCGCCTCATCCGGGCCGGCGCCGAGGAACGAGAGGGCGTGAAGGAGGTGAGCTCCGTCCGGTTTGCGGGTTCCGGCCAGATCGGGACCGACCACTGCTCTGAAATGCCCGGCCAGGTTCAGATGCCGGAGAATCTTCACGGAAAATCCGGTGGGCTTGTTCGTGCAGACCGCCATGGGGAAACCGCGATCCGTGAGAATGGCGAGAGTTCGTTCGACATCGTCGAGGATCCGCGATTCTTCACAACAGATTTCGTCGTAGGTGTTTTCGAACAGATCGCGCGCGCCGTCCGGAAGAGGGTGGGGAGCGAAGGCACGCTCCAGTAGAATCTCGACACCCTCACCAACCATGAGCCGGATCTGCTCGCCTGAGAGTTCGTCGATTCCGAATTCACCACGGGCACGATTGATGGCTCGTGTCAGCGCCAGGTACGAATCCACAAGCGTACCGTCCAGATCGAACACGATCGATTTGTAAGACCGTTCGGATGGGGTCATCGGGCCGTGATTCTATCGATAAACGCCGCCAGCTCTGCTATCTGGCCGGGCAGGAACGTTGCGTCACCGGAGGGATTCTTCGCTCCGCGCCCGACCCCCAACTCGGCGCTCGCCGCTTCACCGGCCGCTGCTTCATCGGTGAGGGCCGGAGCCCGGATGCCTTCGCGGGAGACAAACAGACGGGGCCAGAGTTGAACGGACTTGAAGCCCTCGATGAGCACGATGCTGGAAACCGTCATGGCCGGAAGAAGGAAGATTTCCTCAAAGTCCCATAGAAAGCTGAAACGCACGGGAGCGCGACGAAACGCAACTGCGCGGCGGCCGGAGGCAAGAATGGCTTCGGTGGCCCCGGCGTCGAGAAACACTTCGGTATCGCCGCGGGGAGCATGGGAAAGCTCGTGATGGGAGTGCTTGATCACACTCACCGAATCACCTCGACGGCTGTAATGGCCGATCAACGAAGCGATGACGGACGTCTTGCCTGCTCCCGACGGGCCCACCAGGGCCACCGGCGTGCGCCTCGAGGTCATTCCGTGCATCTTATCGGAAGCTCGGGCGTCTTCATCGGAGTTCCCTGAGTTTCGACGGGGGCGGAATCGTGGCGCAGCCCTGGAGCCGTGTTTGCCATGTAACAGGCTCGTGACAGTCCGTTTGCCCCCGAAATCGCCGGGGGCAAAGGGACGTTATCGGCGACATGCGCACGCCGTCGCTGCTCGTCTTCACCTTCCTCCTTTTCTCTGCCACAACTCTTTCCGCCCAGACCGCGACTGCCGCGAAGGCCGATTCGGCGGCGAGCGAGCTGACCATCGATGCCACGCCACTCGGCGATAACGATGCCGGAGTGGTCATGCGCGTCAGCCTGCGCCTGCGTGTTTCGGACACACTTCCCGCCGAAACGCCCCTGGTTGTTCAGGGCTCGATCCTCCAGCAGGAAAGGGTCCTCAGGAACTTCCGCTACGAGGTCCCTTCTGACCGCCGGGACAAGTTCTCGTTCATTCAGACTTTTGCCGTGGGAAGCGGGACGGTGGAAGCTCGTTTGCTGATTCCCTTCGAAGCGGAGGCAGCTCCGATGCTGCTGACGAAAGACAGCAAGACCTTCGACGTTGTGAAAACCAACAAGCCCTACATCGCCTCAGCGGAGGACGGAGCTGAGGGAATCATTGCCGAGGGAGCGGTTCCGGAAGTGACCGGGGCGGTGAAGATCGTGCCTCCGCGCCGGGACCTGGCGCTGAATCTTTTCACGGTCGAAGTACAGACCAAGCCGCCGGTCGAGCGCGTGGAGTTCTACGTCGAAGGGAAGAAGATCTTCACCAAAAACTCACCACCTTTCCGGACCGAGCTCGACCTCGGGCGCCTGCCGAAACGGGTGGAAGTGAAGGTGATTGGCTACGACCATTCCGGCCGCTACGTTGATGCCGACGCCTGGCTGGTCAATGAACGTGAGACACCGCTGGAAGTGAAGATCACACGAACGGTGACGCCGGATGACGTTTCTCACTTCAAGCTCTCTGTGCAGAATCCGAAGAATCTGGAGTTGAAGACCGTCGAGTTGTACGCCGGGGACGTGAAGCTATTCGACTGGAAACGCCCGCCCTACGCCGTCGACATTCCGAACGCGCGCTTGAAGGGTGTGGAGTTCGTCCGCGCCTCCGTCGTCGATGAGACGAACTATGAAGCGTCGGACCTCAGCTATCTCGACGGCAGTCGCTACATGGAAGAAATCGAAGTGAATCTGGTCGAGCTGCCGGTTTCCGTCGTCGATGCCGCCGGCAACCCCGTGAGTACATTGAAGAAGGAAGACTTCAAAGTCTTCGAAGACAAAAAGCCGCAGAAAATCACGAGCTTCGGCTTCTCCAGCGATCTGCCCATCAGCGTCGGCGTGCTTGTGGATCACTCCGGAAGTATGCAACCGCGCATTGAGCAGGCCCGATCCGCGGCGATCAGTTTCTTCAGGGATATTCTCACTCCGCGGGACCGCGGTTTCTTCGGTGCTTTCTCGTTCGATCCCAGTGCCTTCACTCCCTTTGTCAATGACGCCAATGCCCTGGCCGCACAGGCCAGCGCCATGCCGGCCGCTGAGGGGGGAACCGCTCTGTACGACGCCATCGTCAGCGGGCTGTATCGCTTCCGGACGGTCTCCGGACGGAAGGCGCTGATCATCGTCACCGATGGGGAAGACACCACATCCAGGTTGAACTACGAGGACATGCTGCAATACGTGCGTTCAGCCCGCGTGCCGTTGTACTTCATCGGCATCGCACTGTCGTCGCTCGATTTTTCGGCCAACTCAAAGATGAAGTCGCTGGCCGCCGAGACGGGTGGCGTCGTGTACTTTGTAAAGGACGTCAAAGACCTGCCGGACGCCTACCACCAGCTGGAGAAGGAATTGCGGTCGCAGTATCTGGTGAGCTACTACACGCAGTCGGGAAAGAACGATGCAAAATACCGGACGGTGGAGGTGGAGGTGGGTCAGCCAGGACTGAAGGTTCGGACGATCCGGGGATTCATTCCCTAG
>JBDTRY010000174.1:0-8362 GCA_039931435.1 Acidobacteriota bacterium | reverse complement strand
CACTCACCACTCACCACTCACCACTCACCACTCACCACTCACCACTCACCACTCAACACTCAACATCCAGGACCACCCCACCCCTCCTCCGCCCTTGCAGCCGCTCCTGATTCGCGTTACCGTACGCTTCCCCTCATGCCCCCGACCGAACGCGATCCTCTGCTGGACGAAGCTGCTCTCGGCCGCCGAAACTCCATCTCCCCCTATTCGCACTTCGCTGTTGGAGCAGCATTGCAGACGGCCGACGGCAAAATCTATCGAGGATGCAACATCGAAAACGGCACGTTCGGACTGACCGTGTGTGCGGAACGGGTCGCCCTTCTTTCGGCACTGGCCGCCGGAGAGCGCCATTTCACCCGCATCGCAGTCGTCACGCAGAGCGACACTCCGGCCACACCGTGCGGTCCCTGTCGCCAGCTCCTCTGGGAATTCTGCGGCGACATCGAGGTCGTCCTCGGAAACCTGGACGGCCAGCAACGATCCGTTCAACTGGCGGCACTGTTTCCTGAACCATTCGAATTCCAACCGGAGGATTGATGCGTCTGCACCGGCTCCCGTTCGTCATCGCTCTGCTGGTCCTCTCCGGCTGTGCCACGTCACCCGCCTCCAGGAGCTCAGCCACTCCGGGTACCGGAGGTACTGCAGTCGATCTGCTGATCAGCGGCGGAACGGTTCTGACCATGGCTGGCCCGGACATCGAGAATGGTTCGGTTGCCATCCGGGACGGCGCCATCGTCGACGTCGGCCTCTCCTCGGAGATCGATCACCTCTATGCGGCGCGGGAGACCATCGACGCCAGAGGCAAGGCGGTCCTTCCCGGTCTGGTCAACGGCCATACCCACGCCCCGATGACGCTCTTTCGAGGCATCGCCGACGACCGCGGGCTGATGGACTGGCTGCAGAACTTCATCTTCCCCGCGGAAGCGAAAAATGTGGACGCGGACTTCGTGAAATGGGGAACCCGTCTGGCCGCGGCCGAGATGATCGCTTCGGGAACCACCACGTTCGCAGACATGTATTACTTTGAAGCGGATATAGCCCGCGAAGTAAAACAGGCCGGACTGCGCGGCGTTCTGGGGGAAACACTCATCGACTTCCCTGCGCCGGACAACAAGACGTGGGAGGCCGCACTGGCCTACAGCCGCAAGTACGCTGAGCAATTCAAAAACGACTCTCTGATCACGCCCGCTCTCGCTCCCCATGCTCCCTTCACCGTTTCACGGGAGCATCTCATTCAGGTGCGGGCACTGGCTACGGAGTTGGGGATCCCCATCCTCATCCACGTTTCCGAGACAGAAGACGAACTGAGGCAGATCGCCGCAAAAAGCGGCGGCCTCACGCCGCCCGCCTATCTGGAGTCGATTCATTTCCTCGGTCCGGACGTCGTGGCTGCACATGGAGTGTGGTTCACGCCTGAGGACATCGCCCTCATGGCGCGGAGAAATGTGGGTGTCGTTCACAACCCGGAAAGCAACGAGATGCTGGCCTCCGGAGTGGCCCCGGTCGTGGAAATGCGAAAGGCCGGAATCAACCTCGGGCTGGGAACGGACGGGCCCGCGGGCTCGAACGACAATCTGGACATGATCGAGGAGATGGCAGCGGCGGCCAGACTGCAGAAGATCTCTCGCCGCGATCCGCAGGCGCTTGGGGCGCGGGCCGTTCTGGAGATGGCCACGATCGCCGGAGCACGGGCACTGGGTCTGGAGAAGAAGATCGGATCGCTGGAGAAGGGCAAGCGGGCCGACGTTATCGTAATCGACCTTCAGAGCCCGCATCTCCAGCCCGTTTACTCGGTGGATTCCGCGATCGTGTACGCCGCTTCGGGATCGGATGTCGTGGATACGATCGTCGACGGCCGCGTTCTCATGCGCGATCGCCGTCTGCTCACTGTCAACGCCGAGGAGGCCGTGCAGAAAGCGAAGGAGTATGGCCAGCGCGTCCGCGCCAGTCTCGCTCCGAAGTAGAACCTGATCTCGATCCGTTCAGAGCGCGTCGCGCACCTGCGGAAACTTCCACCGGGCTTCGATCAGCTCCTTCTCGATGATGGCGCGATCCGGCACGTTCTCCAGCTGCGGGACATCCCAGTTGGCCATCCAACGCGGATTCACATACGGAAGCACGGCAATGTGCTCCAGACGATAGGGCAGATGGAGTGCCTCGAAGCGCTCATTCAGATAGCGGATGACATCGTCCGATGTCGGTGTGGGATCGTCGTCGTTCATGCCATGTACTTGTTGATGGGCGAGATCAGTCCAGACCGTACTCTTTCAATTTCGTGAGCAGCGTGCGGTAGCTTACCCCGAGTGCATCCGCGGCGTCCGCGCGGGAGGAGGTTCGGGCCAGGGCATCGGAAATTTTCAGTCTTTCCACCAGGGAAGCGGCACGGGAGGACGCTTCGTTCAGCGTCCCGGAGAGATCGAGCACGTCCCGTAGCGATTGCGACCGGTCTCCTTCCCTGGAACCGATGTTCAGATCCTTAATTTCGATGAGACTGCGGTCGCAGAGTATGGCGGCGCGCTCCAGACAATTTTCCAGCTCCCGGATGTTTCCTGGCCAGGCGTAGTTCTCCAGTGCCTGGCGGGATTCCTCGCTCAGACGAAGCTCACTCTTGCCCAGTTCGCGTCCGAACTTCGTGACGAAATAGTCGGAAAGCGCGGCAATATCGGTGCGCCGTTCACGAAGGGGCGGAATCACAACCGGAAAAACGTTGATGCGGAAGAACAGGTCTTCACGGAATCGGCCCTCGGAAACCTCCTGATCGAGACGGCGATTCGTTGCGCAGACAATCCGGATATCGACCTGAATGCGGCTCGTCCCGCCGATCCGCTCGAACTGTCTCTCCTGAATGACCCGGAGAATCTTCGATTGCACGCCCAGTCCAAGCTCGGCGATCTCGTCGAGAAAAATCGTTCCCGTGTCGGCCAGTTCGAACTTTCCGATCTGGCGTGACACTGCGCCGGTGTACGACCCCTTTTCATGGCCGAAGAGTTCGTTCTCGATCAACGTGTCGGGGATGGCCGCACAGTTGATGGCCACGAAGGGACGATTGCTGCGGGGTGAAAGCTTGTGAATGGCCCGGGCGAAGAGTTCCTTGCCCGTACCCGATTCACCGAGAAGGAGCACGGTCGAGTCGGTGGGAGCAACTTTCTGAATCTGTTCGGAGATCACTTTCATCGGAGCGGAATCACCGATGATCGGCGGGATTCCGTGCCGCTGCTGAAACTCGTCTCTGAGAAGCAGATTCTCCATTCGCAACCTTCGTTGTTCGATGGCCCGGTTGAGAAGAATGAGGAGATAGTCGATATCCACCGGCTTCTGTACGAAGTCGAAGGCCCCGATCTTGATGGCCTCGACGGCATTCTCCACCGTGGCGAATCCGGTCATGACGATCACAGGGCAATCGGGATCCGCTTCGCGGGCGTGGCGCAATACCTCCAGGCCATCTGCGCCGGGAAGGCGGAGATCGGTGAGGACTGCCGCGAAACGGCGCTCGTCGAGCCGGCGAATTGCGTCCGTTCCCGAGGCGGCCCATTGCACTTCCAGCTCCCCGCTTTGCAGAGCTTCCTGGAGCATCCGCGCCAGCGACTCCTTGTCCTCGACCAGAAGAATGGTATTCATGAGCGAGAAACCAGGCCGAAGTAGCCTCGGATTCTGGTCATGAGCGTCTTCTGCTCATCGGCAGTGGCCGCTTTGTCCGGAGCGAGCAGATCCTGCCGCTCCATCATCTGCGCTGAAAATGCAGCGGCCAGATCGGGGTTGTCGCGAATGATGGGCTGGAGGGACTCCCTGACGATCTCCACGGTCTGTACGTCCGTCAGCGCCACCACGTCCGCGCTTCGGGACTCCCCGGTGAGCAGGGCCATTTCGCCGAAGACATTACCCGATCCCAGGCGCGCCACCTCCCGGGCCACGCCATCGACCGGCATGCGTACGGAAACCTCCCCCTCGTGAATGACGAACATCGAGTCTCCGACCTCTCCTCTGCGAAGAATTGTCTCACCCCGGGCGTAGGTGTGAAGCTTGGCCTGGCCGGCCAGGGCATCGCGTTCATCCGAGGAGAGGGGCGCGAGAATCTCCACTTCCCAGAGACGGCTGCGTATCTCCTCGTTGGTACTTCCGGACTCCGAGGCGGTCTCCTTCCAGCGCTGCAGAGTTCGAATGGGAAAGGGAATCTCGATATCGTTCCGTCGCAGGGCATACCAGACCGCACGCCGGATCTCGGCGTCGATCATGTCCCGGCGCTGAAAATTGCGCGTCCAGTACTTGATCTCGTAAATGACCGCCGAGTCGCCAAAATCCCCCACCCGGGAGAGGCAGGGGATGTCGTGAGAGACGTCCACGACATTCGAGGCCACCTGTTGCAGGATGGGAATGATGCGCGCCGGGGGTACGTGATAGGGCAAGCCGATGCGGATCACGCGGGCGTTCAGACCGTGCTTCTGATGAATCTCGATCCGCTCCCTGGAAATCAAAGAGTTCGGAACAACGATGATGTTGTTGTTGAACGTGCGGAGCCGTGTGGCGCGCCAATTCATACTTTCCACCACCCCTACGTTGTCACCGGAACGAACGACATCTCCGATATCGAAGGCGTGCTCGACGTGCAGGGCCACACCTGAAAACAGATTTCCCAGTGTGTCCTGGAGCGCCAGTCCGATCACCGCCGCCACGACAGTTCCCGCCGTCAGAAATCCGAGAATATTTCGCTCGAAAAGGATCGAGAACACGACGGAAATGAAGAACAGGTAAAGGCTGAAGGCGATGATCTGGCGCAGAAGGACCGGAACATCGATCTTTCGCGAGGCCAGGGCGAGATCGAAAATGATGGCGTCAGAGAAACGTACTACCAGAAAGATCAGAGCGGCGAAGACGAGAAACTTGACGTAGATGAAACCCTTGCCGAAGAGCATGTCCCGGGACGAACCCAGCCCGTCGGTGAGCCCCGGCTGCATGCTCAGGGCGAGGTACACCGCAAGCAGCACCACGGTCAGTGTCAGAGGGACGACGAACTTCGATCGTTTTATAGCGCCCGTACTTCCTCCATGATTTCTGCAATCGGTTCATCCGCCATGAAAAGCGTGACGGCGGCGATGCCGTCGATGGGAAGCGCGGCCAGCGAACGCAACCTGCTCCGTTCCATTCCTCCGAGGGCGAAGAGAGGAATGGGAACCCGGGCACAGGCACGGATTTCGTTCTCCTCCAGCGGGGGTCCCCCGATTTTCGATCGTGGACTGAAAAGCGGGCCGATCAGGACATAGTCGCAGCCCTCACCAGCGGCCCGCTTAACGTCGCCGGCGCTGTGGCAGGACCGGCCGATCTGAAGCCCCGGACGCAAGGCCCGCACTGCGTACGCCGGCATTCCGTCGGCGGGGAGATGAACTCCGTCGGCATCGACGGCCATGGCGATGTCAGCACGCGAATTCACTACGAACTTCGTACCGTTTCCATCGACGCGTTTCCGGCAGCCTTCAGCGAGAGCCAGAAAGGCCGGCGTGTCCAGCTCCTTGGCGCGCAGCTGGATGAAGTCTGCGCCGAGATCGTTCAACTGCTGCACACGCGCCAGCAATTGGGGCGGAGCCTGCACGGCCGCGTCAGCGATGGCGTAGGAAATCATCGCCGCCTTCCTGCCTGATCCCTGTGCGTTTCAATGATGCTCACCAGCTCCCGGATTCCGACGAGGAGATGCACCATTCCGAAACCCGAAACAAATCCACGGAAGTAAGGATTGATGGCCAGGGCCGCCAGGGAGGGTGTGGAATTCAGAAAAGGATGGTTGATCCAGAACCGGGTCCATGGAACCATGACGAAAAAGAATCCGGCCTCGATGCAGTAGAGCACGTAGACCAGTCGCGAACCCATTCCCGAAGCATTGTAGGTGCGGACAGGAGATGAGATCAACGCGTACCGCCGCCAGGACCCTCGGTGGCAGCGGGTGAGCTCAGTGCTGCTGCCGCTTTACGTGTCCTTCGTCGTTCTGCCTGGGAGGTGATTTCGGTGCTGATTTCTCGGCGGGCTTCTCCGTTCGAACGGGCGCAGGCCGTTTGACCGATTCACCGCTGCCTGCGCTGGGTCGCGGAGCCTCCTCATGAACGCGCGGGGTGACCCGCACTCCCCCGATGCCATCGATGACCCGCCGTGGAATCGATCCGCGGGAATTGTCCTTGGGCGTGGTCGACTCCGCGGGCGCCGGGGTCTGTACAGGCGGCCGCTCCACCACAGGGCGGCGCCAGCTGTCGTCATGCTGGCGCGGCGCAGGGGCAGGTGTAGAGCGCTCAACACCCGAGCGCCAGTCCCGTCGAGGCGTGCGCCCCTGGGGAGCCGGCGTCTCCGGTGCGGGTTTTACCGCATCGCGGTTCGGATCTCGCGAAACGTGGCCGGGCTGCCCCGAGTCTCCGGGGGCCGGCGTGCGGTCATGACGCACCGACGGAGATTCACCGCCCGGTACGCTACGGCGAATGGCGCCGTCGCTGCCGGGACGGGAACGATCCACAGCGTCGTTTCCTGGAGACGGAGGCGTGGGACGCCCAATCCTGTTGCCGGGCTCGGGCGTCGTGGTGCCTCGGTCGACGATCCCGTTGCTCGGCGTAACGCCGCCACGATTGATCCGGCCGTTCTCGACACCGCCGGCCGTCCCGCTCTGAGCGGGCCCAGCAGAAGGATCGCGGCGGATCACGCGCTGACGTACTTCGGTCGAAAGCTCAGGGTCACGACGGAAAAAAGGAGTTAAATCCGTCGTGGACCCTGAGCCGTCTTTGCCGGTACCACCTCCGATTCCACGACGTGAACGGTCCACGATCGCCGAAACCGGATTCCTGAGTTCATCACGTGTGAATCGCAGTGGGTTGTTCGTCACCGTGACGCGGTCACCATCGCGATTCAATCGTTCACGGATGGCGTCGGTCGTCAGCGCAGCGCGATCGATCCTGCCCGTTGTCAGACCATTGCTTCCGACGAACGTCCATGGACTGAGATCGGTGCGGGACAATCGGATCTGCCCGTAGAACCCGAGGCCGAATCCCAGTCCGGCGTTGCGATAAGGACGGTAGGCCCAGTCGTAGTACGGGTTGTAGCAATCATAAAAGCCCATCGGGGACCAGCCCACGTATGTTGGACCGAAGGCCCAATACACCCACGCCGGAGCGTAGGATTGCCCGGGCAGCCACACCCATCCGTAGAGTGGCGTGAATGCCCATCGTCCGTAGTGATAGGGAACGAAGCCCCACGGTTCGCTGGAAACCCAGACCAGTGTCCCTCGGGGACTCCGCGACCAGGAGCCGTAGTAGTACGGTCTCCAACCCGCAGTGACCGTTGGCCGCCAGACCCAGGACCCATAGTCCCCTACGTAGACCCAGCTGCCGTAGTCGTCAAACGAAGAATCGGCATAGGAAAGGCGGGCGTCGAGATAGCGGCTGGTACCGGAACGATCGGAACGCTTCAAATACCAGCGCTCGAACTCATCCAGTGAGTCGCTGGCGTAGGAATCGATTGCATAAATGCCGTCTTCATCGACGCGCGCTGAGTCGCCTTCACGCAACCGGCCCGTCCGATTTCGTGTGCGTATCTCGATCGAGCCGGCGTAAACCGTGACCACGTCTCGCTCCGTATCGCGGGCTTCGACGCTGTAGACAGCATCCCGGGAACTGACGTAGGAAGCGCTGGATGTATCCAGGCGGAGGGCCGCACCTTCGTCGGATATCCGCTGAACCATGACACGCCCCTGCTGCAGGCTGGCCACGGTCTGGGCGTCTTCACCTTCGTAGCTCTCGAGAATGGACTGGAACTGCACCGCGGTAGTCTGATCGAGGGCGATGACGTTGCCGTCGGAAAGGCGGATCTCCACTCTGCCACTGCGGGGTGTACGCACCTCATCGCCCGGATACACGGGAAGATTGACCCGTCCGTCGATCGACTGTCCGTCGCTCTGCAGGACGACCGTGCCTCCGTCGTCGAAGGTAATGTACGACTGATGCTGCTCGACGGCTTGAAGAGGAATCGCCACTACTGCCAGTACTGCTGCGGCCAAAAACACCATCCGGCGCATGATGAACTCCTTCGAATCTCTGGCTGCTCCTGCTGCGTCTGCCATGCCACGAGGATGCGCCAACGGTTCAGTGTGTTTTCAATAGTTTACGGACTTACGCTCCGTGATGAATGAGCTCGCCGCTCCACGATTCCGGACACCCTGTCTCCAGGAAGGGGCACGACGGACAGCTATCTAAAATAACTAAACAGAAACGACTTGTCCATTCTTCCGATTACGGGGGAGCGAACCAGGGGAACGTCGCAGGCGCTGAACCACGGTGAAGCAACACTATGGCCGGCTGTCATCCTGAGCGTCGAGCGAAGGATCTCTTCCACCTTC
>JBDTRY010000173.1:0-8533 GCA_039931435.1 Acidobacteriota bacterium | reverse complement strand
AGCGGTGCTCTCTGGACCTCGGTAAACGAACGGGATGAACTGGGAAGCGATCTCGTTCCCGACTATATGACATCAGTTCTCGACGGTGGGTTCTACGGATGGCCCTACAGTTACTATGGTCAACATGTTGATAGTCGGTCTGAACTCAAACGGCCCGATCTTGTCGCCTCAGCGATCGTTCCGGACTACGCCCTCGGAGCGCACACGGCGTCGCTGGGACTCACTTTTTACGACGGCGATCTTTTTCCTTCGGCTTTCCGCGGGGGCGCTTTTGTCGGCCAGCATGGATCGTGGAACCGGAATCCACGGAGCGGCTACAAAGTGATCTTCGTCCCTTTTGCCGGTGGGCAGCCGGCAGGAGAACCCCGAGACATACTGACCGGTTTTCTGAGCGCTGAAGGTGAGGCTATGGGCCGGCCGGTCGGCGTGGCCGTGGACCATGCGGGGGCGTTGCTCGTCGCTGATGACGTTGGAAACAGTATCTGGCGCGTTACTCCCTCCGGCAATCCTGCCGCCACTAGGAAGCGCAGCGTTGAGGCTCACCGTCAGCCACCGATGAGAACGACCGCTGCGCTTCCCATCAGCATCGCCCCCACCGTGGTCAGGAGCAGTGCCGGGCGGGGACGCTCGTGCGCCATTGGAAGCAGATCACTGGCGCCCAGGTAGAAGAGAAATCCGGCAAAGAAGGCCAGCTGATAGACCAGAACGACTGGATGCGGATGAAAACTGTTGCCCACCAGAACTCCCGCTACCGGCGCAGCAGCATCGAGTACGAGCATCCCGATTGTTTTTCTGAGCGTGTTCTCCTTGGAGAGCATGAGCGTGACGGTGTTCACCCCATCTGCGAAGTCGTGAGCGATCACGGCCGACAGCACCAGCCATCCCACCGAATTACTCAAGCCGAATCCAACACCGATGGCCATGCCATCCAGAAAACTGTGAAAGACCAGTCCGGAAGCAGCGATCACACCGACCCGATGGCGGTGTCCGGGTGAGTTGTGATTTCGTTCGGCGTGGACGATGGTCAGTTTTTCAAGCAGGAAAATGGCGCAGAAGCCGGCCAGAAGCATCAGCAGCGGTTTGTGCGGCGCGAGATGCACGGTTTCCATGAGACGAAAAATCTCGGGAAGAAGGTCGAGAACGACGATGGCCAGCAGAAAGCCCGCCGAGAATGCGATCACGAATTCGATGCGGTCGCGGAAGCGGATGGCGAACCAGCCCCCGGCCAGTGTAATCAGACAGGTGAGGAGTGCGTAGACGACGAGCATGGCGGGTATGGTAAGGGATCATCCCACCCGGAGACCACGCCTTCCTTCGGCGACCGTGTAGGATGGCGGCGATGGCGCTGACGGCAACGATGTACAACCTCACGGTGGAACTGGCCGATATCGACCGCGGCGTATACCAGTCTCTCGAGATGCGAATGGCGCGACAGCCGTCGGAGACTTCGGAGTACATGCTCATGCGCCTCCTGGCCTATTGCCTCGAGTACGCGGAGGGGATTGCTCTGACGGAAGGCGTGGCCTCCGGCGACGAGCCGGCGGTGTTGATTCGTGACCTGACGGGTCGGGTCACAGCCTGGATCGAAGTCGGGCTGCCGGCCGCAGGCCGCCTTCATCGAGGCAGCAAGCTGGCCGGCCGTGCCGCTGTGTACACGCATCGTGAAATCCGACAGGTGCGGGCGGCTCTCGATGGGCAGAAGATCCACAACGCCGAAGAGATCCCCGTCTACGCTTTCGAGCGGCGATTCGTCGAGGAGGTCGCGGCCATGATCGACCGCCGCACCGACCTTTCGATCTCAGTTACCGAGCGCGAGCTCTACCTCGGTATCAATGGCGGTACGCACGCCACGACGATCGCCGAACATCGTTTCAGCTGAATACGAATGCAGCGGATTCACGGTGGGAGAGCGTTCTTCACGGAATTCGATAAACAGTTCGCCCGTCCCGGGTGCTTCGGTAAACGACCTGAAGGGTCAGTTCGGCAGGGGTCACGAGATAGGGAACGCCACCGCGTTCGCGTACCTCGCGCGCCATCGAGCGCCATTCCTCTCCTTCGTATCGGTAGCTGGTCCGGCCGGAAAGAAATTCTGCCAGCTGATGGTCGCCCCACCGTCGGGATTCATCGAAGAGGAAGACGGCGTTGTCCTGGGTCGTGGCTGCGTAAGCGGCGACATCGGAAAATGAAGGTTCTTTAAGGTTCAGTTCAACCACACCGCGGGCGTCGCTGATCTCCAGGGTGAACAGCCAGACGACGACGGCAGCGGCCAGCGTCAGCGCTCCGCGCCGAACAACCACGCCCCATTTTTCGGCCACGGCGAATCTGGATGCTATCTCGATCGCCAGCAGTGCGATCACTCCTCCCAACACACACCAGACTACCCACAGGTTCTGATACATCACCGCTGCGAACTGACGCGACTGTGCGTATCCCTGCCCGGGAGGAGCGACCGACGGATGTGCGAACAGGCAGGCGAGAGCCACACCCGTACAGGCAGCCAGGGCCCTGGGATTTCTCTCCACTGCGTTCGTCATCAGCAGGGCCAGAAGCAGAAGAAAGGCAGGCGTTCCGATGAGGGTCGCCGAGGGCGTCTTGGAGGAGGCAAGAAGGTGGGGGAGGAGGACGCCCGCTCCCCACGCGTAAATCACCACGAGGCTCCGCTCACGTAGTCGTATCAGCCGGGGTACGAAGAACGCTGCCGCTACGAGCACAAAGCCATAGAAGACGTTGAACAGCAGGGCTGCATAGTCGAATATGAGCCGGTCCCAGGGCGCCTCCCATGAGTCGATAGCACTGGCAAAGTGTTTGAAGATGTAGATCTGCTCGTTTCGGAATTCGACCGGAAACCGGAGGGCCGTGTAAAGCATCCACGGACCCGCGGTCACCAGAGTGGCTCCCGCAAACGTCAGGAACTGCCTGGCGCCAAAGCCACGTGCCTTCGTTCGCGGGCGTGCCACGAGCCATGCGCAGAGCACGATGACCGTGACGATCAGTGCCGGATAAGTCTTGGAGAGAAATGCCAGGCCCTGTGCCGCCCCGGCCATGGCGGCATCGAAGAATGTACCGCGGCGCAACGAACGCAACGCGAAGTAAATTGACAGCTCGGTCCAGAAGAGCAGAGCCACGTCCACGTGGTCGGCAAACAGGTATCCATGAACGAGCATGAATACGGCTGGCGAAAAGGCCTGCACCGTAGCTGCGACCGCCGCCGTGCGGCGATCGAACAATTCCGATCCGATCAGATAGGTCAAGGCAGCCGCACTGCAGGCCAGAATCGCCGACGGCAGGCGAAGCGAAAATGTACCGATTCCGAAGGTGGCGTAGGAGAGCGCGATCTGCCAGAGCGGAAGGATGGGTTTGTGAAGCCAGACGTGATTCGCTGTCCAACTCGTTGGGTCGAAGGCCAGGAAGGGACGCTCGATCAAGGTGGGCACGAGAGGGTGCCGCAGCAGATTCCTGGCAACGAGAGCATGAAACGACTCGTCCCAGTAGGTGAGCGCCGCGTGCCCTAGATTCCTGAGCATGAGCAGGAAGGCGGCGCCGATGGCCATGGCTGTGATCACGGAAGGCAGGAGCGCACTTCGTGCCGCACCTTCATATTCTGCAGCCGCCGTTCGGCTCGTATCGATGGACTTTGTGAATGACGACCGCCGCTTCTTTACCACCGTGCAACATGATGGGCCATGGCCAGTGCCGGGGGTGCAAAAACTTTCTTCCCATCCGAAGACCTGGGTTTCGCCCGATGATGAATGGGTCCACCAGCCTAGAATGCTCAGATCAGGATGGAAGAGAGCACGACACTCCTCTCGGTGCTGGTACGCCAGAGCCGCCAGTTCGCTTCGCGCACGGCGCTGTCCATCCGCGATCGCGGACAGTGGCGCGAGCTTTCCTACAGCGCTCTGACGGATCGAAGCACGTCCCTGGCAGAAGCCTTGATCGAGCGGGGCGTGGGTGGGGGCTCGCGCGTGCTTCTTCTCTGCGAATCACGGCCGGAGTGGGTCATCGGTTTCTTCGCCATTCTCCTCGCCGGCGGCGTAGCCGTTCCCGTCGACCCGAAGCTCGATCCGGAAGAGCTGAGCGCCATTCTGGCCCACTCCGGGGCCGAGGCGGTTCTGGCATCGAGACAAACGGAGAGTGAGGCGGAGGGGCTGGCATCGACGACACCCGGCCCCGTACGCGTCCTCCTCATCGACGAGCTGGATGCCATGTACGTCGAGAGCGAGCTCGATGCCGACGCGGCCGCCCTGAGAATTCGAGACCGCCAGCCTGCCGACGTCGTTCTCATGAGCTACACCTCGGGAACGACGGGCACACCGAAGGCGGTGATGATCACGCTCGCCAACCTTCTGTTCGAGATTTCCGCTCTCTGCCGGTCGCACGGCCTGAACGAGAACGATCGCTTCCTGTCCATCCTCCCTCTCAACCACCTTCTGGAATTGACCTGCGGACTGCTTACGCCTCTCCACGTTGGCGCGGAGGTGGTCTACGCCTCGACGCTCTTTCCCGGGGAGATCGTGGAGCTGCTGGCGGAGAAACGAATCACGACTCTGATCGGAGTGCCCCTTTTCTTCCGCCTTCTCCATCAGAGTATCGAAGCGCAGATGGCACGTTCGCTGTCGAGTCGTACCTACTTTCGCGTCGCGGGAATGGTGGTCTCGCTGATACCACTACAGCGACTGCGGCGGGCTCTGTATTCACCGGTGCAGAAGGCGCTCGGAGGGAGTATCCGGCGCTTCATCTCCGGCGGTTCGCCGCTCGACCGGCGTGCGGCACTCTTCTTCGAACGGATGGGATTGCCCCTCTTCCAGGGCTACGGGCTCAGCGAAACCAGCCCTGTGGCCACCGTGAATCGGCCAGGTGCCAACCGCGCGGGGAGTGTCGGCCAGCCGTTGGGAAACTCGGAAGTGCGGATCGATGATCCCCAAACCGGTACGGGGGAGGTTCTCGTGCGGGGCCCGCATGTGATGAAGGGCTATTTTCGCGATGAGAAACTGACGGCGAGAACCATCGACGCCGACGGCTGGCTGCATACCGGAGACATCGGGCGAATCGATGACGGCTATCTCTACATAACGGGACGGCTCAAGAGCCTGATCGTTCTCCCGGACGGGCGTAAGGTGCAACCGGAAGAAGTGGAGTCGGTAATCAGCCAGAGCAATCTGATCAAGGAGGTCTGCGTTTCATCGTCGTGCGCCACCAGTGGCCCCCGGGCGGGCTGCGAGGAAGTCTGCGCGGTGGTCGTGCCCTCCGATGCGGCGATTCAGTCCTGGGGCTCCTCGCCTGCAATGCTGCATAGCGAGATCGCAAACGAAATCACGCGCCTCGCTGCAAAACTCCGCGATTACAAACGGCCCTCGAGCGTCGTTGTTCGAGAGGCGGAGCTCCCTCGAACTACCACGAGAAAAGTGCGTCGGCTGGAGGTCCAGCGCTGGCTGATCGACCGGGAATCGACGCGATGACCGTCCCTGCTTATCTGCTGCTGCTCCTGAACTTCGGCTTCATCGGGCTCCTTCCGCGAATCTTCTTCCGCCATGATGGGCGGCTGACGCTGATGTGGTGGGTCACGGCGCTGCCGTTGTTTCTCATCCCGATCTCGGTCACGCTGCTTTTCATCGGCGTGGTGGAGCCCGTAGTAGCCTATTCAACGACAGCCGGCCATTGGTTGCAGGTAACTTTCGTTCCGTTCGCCGTATCGTCGATCGCTCTGATCGGTCTGACCATCGGTTCCAACCGTGTACCGTTGTCGCTCTGGCATCAAGAGGACGACGCCCCAGGGCATATCGTTACCTGGGGCGCCTACAGGCGGATCCGCCATCCGTTTTACTGCGCTTTTCTGCTCGCCGCCGCCGGTGCCGTCGTTCTCGCACCTCATCCGTTGACGCTGCTCGGGTTCATCTACTCCGTGTTCGTCCTGAATCACACCGCGGCCCGCGAGGAAAAGCGGCTTGCCGAGTCAGAATTCGGCGCCGAGTATCAGGATTACATGCGTCACACCGGCCGTTTCCTTCCCTCGATGAGACGCTGGAGAGACCGTGACTGAAGCGTACGTGAATCGGTTGGCATCGGCACTCGGCGGCCGGCAGGCATCGGTGGACGATTCGGCACGCGTGGGATTGCTCGCCTCCGCGCCTGAGCTGCTGCGCGAGGCTGGCTTTGAGTATCACCACCTGAGCTCCCAAGGAACCACGGCATACGATCTCGCTCACACCGCCGTTAAGAAGCTCGGCAAGCTCGAGCAGATCAGCACGGTCATCTACGCAACGTGTCTGCCGCTGAATGGAAACCTCGGCGATACCGAACGCTTCACATCTTCGCGTGATGTAAAGCACCTCATGGATTTTCCTGTCAGTCACCTGCAGGCGGACTTCGGCCTGGAGGACGCTGACGTGATCGGGCTGAATCAGCAGGCATGTACGAGCCTGCTCGGGTCGTTGCGCCTGGCGCGCTCGCTCCTGATTTCTGAACCGGCGGCGAGAGGAATCCTCTGCGTTACCTCGGATCGATTTCCTCCGGGGGCAATTTATGAGCAGGCATACAACCTGATTTCCGACGGAGCCGCGGCCTGCCTGGTGACGCGCAAGCCAGGGGGTTTCCGTATCGTTGCCACCCATGCCATCGCCAACGGGGCCCTGGCCAGGGCCTCGGACGACGAGGTCGTCGGGAGTTTCTTCAGCTATATGCATAAACTGATCACGGAGACGCTCGCGCGCGCGGGCATGTCCATTGGGGAAGTGGCCTGGATCATCCCGCAGAACATGAACCGTAATGCTTGGAAGATTCTGAGCAGGCTGATCGAGTTCGACGCCGATCGCGTCTGCTTCGACTCCATGCCGGCCGTCGGGCACATCATCAGTGCGGACAACATCGTCAACCTCCAGCGTCTCGATGAATCGGGACGGATTCAGGCCGGGGATCGTCTGTTGCTGGTGATGGCCGGTTTCGGGTTGAACTGGCAGGCGGTCGTGCTGGAGAAGTGCCAGTGATCAGCGAGGAACTGCGGGAAACGGCAGAAAAGCTGGTGGAGCAATCCCGCCAGTCGCTGAGCAACCCGTACGAGTCTCTGCAGTTTCCTGCGTCCGTCCCTGTCGGGGAGGAATGGTTCACCAGTCCGGAGCTCATCTCCATCCACGGCACTCCTGCCTTCGACGGGATGGATGATGCGCAGCAACGGAAGCTCAGTTTTTATGAGGCCGTGAATTTCTTCAGCCTGAATATTCACGGCGAAAAGGCTCTCCTGGAGGGACTGGCCCGACGACTCTACGACCCCGAACTGACTGAACTCTCCCCGTACCTGCACCATTTTCTGGATGAAGAAAACAAGCACATGATCTATTTCGGAACGTTCTGCAGCAGGTATGGCGGAAAAGTATACGAGGATCGCACGATTGCCTTTCATCGCCAATACGCGCCGGGCGAAGAAAGCTTTCTTTTCTTTGCGCGCGTGCTGATCTTTGAGGAGATCGTGGATTACTTCAACCGGAAGATGGCCCGCGATGAACGGCTGAACAAAGTTGCCCGCAGAATCAATGCACTGCATCACGCGGATGAGGCGCGTCACCTCGTTTTCGGGCGTTCCGTAGTCAGGGAACTGTTCGTCCGCTTCGCTGGCCAGTGGAGTGCCGGCACTCTGCTCGCTGTCCGGCAGCATCTCCTCGGATATTTCCGCGTGGTCTGGCGCGAGTATTACAACCCCGAGATGTTCAAGGATGCAGGGATAGCCCATCCTCGGCAACTAGCCGAGAGAACTTTCAGTGAGGAGGAGGCGCCGAGGGCGCTGCGGGAACGGGTCTCGCAATCGACCGTCGACTATTTCCTCAAGCACGGCATTCTGCTGGGGAAGCCCAGCCTGTGACGGATCATCCTGAAGTCCGGGAGGCTCTGCGCGGGTGGATCGCCGGCCATAACGGGTCTGTCTCCCCGGAGAGCATCGCCGATGGCACGGCCATCGTCGAGCAGCATCTCCTCACCTCTGTTCAGATACTGGACCTGATTGTCTTCCTCGAAGGTCTCCGTGGAGAGTCCGTTTTAATGGCCGAGCTCAAACCTGGAGTCTTTCGCGACATCGACACGATCGTCTCAACGTTTTTCTCGTCGAGGTAAAGAGTGGACGACGATTCGGAGCAGTCCCCGGCGGCCACGAAGCCGATATCGATTCCCGGACTGCACTGGAGCGCGGACGGGCAGGCTACGTTGTCGGGACCATTGCTGCGCCGATTCGAGGAGCTCGAATCTCTGTTCCGGGGGCTCGGAGAGAAATGGAACGCGCAGGAAGTCCGCTTTCCTCCGCTCATCTCCGTCGGAGAGCTGCAGAGAATCCAATACTTTCGATCGTTCCCGCATCTTTTTACTGCAGCTGTTGCGCTCGACGGAATGAGAGACAATCTGGAGGAATTCACCTCCGCGAATTCTTCCGGAGCGGGGGAACTGAGGCTGACGCGCACGGCAGCCGTACGTGAGATTCTCACTCCGGCAGCCTGTTATCACCTCTACGTTCTGCATCAGGGCCAACGCTTCGACCGCGTCCGCTACTTCA
>JBDTRY010000172.1:0-8598 GCA_039931435.1 Acidobacteriota bacterium | reverse complement strand
TTTCTTGTCAGTCATGGGCTGAAGGCAGTCTATCAAGCGCCTTGCTCGAGTCTGTCAGGTTTCTTGCAAGAGGTGCCGGTTTGATCATCGGACGCACCGGTGTTGAGCAGCGTTCGATTAAACGTTAACGTACTCTACGGTGTTCCAGACTCTACGGTGTTCCAGAGGTGACCTTGATCAAGAACACGTTTCTGCTGGTCGCGATTCTTGCCTCGATTACGGTGAGTTCCTGCCGGCGTGAGGCCTCCAGCGGCGGAACGCAAGAACAGACCAGCACGATCTCGCCCGCCACTCCGCCGCCGGCAACGGACACGGATTCAGTGCTGACACAGACCACAGAGATCGGGGAGGAGCGCTCTTCCAATGAAGGCCCTCCGGAGCCAGCTGCGACCCCGGCCACGAGTCCCTCTCCCTCACCCTCTCCCTCTCCGAGGAAACACGGGTGAGGATGAGATCATCTCGCGGCTCCATGCGCGCCGCACCCTGAGCTTCTCACTCTGATCTCGGGGCTTTGAATTCACGGGAAGCAGTGAAAGAATCCTGGCAGGTAGCACATGGCCAGTCCCATCTCGCAGCTCTACCAGCCTTTGATCAGCCGCGATGTGGAAGCATTTCCCTCCGCCGTTCGGCGTTTCCGCAAGGACCACGACTCGATCGAACTTTTCCAGGCCGTGGCCCGGTTCGCCATTCTCTGCTATAGCCCTTCCCAGCACGGTAAGCATGCGGTGATCGCCTGCCTTTCAACCTACCAGCTTCGCGACGAACTCGGTGGCAGGTTCGATGACGTGGTGAGCGAGTGCGGAGTCTACGCCGCCCTGAGCCGGCAACCGTGGAGCGAGCCGCCAGTGACGGACCCACCGAGGGTCGGTCCCGGTCATCCATTTTCCACGGAAGAAATCCGCGAGGCCATTGCCTCCGGAGATCGGAGGCGAGGAGAGTGCTGGCTCACGCGAGGGATGCGGGAACCGGGCTTCGACCGAGACTTCTTTCGCGCCGCGTCCGACGATCTGGGAGATCTGGGACACAAGCTGATCGTCGCCAACACCGCCTGGGAAATAGCCGGGTTGCTGGGCGATGAAGGCCGGTACGCGACTCTGCGGGTGGCGGTATGGGAGTGGGTGTCCTATCGCGATTCTCAGCCTGAGGCTGACCCTGCTCCAGAGATCGATTCCGCTGACCTCCTGAAGTCGCTCATTGCAGGGTTCGTCGCCGAGCAGGGCGGAATGGTACCGTTCCACGCACTGGTGTTGTTCGAGGCCGCGCTGCTGGCCGCCGAACGTGCCGGAGAGCCGGCCCTTTTCAGGCGAGTCTCCGCTCAACTCAATCAGACCGCGCCTCCGGCGTTAGAGCTGGCTGCAGTGGCGTCACGAAGCCCGATTGAACCCTACCCGTACCGGCTGGCTCGTGACTACGGGCAGTTGTTGAAAGCATATTCGTTGGCAAAGCGTCTCGGGCAGAGATTTCCTGATATCGACTTCGAGCCGATGCTCCTCGCCGCCCGGTACAACCTCGAGCACGGACCATCCTTCGAAGAGTGGAGTTTCGCCTGATGAGGATTGCCGGGCTACTGATCGCGGCCGTCGTTGGTACCGGGTGTGCCTCAGGCTTCTCCGCACCCTCGTCCATGACCCGGACCAGCCCCGAGTTGTCTCTGACCGAGGTGATCCGGCAGGAGCTGTCCACGCCAGGGCTGCGCCACGCTCTCTGGGGAATCCGCATCGAGGAAGAGGACGGAACTCTTCTGGCAGACGTCAACTCGCACACGCTCATGATCCCGGCGTCCAACCGCAAGATTTTCGTGGCCGGCCTGGTCAATGACTGTCTCGGACCGTCGGCTACTTTCGAAACGGAACTCTGGATCGACGGAGATGTTCAGGACTCGACACTGGTGGGAGACATCATCATTCGAGGAGGCGGCGATCCCTCGCTCGGCGGGCGCTACGAAAGCGACCGGGACATGCGGCTGCTGCCATTCATCGAAGCATTGCGGGGCAAAGGAATCACGCGAGTCTCCGGTAGTGTGGTTGCGGATGTATCGCTGTACAGCCGGGAGACGATTCCCGAGGGCTGGAAGACGGGCTATCTGGGCGAATCGTACGCCGCGCCCGTAGACGCAATCGCCTTCAATGAGAACGTTGTCGGCGTGACGGTGGCACGCTCCGGTTGCGGGAGCACCAGCGTCACAACCGATCCAGCGTTTCTTTTCGGGGACGGTGAGCTGACCTGTGAATCCCCGGACTCCGTTCACATCGTTACCGACTCCTCGAACCGAGTGCGTGTGACTGGTACCGCGGAGTTGAAGAAGGCCCCTCGGATTTTCGAAGATACGGTAGCTGTGACCGATGCAGGACTTTACGCGGCGCAGGCGCTGACGTCGTTTTTTGAGAACAACGGCATCACCGTCGATGGTCCGCCGCGCCTCTCGACCCTACCGCGGACGTGGCGAGAGAAGATCGGACAGATTGAGAGTCCGCCCGTGTTTCTGCTCCTGACAACGGTCTTGAAGAACAGCCAGAATCTGTACGCTGAGATGCTCTATCGTGACAGCGTAGGCGGACCCGGTCCCATCTCCTATGCTGATGCGCGTGAGGCAGAACGGCAGTTTCTCGTGGGGCAGGTGGGAATCGATCCCAGGGAGTTCGACTTCGACGACGGCTCGGGGCTCTCCGTGGAAGATCTCGTCACTCCGGCAGCAATCGTGAAGATGTTCCGCTACCTGACTGCCGAGCCGAGAGGTCCGCTGTTTCAGCTACTTCTGGCCTCGCCGGGTGAGGGGGGCACGCTTCACCGGCGTCTGCTGCCTCTGGCCGGACATCTATATGGCAAAACGGGCTCGATCCTGGGAGTGAACGCCTTGAGCGGATTTGCCATTGGATCGTCTGGAAGGAAGCGCTACTTCTCGATCATCGTCAACCATCATCTGGCTGACTCCGACGAAGCGCTGGCGGCTATCGATAGAATTGCGGTTCGCCTGGCCACGTTCTGATCGCTGGAGCATCTGGAGCACAGGGATATGATTTTCGAAAGCCGATTTCGCCCACTGCTTCCCATGCGGTTGTTTCTTCGCAGGCAAGCGATCCATGTTGCCGGGGCAGTGGCGTTCATACTGCTGTTCCTGCTGGCGGGCATGACGGGTTACCACGTCATCGCAGGATTTTCATGGATCGATTCGTTTTTGAACGCGGCCATGATTCTGGGAGGTATGGGACCTGTCGATCCCCTGACTTCATCTGGCTCAAAACTCTTTGCGGGACTCTACGCGCTCGTGTCGGGTGTGGTTTTCCTGGTCGTCGTCGGCGTCATGGTCGCGCCGACCGCCCACCGGCTTCTGCACACGTTTCATATCGAAGAGGGCGCCGGTTCCAGGAAACGGAAGAAGAGCTGACTGAGCAGTCAGCTCGGTAGAAGCCGCTTGATCTCGTTGATCAACTTGTCGCGGGTGAGCGGTTTTCGAAGCCAGGAATCTGCGCCGGAACCCGGAAGGATCTCGTCCAGTGTCGCCTCCGGCAGATCGGAGATGAGAATGATGGGAATGTCCCGTTTCCCCGGCTGGGATTTGAGGACTTCACTCAGACGGTTGCCTTTGATGCTGGGAAGGTTGACGTCTAGCAGTATAGCGTCAGGCGCGTTTGCCTCGAGCACGTGATTGAACTCGATCCAGCTGGCGGCAGTAACGACTATTGCGCCATCGCGTTCCAGCATCGCTCGGACGAGTTTCAGGACGAGCGGATTGTCATCCAGAACGAGGATTGTTCGGTCGTCCAGTTGTGGCGTCGATTGGGCAGGCATTCGGCTCGGAAGCTCGATAAATTCGTCGTCATGATACAGTTTCCTCCGCTGTTACGACACCCGGCGGAGGAGCGTGAACGTGGACGACTGGACAGGCGCACCGCCCCCCGAAGGTCCCTTGCCACCGGTGCAGAATCCGGCGACCACCGGACCGGTAACCTCAGGGTCGTTCCAGAAGCCTGCCGACTATTACGCCACGCCTCCTTCACCGCGATCCGATCGTCCCGGCTGCCCGAAGTGGATCCCCATCGGCTGTGGCGGAGCAGGTTGCCTGGTGCTGATCCTGATGATTCTGGGGACAGTCTACGTCATGAATCGAGGAGCGGGAACCGTCCTCGGATTTGTGTTCAGCCGCCTCGAAGCGGACATGGGAAAACTCATGGCCAAGGACGTTCCGCAGGAGAAGCGGGACGAACTGCAACAGCAGCTGGATGAACTGAAGAAAAAGATTGCCCGCAAGGAAGTAGGCATCGTCGCCGTGCAGCCGGTTCTGCAGTCGCTTCAGTCTGCGATGAGCGACCAGAAATTGACTGCGGAGGAAGTCGACCAGCTCATTACTTCCCTGAGGGCCATCAACGGAGAGCCCGAAGCTGCCCCGTCGTCAACGCCGACACCAACGTCTCTATGAACCCGTTCAAGCTCGTCTCTCCATTCGAGCCTCAGGGTGATCAGGTCGCAGCCATCGCGCAATTGTCGGCGGGCGTGCACGCCGGCGAGAAGCACCAGGTGCTTCTGGGCGTGACCGGATCGGGGAAGACCTTTTCCATCGCCAAAGTGATCGAGAGCGTCAATCGTCCCACACTCATACTCAGCCACAACAAGACGCTGGCGGCACAGCTCTATCAGGAGTTCAAGAACTTCTTCCCGGAAAACCGCGTGGAGTACTTTGTCTCGTACTACGACTATTACCAGCCCGAAGCCTACGTTCCTCAGAGTGATCTCTACATCGAAAAAGAGATGACCAAGAACGACGAGATCGACAAGTTGCGTCTCGCGGCAACCAAGTCACTATTCGAACGGCGGGACGTGATCATCGTGGCCTCGGTTTCCTGCATCTACGGAATCGGTGACCCCGACCTGTACTTCGGAATGCTCCTCTTTTTCGAACGGGGAGAAACGAAGGCGATAAGCCATTACCTGCGGCGTCTGACAGAGATGCAGTACGAGCGCACGCCCTACGACCTCAGCCGCGGTACGTTTCGGGTCAGGGGAGACGTGCTCGAGCTCTGGCCCGCGTACGAGGACGACGCGGTGCGCATCGAGTTCTTCGGCGATGAGATCGACAAGATTTCACGGATCGATCCGATCACCGGCAAGGTCACCGGCGATTACGACCGGCTCGCTGTCTATCCCAAGACTCACTACGTCACCCCGCGGCAGCGTCTGATGATAGCGGTCGAAAACATCCGCGAAGAACTCGATCTCCGCGAGGCCGAGCTCCGAGGCATGGGCCGGCTGCTCGAGGCTCAGAGGTTGCGACAGCGAACCATGTTCGACCTGGAAATGATGGCCGAGCTGGGCTACTGCAACGGAATCGAGAATTACAGCCGTCATCTCAGCGGTCGTGAGCCCGGCGATCCTCCACCTACGCTGATCGATTATTTCCCGAAGGACCTGTTGCTGGTCATCGATGAATCCCATCAGACCGTCCCCCAGGTCCGGGCCATGTGGGGAGGCGACCGGGCTCGAAAAGAAACCCTCGTCGAGTATGGTTTCCGCCTCCCCAGTGCCCTCGACAACCGGCCCCTGAGCTTCGACGAATTTCAGCAGAAGCTCGACCAGATCATCTACGTGTCGGCCACTCCCGGTCCGTATGAGCTGACCCTGACCGGAGGACTGTTCGCCGAACAGGTCATCCGGCCCACAGGCCTGCTCGATCCGGAGGTGATCATGCGTCCGGTGAAGGGACAGGTGGACGATCTCATCGGCGTGATCCGGGAACGCGTGGCCATGAACGAACGCGTCCTGGTGACGACACTGACCAAAAGGATGTCCGAGGACCTGACGCGCTATCTGATGGAGTTGAACATCAAGGTCAACTACCTTCACTCCGACGTGGAGACGCTCGAACGGATCGCCATCATTCGCGACTTCCGGCAGGGCGTTTACGACGTGCTCGTCGGCATCAACCTGCTGCGGGAAGGGCTGGACATTCCGGAATGCTCGTGCGTAGCCATTCTGGACGCCGACAAGGAAGGGTTCCTGCGCTCGTCCACCTCATTGATTCAGACCATCGGCCGTGCCGCGCGAAACGTGAACGGAGTAGCGATCCTTTACGCGGACAAGCTCACCGATTCACTCAGATTCGCCATCGACGAGACGAATCGCCGCCGGGAACTGCAACGGCAGTACAACACGGACAATGGGATTGAGCCGGCCACGATCATCAAGGCCATCGACTCGGATCTCGTGAAGATGGCCAACCTCGACTACTTCGAGTTGCCAGGGACGAGAACGAAGGGCCCCATCGACCTGGTCGCGGAAGAGGACATCGACAAAGCCATCAGCCGGCTGACAAAGGATATGAAGGACGCCGCCAAGAACCTCGAGTTCGAACGGGCAGCGGAAATCCGAGACAAAGTGCGGGAGCTCAAGGAGCTGCGGATTTTCGTCTGACCGCCGCTCTCGCGGAAGCCTCCGGCCTGACCGAAGTCGCGGGCGCCGGCGAAAGTAGCCAGTAACTCCCCGAGCGAGACCGCTCTTACTTCCTGGTCTTGTCTTTCTTCGGCTTCTTCGTTTCTTTTCTCTGACTGTTATTGCCTTTGGCCATGTTGATCTCCTGAGTTTGAATTGGACTGTCCAGTCGTCGCTCTCGAATTCGCACGAGAGCAGATTCATGGCAATTGTACCGCCGGGAATGAAATCAGGGAGAGGAGTTCATTGGTGAATCACGTTCTCCGGCCCCCCGGCCCCGCACTGGCAACGATGATCCGCCCGCCCTCTCCCACCCGAAAGCCATCGCTACGGCCCGAAAAGAAACGATGGTTCAGCTCCGCCTGACCGAGGTCTTGCACCGAAGCGAAACCCGCTGCCCTCAACTCGCTGTCGATCGCACCGGGGTCGAAGTACGTCTTCCACGGTTCCCCGATGGAAGCCACGCGCGCCGCCATGAACTTCAGGGTCAGCCGTGCAGGAAAACTGAGAGATGAGGGATTGACGGCGTAGTCGAAAACCATCGTCGTTCCGCCAGCTAACGAGCCGACATAGCGCCAGATCCTGCGGATATCCTCGACTTCGAGATAGAGAACGACCCCCAGCCATGAGAAGAACGAGGGAGACGATTCATCAAAACCGTGCTGCAGCAGCGCGGATTGCAGAGGCTCCTTCGAGAGATCGACAGGAATGAAAGTCACGTCCGATCCTGGCTGAATTCCGGCATCTTTCAGACGGGAGAGTTTGATTGCCTGCGTGTCGGGGTGATCGACTTCGAAGATGCGCAGCGTCCTGGCGGGATGAGGATTCCGGAAAGCGAATGTATCGAAGCCGGCTCCCAGCACGACATACTGTTGAACACCTCGCTTCACAGCCTCGCGGAGGCTGTCCTCCGCTACCCGGCTCCTCACCACCAGGAATGCGCGGAGATAACGACCGGGAATCGATCGATCGTACTGTTGGGGATTGTCGAGCAGCGACGAGGCCACCTCCGGAGGGATTACGGAGAGTGCGAGAGGATCTTCGAAGACGAGGGGAGAGTCCAGGAGCTGGTGCGCGGCGCGCCGTTCTGCCACTCGCTCCGCGGTGCGGCTTCCCCGGCCCTCGCGCATCGCCGGAGTTTATCGTGGGAATCTAAAACCGCAAGAATGGATCACCGTAGCAGCAGGATGCCCAACGCCACCAGCGCGGCAACGAGCGCGGTTCCGGCAACCGCCAGCGAGAGCACCGCCACACTGCGCCACCGGGTCTCCATGCTTTCCAGCGCCAGGGCCAGAGGATCGGTGGCATTTACAACCGGATCGAACAGGGACTGCTTCATCACGGACTTGCCAGCGAGAACCTCTTCCATAGCCCGCTCGAAATGACTCTGCTCGATCCACCTTCCGCTGTCGCCGGCGGCGGCTGCCGCCGCTTTGAGAACCGCATTCTTGATGTCGCCGCCGCTGGCTGCAAACTGTTCGCCCAGCGCCCGGAAGTCCACGTCGGGTGCCAGGGGAGTCTTGGTCGGGTGGATCTGAACCTGCCATATGCGTTCACGCTCCTCCACGCCGGGCATCTCGAATCGCACGTGAGTTCGAATCCGCCTTTCGAAAGCAGGGTCGAAGTTTGCCGCGAGATTGGTAGCGAAGATCACAACACCGTTGAATGCCTCAAGCTCTCGAAGGAGAACGCTGACGGTAAGGTTCGCCTCGCGTTGCTGGGCGAGACTGGAACCGTCCGATCGCCGTGCGGCGATGGCATCGGCCTCGTCGAAGAAGAGTACGGCTTTCTGTTCAGCGGCAGTCTGGAACGCCGCGACGACATTCTTCGGCGTTTCGCCCATCCACATCGACTCCACCTCGGCGTAATCCACGAGAAGAAGCTTCATGCCCAGCGAGTGGGCGATAGCCTCGGCGCAGATCGTCTTGCCTGTGCCCGGGGGTCCGGCAAAGTTGAAGGCCAGTCCCAGACCGGTAGCGTGTCGCTCGCCCAGGCCCCAGCGACCGAAGATGAGGGCGTGGTTGCGGACCTGCGCCAGGGCTTGATCCAGCGTTCGCCGCGTCTCCGGAGGCAGGACGACATCGGCGAAGGTACGGGCCGGCGCAACCATCTCCACAGCGCGACGCGATGAGCGCCCGGTCAGCAGGGAGAGAAGGGGAGAGGTCATGACGCTCG
>JBDTRY010000171.1:0-8649 GCA_039931435.1 Acidobacteriota bacterium | reverse complement strand
AAAGATGCCTGCAAACACTTTTTTCACAAAATCTCCCTTTTCAAACGAATTGAACGGAAGTGAGAACGGCAGGCGCTCCGGTGCGATTCCAAGGCTTGTGGAAAACGATCAGACCGCCAGGAGTTCGTCGACCGCCTGGCGAATCCGCCGCACTCCCTCGTGAAGGTTCTCCATCGAGGTGGCATAACTGATCCGCACGAAATCGTCCTCTCCGAACGCGCCGCCGGGCACGACTGCAACCGCTGCCTTATCGAGCAGATAGGTAGCCAGCGAAGCGGAGTCGACGATATCTCCGCGGCCGTAGAGCGCCGACACATCCGGGAAAACGTAGAAGGCACCGTCCGGCTCATCGCACCGGAATCCGGGGATCCCGTTCAGCGCCGGCACAAGCCAGCCGCGTCGTTGTTCATAGGCCTCGAACATGCGCTGGACTTCGTCACCGCTGCCCGTCAGGGCGGCAATGGCCGCCTCCTGGGAGATGCTGCATGGATTGGAGGTGGAGTGACTCTGAATCCGTCCGACCGCGGAGATAATCCGGGGATGGCCGATGGCGTACCCCAGCCGCCAGCCAGTCATGGAGAACGTCTTCGACAACGAGTTGACCACGATGACGGTTTCAGGGAACTCGCGAAACCACTCGATGGCCGAAACATGTTTGTGCCCGCCGTATACGAAAAATTCATAGGTCTCGTCGAAGATGAGAAACAGGCCTCGGTCGCTGCAGGCGCGCACGATCTGATCGAGCTCTGCCCGTTCGATCACCGCTCCCGTGGGGTTGCAGGGCGAGTTCAGAATCACCCCTCGCGTCCGCTCATTCATCATCCGCTCGATGGCTACGGCCGTCGGCCGGAATCCGTGGGCCGGATCGGCGCGGGCGAAGACCGGAGTGCCGCCTGCAAACAGGACCTGGTCAGGAAAACTGACCCAGTAGGGCGAAGGAATGATCACTTCGTCGCCACTGTCGACCAGAGCGAGGACGAGATTGAACAACTCCTGCTTTCCTCCGGTCCCGGCGATGATGTTCTGCTGTTTGAGCTCGACGGGGTAGCGGCGGTTGTAAAAGCCGGCTATGGCATTGCGGAGTTGCAGAGAACCGGAGGCGGCCGTGTACTTCGTGTGGCCTTCGTCGATGGCCCGCTTCCCCGCCTCGCTGACGAGAGAGGGCGTCGGAAAATCCGGCTCTCCCGGGGCGAAATCGATGACATCGACTCCCCTGGCGATCAATTCCTGGGCACGGCTGAGCATCTGCAGGGTGGGAGAGGCCTGCATGCCCATGACGCGGTCGGTCAGCTTGATTGTTGTCCTGGTGCTCGTTTCCAAACAGGCTCCGCACGGCGTGATGCCGAATCAATGCTGCGATTACCATCCTTGCGGCCGCTGGTCCCGCAGGAACTGGCCAACCTGGGGATGGCAGAGAGAAGCCTGCATTCTACCCGACTGCTATGCAATTACAATCCGAGCGATGAAGCACACAGCCGAACCGCCCCTCGTGCCCATCAGCAGCCGTTCCAGCCACTGGTTTCGCCGCTTTCGCAAAGCTCTGGAAGAGCACCAGCGGGAAATTGTCGTTGAGGGCCCCAAGCAGATCCGCGACTCGGTGGCTCTGGGATGGAATCCGCTGGCCATCGCCTGGGATGAGGGACGACAGTCCTCCATCTCTTCCCCCGCCCCGCAACTGCAGCTCGAAAAATCGCTCTTTCACGAGCTGAGCACTACCCGGCATTCCCAGGGCGTGCTGGGTCTATTCGAACGTCGCCGTTTCACTCTGGACGAGGTGTTCGACAACAGTGCAGGCATCGCCGTGATTCTGGACTCCGTCCAGGACCCGGGCAATGTGGGAACCATCGTACGGCTGGCCGCGGCCTTCGACGCCTGCGGCGTCGTCGTCGCACCCGGTTCCGCGGATCCCCTTTCTCAAAAAGCGATCCGAGCCTCCGCCGGAGCCGTGCTTCACATTCCCGTCGCCCATGCTGGCACGGCGGAGATTCTCGAATCTCTCGGGAATCGTAAGTGGCCCCTGTTTGCCGCCACGAGGGTCCAGGACGGCGCAACGAGCCACGAGGTCCCGCAATCGCAGGCAGCAATAGTCTTCGGAAACGAGGGAGCGGGGGTTTCGCCGGCCTTTCTGGAGCGGGCCATGCCGCTCTCGGTGAGAACGTCCTCCGCCGTCGAGTCCCTCAACGTTGCCGCAGCAGCAGCAATCCTCCTCTGGCAAAGCTACGAGCGACGGACGAAAGAGCAGGTAGAAAGAGTCAAGGCTTGATGAGGTGATGAACGGCCGGGCAGACACTACGGTATTCCCCTCTCGATCAGGACAAAGACATCCGCTCGCGGCAAATCGCCGATTGCAAAATGGCAGAACCGAAACTCGCCACCGAGATCTGACGGAGCGACGGCATCCTGCCGTCTGGACCGGCGGCTTGCTGCCGCCGCGGATCGCCAGACCGTTATTCCGCTATCATCAAAATTGCCAAACAATCGAGCTCTCACATGCTGATTGCCCACACACGGCATTTTCTTTCCAACTTCCGCTCGCCGGCATGGAAGAGCGTTGCGATCTTCTGGATCGGGTTTGCCGTCCTGGTCGTACTAACCAAGCCCGTATCGGCCGCCGTTCCAGGACCATGGAAAGGGAGCTTTCTCGGGGTCATCGTTACCGCCGGAACGCTGCTGCTCAGCTGGATGATTCTTCGAAAGACCGAATGGACCCTGAGGGATATCGGCCTTGCTCTTCGCCCATCCTCCGTCGCCCGATTCATGCTGGGCATGGGATGTGGCCTGGTATTGATTGCTCTGCACTATGCAATTCTCAGGATACTTGGTGGGCAGGTATCACTGGAGAGAGTTCCAGAGGTTGGGTCTGCCGCCCTTCTGGCGGCTTGTTGCAGCTTCGTTCCGCTTGCAGCCATGGAGGAACTGGGGTTCCGTGGCTACCCACTCCGAAGGCTCGACGCTTCCTATGGACTATGGATCGCGCAAGCGACCGTCGCGTTGGCATTCGCCATCTATCATGTCGTGGGAGGGGTTCCGTGGATCACTGCACTGCTGGGCACTGGCATGGGTTCAATCCTGTTCGGCATGGCCGCCATCGCCACAAGAGGTCTGGCCGTACCGATCGGTCTTCACGCGGCATGGAATCTTGGTGCCTGGGCGTTAGGAGACAAGCAATACCCCGGTCTCTGGAGGATTCTGGTTGCAGAATCTTCGCGGTCAACCTCACAGGTGGCTGGTGCCATAGGCTATTTCAGTACCATGGGTCTTGCGACCCTGGGATTCTGGCTGATCCATCGCCGGCGATCGCGTCAGGCGACCTGACGAACGGCGTTGACCGCTGCCTCTCTCCCAGGAGCTTGTCCACCGATTCCTGTGAATACCTTCGTGGCAGGACGAGGCGCTGCGATTCATTCTTCCGGGCCTGTCGATGGCACTTCATCTAACGAAACCCGTGGCGTTGCGGATTGGAGTACCGCGCCTTCCTTAAGGCTCCCGAGAGGCCGCCTGACACGAGCAGGGATAGAACTCTCAGCAGTGCCCCGGGACCAACTGCCTCGCCCGACGGATCGTTTTGAACGACCTCGACGGCCTTGATCTCGCGAGCGCCACGACCGATCGAACCGACTGTATCCTTTACGAGCTGATCTGTTCGCGAGCCACGAGGAGCGCTCGATCGAGTTCGGCGGCGAGCAGGGTCACGGATTCCGCCAGATCGGACGGCTTCGGCGGATCGTCCGCCTCCAGAAAACTGTTTAGCTCCGCGCTCATCCGTTTGGCAATCTCGCTGACCTGCGGGAATCCCAGCGATCCACCCGAACCCTTGATCTGATGCGTGAGGAAGAGCAGGACCGGAAACGAGGTCCGGAACCGGCCCCGGACGGCCAGAGCCTCCGCGTGCTCGCGCATCAGTTTCAGCTTTGCAGCCAGATCATCGAGATAATCCGCCTGCAGTTCGTGCAATTCGTCTTTGGCAAATCCTGTCACGGAAGGCTCCCCTTCAGCGGTCTCAGCATGAAAAGTGCCATTGCCCTCGCCCACCCCTGCCTCGGCACATGAATCAGGCGCAGGATAGCAGGGGCAGGGCCGTCTGCTTGAGACACTCCGTGCAGGATGCCAGAGGTAAGACAGTCTCCGGCTCCCCGCGCGACAGGGAACGCGATCTACGCTACGCTTGCTCGATGCCGGGAAAGCTCCTCCTCATCGGGACGCCTCTCGGAAATCTGCAGGACCTCTCTCCCCGAGCCCTGGATGCGCTGCGATCCTGTTCCCTGCTTCTCTGCGAAGACACGCGACACACCCGCAAGCTGCTTTCTCATTTCAGCGTCTCCGTGAAAGTCGAGAGCTTCCATGAGCATAACGAGCAATCGAAGGCGGACGGCGTTCTGGATCGCGTGGCATTCGGAGAGACAGTTGGTCTGGTCAGCGACGCCGGCATGCCGGTGCTCTCTGATCCCGGATACCTTCTCGTCCGCCGGGCCCGCGAACGACGGATCACGGTCGAACCCATCCCGGGACCGTTCGCCGCTGCGCTGGCGCTTGTGGCCAGCGGAATCGCACCAATCCCTTTTGCCTTTTGGGGATTCGCACCTCATCGCCACGGCGAGCGGTTGACTTTCTATCGTCGGCTGGCCGAGTCGACGATGACAGGAATCGTCTACGAATCGCCGCAACGTCTCGTGGCCTCACTGACAGATGCGCGCTCGGTCCTCGGGAACGTCGAAGTCACCGTTGCCCGGGAGATGACCAAATTGCACGAGGAACTGATGCACCTCAGTCTCGATGCGGCCATCACGGAGCTGAGCACAAGAGAGATCAAAGGCGAAATCACAATTGTTTTCGCCGCGCCGGAGGCTCGACAGACGCACCTCGTCCCAGGCGTGATCCTTGCCGAATTCAGGGAGCTGGTTCAGGGAGGACTGAGCCGTGGAGAGGCCTTGAAGCTCCTGGCAGAGCGCCACGGAAGGCGGAAAAACGAACTCTACGATCTGGTTCTTCAGGAGGAAGAGAAGCCCGGTTCATGATGTTTTAACCGGTGCGGCCGAGTCGGCCGCCCTACACTGCACGGCCGATGGCAGGCTTCCCCCCGGGCTGCCTCCGTCGGAGTGGTCATAATCGAGAGGGCACTGCGCGCAGTGCCCTCTTCTTTTTGATCAGTTCTGCCCGCTACCGAGGATGGCGCGATAGAACTTCACGAAGTAGTCCACTCCCGAAGCCAGCGCCAGAATAACCACCACCCAGAGCGCCACCCTCCCGACGAACATGAACTCCCCGAGCTCATAGCCGAGAATAAGCAGGGCGATGGCAATGACTTGCGACACGGTTTTCCCTTTCCCGAGCGGAGACGCGGGAATGAGAACTCCCGCCTGGGCTCCGATCGAACGGAGCCCCGACACCGCGAATTCACGGCCGATAATAATCACCACCATCCAGGCCGGAGCCAGCCCGATTTCGACCATGGAAATCAGTGCCGCGGAAATGAGCAGCTTGTCGGCGATGGGATCGAGCAGAATGCCCAGACGCGTGACCTTCTTGAATCGCCGGGCGAAATAGCCGTCCAGCAGATCGGTAACCGCGGCCACCAGGAAAATCGCCAGACCGGCGTACTCCCGTCCCTCGAATTTCGTGAGAAGGACGACCACCAGAAAAGGAACGAGAAAGATTCTGAGCAGCGTCAGCGAGTTCGGGAGGTTCCAGATCTCACGGCTGGGCGCGAGCTCGCTGCCGGACAGCGGCGATTGCTGCTGGGCCGCGATCGGCTCAGGAAGGGTCGGATTTGCCGCCGGCTCTGGCACCACGATCTCCGGCTCAGAATAGTCGTTTTGCGAGGGCGTGGGAAGCATTGTCGGAATTAAAGCTCGCTCGATTGACATTGACGGAAGTGACTTCTAGAATCGCCCGGCTTTACGCGAAAGTGGCGGAATTGGTAGACGCACCAGATTCAGGGTCTGGCGCTCGCAAGAGTGTGGGGGTTCGAGTCCCCCCTTTCGCACCAATCAAGCCCAACCTCACCCGACGAGCGGTCTCCGGTCCTGATTGCAACGCGGCCGAAAAACACCGTCACTCCACTTCAGATACAGCCGACTCCTCGATGTTCTCCAGGGTGCCCAGGACGCGCTCGATCCTGCTTCGGATCTCTTCACGCTCCACCCGATGCTTTTCGTTCTCGGACTTCATCACGTGCAATTGCCCCGAGTGGCCCTCGACATTACGCAGCTTCTCTTCCGCACCGGACAGACGACTTTTCAGCTCGTCCCGCTCCTTTCGAAGCTGCTGAATCGATTCGACAGCGCGATCCACCCTCTCACTCAGACGGGCCAGCATCTCCTCTTCTGCGGTCCCGGAAAGTAGAATCTGCTGCCCATCCTTGCCTTTTTTCACAACATCTCCTGTGTGATCACTGCCTTCTGGCTGTCTCACAAATCGGGCCCGAGCAGTTCAACGGGCAACAATTCGGTCAGTCGCGTGCTCAGTCGCTCGTGAAAGCCCGCAACTTCCTCCTGGGTCAGAGAGCGGCCGTCCGCCTGATACCACATGCCCAGCGTAGTCTTCACGCGAGTTGAATCTTCCGGAACATAGCGATCCCTCAGTCCGATTTCCAGCAGGTGAGGAATGGCGAGCGACTGAATGGTCTCATGCAGCCGCCGGTACGTGAGATCGGGAGCATGAAGCAGCCCCAGAACCATGGGCACGCCAGGGTAACGGGATACCGGATGCATTTCCCACGCGGCTACCGATACGGCTAGTGCATCGAGATCGATCTCGGCGTACTGCACGTCGCCTTTGGTGTCGAAGCGTTGCAGCACAGAGGAATCGATTACGCCCAGGGTGGCCACCGTATGCTCGCCGGACCTGACCTCACTTCCCTGCCCCTGACGGATCCAGGCGCGGGAGATCGGCGAAAAACTGCCGGCAACGTGAAACCGTTCCAGAATCGCTTCGACGATTCCCTTGACGTCGAAGTAATCGTGAACCCGCCGCGCGTCGCCGGGAAAGGAAGGAGCAGCGCCGAAGAGGACGAACGCTGCGGTAGCCTTCTCTTGAATTCCCGCAGAGTCACGCCGGTAGATTTTCCCTACCTCGAACAGCGCCCCGTCCCGCGTGCCGTAGTTGCGATTGAAAGCAACCGCCTCCAGCAGCCCCGGAAGAATGGACAAACGCATTGATGCCACGTTCTCCGTGAGGGCGTTCTCGATGAGAATCGGCGCTTCGTCCGAAAAGATTCGATTATGGTCGGGATTGATGAAGGAATAGGTAACAGCCTCCGACAATCCGCATCCGACCAGGAGGTCTCGGACCTGCTCACCGATGGCGTGCATGGGCTCGTGCTGGACATCCCCGGTAGAAACTCGCGGCAGCGCCGCCGGAACATTCTCGTAGCCGAAGAAGCGCAACACTTCTTCTACAAGGTCGCTCTCCTCATGCAGATCGCCTCGATACGTGGGTACGGCCACCTCCACTCCGTCGGTGGTGGTTTTTGGCGACATTCCAAGGCGGGTGAAGAGATCGACGGCATAGGCTGCACCAACACTTCCGGCACTAGCCGTTTCCAGAACGGCAGTTCGTAGCCGCACAGGCTTCGTCGTTGCTGGCTCGGCAACGACATCCACGGCGGCCAGTTGCCTTCCGCCAGCGGAGGCCACGATGAGGCGGGCTGCCTGATCGATGGCAGCGATCGTGTCGTTCGCATCCACTCCCCGCTCGAAGCGATAGGAGGCATCCGTCTTCAGGCCCAGGGTCCGGGCCGTGCGGCGGATGAATGTGGGATTGAAGTGAGCGCACTCCAGAAGGACGTTCCTGGTGGCAGCGGAGATTTCGCAGTCCAGGCCACCCATGATGCCGCCAAGACCGACGGCACGATCCCCATCGGCGACGACGACCGTATCCGGGCCGATCGACCGTCTTACGCCGTCGAGAGTGGTCAGCCGCTCATCGTCCCGCCCAGCCCGGACAACGATCCTCGGACCGCGCAGCTTGTCCAGATCGAAGGCATGCAGCGGATGTCCCACGGCCATCATTACGTAGTTCGTGGCATCGACGATGTTGTTGATCGGTCTGAGCCCCACTGCCTCCAGGCGCTCCCTGACGCGGTTGCCCGAGGGCTTCACTGCAACCTCGCGAATTTCCACGGCGGTGAATCGATCGCACATCCCCGGTGCTTCGATCTCGACCGGAACGGAAGTCGTTCCCTGCCCGGTGTCGAATGGGTCGCCGGCGGTCTCGTAGGTGGACGTGAGCAATTCGCGGCCAAGCGCCGCGGACAACTCCCGCGCAAGACCGAGGTGAGACATGGCGTCAACGCGATTGGTGGTGAACTCGATCTCGAAGACGGTATGGCCGTGATGCTGCTCGATCGCTTCCACCGCATGGCCGATGGCAGTGAGCCTGGCGGCGATCTCGTCGTCGCGCAGGTCTGTGAGATCGACGTAATCTCCCAGCCATTCACGGGATATTTTCATGGCGCGCGATTGTAACAGGACCACGAATGGAGATCCTGTGTGGCTCCCCCTGCTCAGCAGTTTCCATGAAACGAGCCAGCTTGCCTGGGGTTTGTGGCGCGCTCGACGCTTGTATGAAACTCACATGGCGTCCTGTGAGGTCGGCTCTGGAGATTCAACAAGCGATGCTACGCAAACGCGTCATTCCGAGCGTGAGCGA
>JBDTRY010000170.1:0-8679 GCA_039931435.1 Acidobacteriota bacterium | reverse complement strand
CCCGCTGGCAGCGAAGGCGGCGCGCGATCTGCGAGAGTTCCGAAACGAGGAGCCGCAGCCGTTGAATCGCGGTGTCATGTAAAAAGAAACGACGCAGCAGAAATGCTGCGCCGTTTCTAATGTTAACGCTGCGGCCTCGATCTATTGATCTGTCTGGATGCTGGTGACGAACACGCGCGGAAGCGAGATACCGGGAGGAGGCCAGGCGCCTTTCTTCAACGCCTCATCGAAGTAAACCGTCGGAGTTCCCTTGGGGTCGACGTATTGCGCCGCGATGACCGATCCGTAATATTCAGCATTTCCTGTGGAGTCGAAGTCCCCTTCGATGTAAAGCACGCCGTCCACCGCCACGGTGATGTCCTGCAGTGCGCCATCGCGATCGTAGGCGTTCGATGTGCAATTTGCCTGCGACGAGGTGGAGGTGCAGGTGACCGGGGTTCCGTAGCGTGTTCCGTCGCTGGTCAATTTGGGGCGCCCTGCCGTCGTCGGATCGTACCAGCCTGCCGTGATGCTACTGGTCGCGTTACTGGTATCCAGGTATTTCAGATTGAGGTATGCCTCGTGGGGCTCCGAGCAGGCCAGTGCGTCGGAACCCAGAGTGGCGTTGTCCCCCGGGTGACAGCCGGGATAGTAGGGGACGACGAACCACGTGGTAAAGGACGACCCACTCTCTGGTTGAACGGTTTTCTGCTTTACGTAGACGTCGAATGTTCCGTTTTTCGTACCGCCCGACGTGCCGCCGGTGTTGCTCCAGGACAGGTCCTGGTAGTCCCACTCCTCGTTGGCGGCGTTTTCGTAGACGCGATTTCCTGCTGCGTCCCGGAACCAGTCCCCTTGCGCGCCGCTTGTGCCCGTGGCCTCGTTTACCTTTGCGTAACCGACATCGCGATACGGCTCGCCAGGCTGCTGGTAATGGCCGGTTGCGCTTCCCAGGCCCTTCGTGCCAAAGCCTGCATTGAAGTAGAAGTAGCCCTGGGCGTTGGCTGAGCCGCCGTTGACAGCGATGTCGGGCGCGAGCACACCGGGCCCTCCGTTCTGGGGATTGAGACCGTTCTTGGTGTCGAAGAAGTAGAAGCCGGGTTCGTACGTCATCCAGGAGCGCACGTCCTTGGTGTAGACGCCGTCGGTGTAGTTGCCTCCAGCGTAGCTGAGAAAGTGCACGCCCTTCTGTCCGTTGCCGGCCACGGCTACGTTCTTCCAGTAGTCGTAATCGAACTTCGGAAAAATGACTTCCTTGTATTTCGTACGCTGGCTGAATGTCTGGTACTGAAACCAGTGCGAGTCCCTGCCCGTCGGGGAGTCGCTCACAGCAGCATAGGGATCCGGCTGGGGATTGGCATTGCCGGCGCCGCTGATATCAGCGCGGCTACGCACTTCGAACCAGGGATCCTCGTAGGACTGTTCGACAACCTGATAGAGCCAATTGTGTCCGTCGTAAAGCGACGTGTCATTCGGGAAGCCCGTCTGCGGACGTTCCTTCCAGGTCACGCCGCCGTCCACGATAGTCGCTCCGGCCGTGGTAGGCCAGCTTCCTGCTCCGCTGGCAGCAGGCTCAGTGGCACCGCTGCTCGCCAACGCGGTCGTGGAGACATATTCGTGGAACTTCAAGGCGGGATTGGCGGTGATTCGGGCGGCACTGGGACGCACGACAGCCTCTGAACGATAGGACGTACTTGCCGTCCAGGCAGTCGAAGAATCATATCCGTGTTCGAAGTGGGCGTGATCGTACGCGTCAAACCAGGGGACCGTCGATGAGTTTTTAGAAAGATTCAAGGTGTCCTGCGCGGTGACCTTGCCCCAGCGCACGTGGAAGTTTCCCTTGGTGTCCAGGGCTCCGCCCGATTCGAGCACGCCCGAGGGTCCGGGAACGGGAAATTCGGAGACGACCATTTTCACCGTAGCCGTGGCTACGGCCCGCCCGTCATCGTTGAATTTCTCGGCGCGGACCCAGATCGTAGCCACGCCGTACCGGGTGCCACCCACCCAGAACTGTTTGCCGGCGCCATCGGCGACGAGCGTTCCACCGATGACCGGGGGAGCGTAGATGCGGATCTCGCTGATCTCACCCGCGGTGTCGTTCGTGAAGAGTTTCGTGTTCAACGTCGCCAGGTAGGATGGCGCGTTCACTCCGTTGATGAACACATCCGGGCTGTCCTCGGTGCCATAGAACCGGTTCGAGGGATTGGGTTTGTAGGGCCGGTCACAGAGCAGATCCGAAAGGACCGGCTTGTACTTGCCTACGTACCCGTCCACGGTGCGGGTGGTTTTCAGAGCGGCTGCGTTGGCGGGCATCAATCCCCGGGCCAGCGCCCAGGTCGGATCCTGGAACCACTGCACGACGGTCCGGGCGCCGGCCTCTGCCAGGGCCACGGTCTGCGTATGGTTTCTCTCGTTGACAGAAATGGCGCCCTCGGTTTCCGAGACAGCCACAAATGCCAGCCCGAGAAGGGAAAGCCCGGCAATGACCATGAGCGTGGCCAGCAGAGCCGAACCTCTCTCATGGATGGCCTTCTGCGCTTTGGTTACGAAGCTTCTGATCTCGCTCATGGCTGACCTCAGTTACAGCTGGTCGGATTGTTGGTGGAGGCATCCGTCCCCGAGCTGTCGAGAATGCGGCAGTTGTACTGGAACGAACCTGTCGAAACACGTTTGTACTGCACGCAGATGCTGGTGATGCTGCCCAGGCCAATGGTGCTGCCGCTGCCGTTGGCGGTCTTTACGAAGTTGAACAATGCTGTCCGTGTTCCGCTGGCCGGTACGGATGTATCGGTGGTATTCAGTCCAGCGGGCGGAGTGCTGAGATTGATCACCGCCGTTCCGGATGTCGCTCCGGTGAAGGGAGTGAAGTCCTTTCCGTTGAGCGTGACCTGGTTTGTGTCCGCGCCCGTTGTTTTCCGCCATCCCACGCGGTTCGGTTTCATCCACGTCACCCGGATGGCGTCCAGATTCAGTGCCTCAGTCGCGGAATTGGTCATGTTGAGCGTGAAAACGTAGCCGCTGTTGGTGAAGATGCTGCCGTCCGGATTGTCTACGGACAAGGTGCAGTTCGGAGCAACTTCGTCCTGCACGTAGCGCTCGAGCTGCTCGATACAGGCGGGCGAAGCATTGTCGGCGATGGTGAACACCAGGCGGTAGACGGTCCCGTCGACGCGGTCGATCCATGGGAACTGGAACGGTGAGGTGGTATCGGTCGACGTGGCGATGAGAGTCGAACCGGCGTAAACGTCGACAGTCACTGCGGTCAGGGCGCCCAGCGACGGTGGCTGAACTTCGATGCCGTCGCCGCCGTTCATGACCCAGGCAGTTCCGGAGGTGAGGCCGTCGCCAGCCGTGGCGCCTGTCTCAATAATGATTGATCCGGTGAAGGAGCAGGGAACGGGGAAGTCCGCTTTGGCCGAGGCCGCACTCTCGATCGAGCACTGCGAGGCTTTGACGGTGTACTCGTATGTGTACTGAATTCCGTCGCCGAGGTCTTTGTAGGTGGCCGTACTATCGCTGTAGGGCACGGCCACGCCCGGAATCACGTCGGCGTTGTTCACTGTGCCGATCAGCGTCACCCCGCCCACAGCAACACCGTTTTTCTTCTGCTGACGGTAAACGTTATAGATGTCTACCACGATGGGATTGCTGGCCGTGTCCAGGACGGTTTTGCGCCAGTTCATATTTATCGTACAGAGGTTCGTACCCCCATTACAGACGCTGGTAACACCGTCCACCGTCAGTGACGTCGGTGCCTGCGGCGCAATGGCGCTGGTCGCTTGACCGAGGATGCCTGCGCTGGCCGAAACCGGGGATTCGACGCTGATGGACTGGTTCACGTCGGCGGGGTTGTTGAAGTTTGCGTCCGCCGCGCAGAACTCGACCGTCTGCACGCGGTAGTAGTAATTCTTGCAGTTCGCTGCGTTGAGATCTGTCCAGATGAAGTTACCGACGCCATCTCCAATGGGCCGGTTTGTTGCCGTGGATTCATCCACGACCATGTTCCCCACAGCGGCTGTGAAGTTGCTGGTCAGTCCGCGATAGATCCGGAATCCGGCGATCTCCGTGGGGAAGTTCAGCGGAGTGGCAACTCCGGACGGAGTTGCTGCCGGCGCGCCCGAGGCGTTTGTGCCCGGTGTTGTCCATGTCAGGGCAACCTGGTTCGCCACAGCTGCCGGCGCCCCGCCGCCACCGCCGGAGGCCACGACCGTTGTGGGCGGGCTGGGCTTGGTGACGTTCTTAAGATCGACGTCGATGGTATTCGTGGAAAGGGTGCTGCCCACTGTATTCGTGGCCCGCACGCGGAAGTAGAAATGGGCGTCGAGATTCGTGGCGCTGGTCAGATTGACCGCGTAGGTGGTGGCGAACCCGGCGGAGAGGGCGTTGGCGAACGATCCCGTCGGCGAAGTGTCGTAGAGGATGGCATACGTGGCTGCAGTCGTGCCCGTTCCTGTGGACCAGTTGATGACGGCGATCCCGCAATAGCCATAGTAGACGCTGGTGATCGTCGGGGGCTCCGGAGGATCGCCTTCCGTTTCCGGAATACCCACCTTCCCGAGGTTCCTGGGAACGACGACGCTCTCCACGGCGAACTTGCGATAGTTCGTAGCGGCCGTATCGGCCGCATCGACGAAGGAGCCGTCGGGCTGAGGATTCATACCCACGAGGCGAACGCGCACGGCGCGGATTTTCGAACGGATGATGCGCTCGTTGATCGTAGCGCTGGGAGTGGCAGGATTGTACTGGCCGCCGCCACCGACGTTCGGAGCTGCGGCTCCGGCGAGATCGGTCAAGGCCTTCGTGGCGGCCCCATCCTCGAAGTAGTCGAAGTTCAGGCTGCGGATATTGTCCGCGAGCGGCGTGGAGACGATCGAGCCGTTGTCGGCGAGGGTGAAGCGATAGAGAGTATAGGGGGGGTTGACGTTGGTCAGATCGACGGTGGGAATGGTAATGAGTCGCTCCGCCGCACCGCCCGGAAAGGCCCGGCGCGTGGGACTCCCGGAAGCGTTCACGTCCGCGTAAAAGGTGAGCGAGTCGGTGTTCTTTGTGTTGTCGTTCGAGCGCAGAGCGTAGGTCACGATCTCCGAGTTGCCGGTCGTGACAACCGGGAAGCTGGCACTCTCCAGGTTCGGTTCCCGCCCGTGATCGACGTCGCCGGTTTCTCCGGCGTCGTAGTCGAAGTTGCCGCGGATGGTAAGGGCACTGGTTCCGGCCAGCTCGATCTGTTCATCGGGCTGTTCGTAAACTACGGAACCCGTTTCCTGCCAGACAACGGTCGAGGCGCCCCCTTCGGCGACGGTCGCTCCGCTCCCGGTGGGCCAGGTGGGTGCCGTGGCATTGCTCGTTCCGCCGTTCGTGGCCCGGTAGTTGTGACCGTTGGGGGAGATGGGCGTGACGATCGTTCCGGAGATGTAGGCGCGGGTCGGTGCCCAGGCCGCGGCGCCCGTAGCCGAGACGCGGCCGCCCCTTTTGTAGTCGAATCCGGCCATGCGCACGTCGGCCACGATCTTCTCGTAGGCCACGCGCGTGTTCTGCTGCATGTCCGCCGACTCGCTGGACTTCTTGAAGACCTTGTTGCTGCTGTCGTAGATCAGGAGAGCAGCGACGATGATGACGATCATGATGGTGATGGCGATGAGCATCTCCACCAGCGAAACTCCCCGCTCGGACGTGTGATTGTGTGCATTGGAATTCATGGCAGTTCCTCAGAAAGGCTTGACGGAATCGAGCGTGATGTTGCGCAGGCGCCGGGCTTCGCGCCACTGAACGATGACCCGGACGCGCATGATCGTAGCGGTCTGAAACTGGGCGGGAGTGTTGGTCGGATCCTCGACAGGCGTGAGGATCATGGTCACGGAGCCGTCCTGCAAAGTGCTTCCGACCTGTGTATTCCATTTCGTCAGAAGGGAAGGCCCCGTGGGCGTGGTGGACCCCGTCAGCTCCGTGCTGATGTCGGCCGGGGGCGAGGTCATGACGTTGGACTTCGTCGATCGGATCTTGCTGTTGGCGTAAGTCACGCCGTTCACGACGATCGAGGTGCCGGTGGCGTTGTCAGCGATGTTGAAGGCCCCGTTGTAGATGGCGCGCTTGTTGATGCTGGAGATGTCTTCCATGACACGCGTGCCGATGGAGATGGCCTGTGTCATCTGCTTTCCGCTGTAGACGTTCCGCCGGCCGAAAAAGAAGAGCGTGGCCACCGAGAGAATGACGAAGCCCATGATGGCCATGGCCAGGATGGTCTCGATCAGGCTGTATCCGCCTTCGCTGCGCGCTCGATCTCGAATGCAAGGATTCATTCTGTTTCCTACACGTGTGATTTCGTTGTTGTCATCTGACCGACAGGACCGACGGCAATGCTGTAGTTGTTGAAGGCGATGTCCCAGTCCGTACGCAGGACTACCGTGCCGGAAGTCACCGAACCGTTGGGGAAGAAGACGATGTCCGGTCGACTGTCGCTGTCTCCGGCGATGTCCGTGTACGTCGTGGACTGAAAGTACACGCCCTTCTCCAGACTTCTGGGAAATGTCTTCCTCGGTGCCAGCAGGTTCGTCCAGGTCGTGCCCCCGTCCGTGGACTCGAAGGCCACATAGCGGGTATTGGTCGGGCCGCCAGCTGCGAAGCTCATCTTCACCCGGATGCTGCGGGTGATGGCCACCTGCCGCAGATCGCGGAAATCACTGGAAAAACCCAGGAGCGACGCACGCATGCTGCTCGCTCGTGAGAAATTGAGAAAAGCCGGTGCCGAGATCACGGCAATGATTCCGATCATTGCCATCACCACCAGCAACTCCACGAGCGAGAATCCACGTGTTCGTCTCATATTTGTAAGGAAGCGGGACGCTCTACTGCATTGACGATGCCGTCGTGGCTTCTGTGGGGCTATCTCATTTATAACACTGAGTTTAATGTCATTGACGGCATTCGTTGGACGTGACTAGGGTCCGACTTTTTGTTACAAATTGTATCAGTTTGCGCAGGGCTCTCGTCAGGCCTTTCGGTTCCCGAGCGCGCCCTCGGGGGGAAACTCCATGAGCACGGTGGCGCCTGCGCCAGGTCTGCCGTTCAGCGTGAGAGTTCCTCCGTGCAGCAGCACGATCTTTCTGGCCAGGGGCAGTCCCAGTCCCATGCCGCTGGGTTTCTCGGACTGAAAGGGCAGGAGCAGCCGCGGAGCGTCATCGGGATCGAAGCCAATCCCGTCGTCACTGATCTCCAGCCGGGGCCAGGGTCGCGGGCGGCATCGAAGGCGGACGGCGCCGTTCTCGCCCCTGGCAATCACGGATTCCACGGCGTTTCTGACGACATTTTCCAGAGCCCTCGTGAGCAGACCGCGGTCCCCGGAAATCATCGTTGGCTGAAGATCCATGTTGATGGGGACCGCCTCCGATTGATCGCGAATTTTCTCGGCGACTTCCCGGACCACTTCCCCCAGATCCAGCTCGCTGTTGTCGAGCTTCATGGGACGGGCGAAGTTGAGCAGGCCCTCGACCGCACCCGAGAGCAGCGCAGCTTCCGCTTCCGCCTTTTGCAACCGCTGGGACGCTCCCTCGGGAAGCTGTTCGCGGCTGGCAAGTCTTATGTACCCGAGAATGGTGGCCAGGGAGTTTCTGAACTCGTGGGCGATCCCCGCGGAGATTTCACCGAGATCGGCCAGGTTCTTCATGTCCCGGACGCGGTGCTCGAGCAGCTTGATCGGGGTGAGATCGGCAAAGAGAGCGATGACGCCCAGAAATTTTTCGTCTTCTCCCATCAGGGGCACCGTGGTCAGCCCTACGGTCACAACTTCGCCGCCCGATGAATGTGCTACCTCAACCCGGGAGACATTCTGACGGTCGTCGATGGCCTCCCGCAGCCGTTCCGCGAACGGTCCATCTCCGAACACTTCCGGAATCTCCCGGCCGCTGACGTCGTCGTCGGCGGAAAGATGAAGAATTTCCCGGGCCGCCTGATTGATGTCGACTACCTTCCGGCTCTGGTCGAGAGCTATGAATCCGGACGTGAGGCTGCGGGTGAGCGTGGCGGTGATTCTCTGCAGATCGTCCGCCCTCGTTCTCTCCAGTTCGTGGAGGCGCTTCAGTTCTCGTTCCTGAATTTTCAAGGTGCTGATCGACGAGCGGAAGGTCTCGATCAGATACTGCGCTTCATCGACATGCGGCGCGCGATCGCCGAGGCTTTCGGCCTGGGCCAGCATTTCCTCGATGGGCCGGAGGATGCGGGGAAGGTAGAAGACCAGCAACAGAGTGGCCAGCATGGTCGAGGCCAGCGAGATGCCCGCCGTCCAGCGGAAAAGGCGTTGAATGCCTTGAAGCTGCGAGGCGTCGAAGATGAAGTCGATCGGACCGGCAGGAGACTGCTTGTGCAGCAACTCGCTGTGCTCATCGACAAGATCGTAGCCGGAACGGATCGGATTTCCCGCCGGCGGGTGGAAGATGATGCCGTTGATCTGATAGCGGGCCCGCAGAGAATCGAGCGTGCTTTTGTTCAGGGGCGGGCCGTTGGTGGCCGCCGAGTATGCCGCGATCTCGTCGCTGGCCACTTCTGTCGACAGCCGCCAGCGCTCCCGAAGCTGGTCCGAAGCTGTCGCTGTCATGTTCAGCAGAAGAACGAGCAGCGTGAGAATGATGACAACGAGAAATCCGGCCAGAGCTGCCAGGAAGAGCTTGATGTCGCGACGGAACCCGATCGGCGTCAGACGGGAAGCAG
>JBDTRY010000169.1:0-8707 GCA_039931435.1 Acidobacteriota bacterium | reverse complement strand
ATTCAACATTCCCCATTCAACATTCCCGATTCAACATTCTCCATTCAACATTCTCCATTCAACATTCAATATCCGCTCCACCTGCCAACCGTATAATCCCCTGGATGCCAACGGTTGTTCGCGTGATCACCTGCAGCGACAGTGCTCTTACCGGAGCACGGGCGGACAGGTCCGGGCCCGCCGTTGCTGAACTGCTCACTGCTCAAGGGTACGCCGTCGACCGAGTCGTCGTCGTACCGGACTCCATCCACGAGATTGCGGCCGCGCTCATCGAGGCTATCGACGGCGACCACGTCCCGCTCGTGGTCACGACTGGCGGAACCGGAATCGCGGCCCGAGACCTTACACCGGAAGCCACCCTGGTGGTTGCGGAAAAGCTCATTCCCGGATTCGGTGAACTGATGCGTGCCGCCTCTCTGACGAAGACCGCCATGGCGCCGCTGTCACGCGCCGGCGCCGCCACGCGAGGGTCGGCACTCATCGTGAATCTACCCGGAAGCGTCAGCGGCGCAGTCGAAAATCTTGAGGCCATCCTTCCGCTGATCCCGCACGCACTGGAGCTTCTGGCAAGCGAGCGGGTGGAGAAGCATCCTTCCGGAAAGGATTGAGGCGAATGGCAGTGCAGCCCGGACTTGAAGTCCTTCTCGAGGATCCGCAGCCGATCCTCGGCAAACGCATCGGACTGGTCACGCATCAAAGCGCCGTCACGCGCGACCTGCACCATTCCGTTCCACTGCTCCACGCCGGCCGGGGATGGAAGCTGGACGCGCTTTTCGGTCCGGAACATGGCATCTGGGGCGAAGCACAGGACATGGCCCACGTCGATCACTCGTACGATCCGCTTACGGGGCTGGAGGTCCATTCCCTCTACGGGGCTACAAAAGAGGACCTCACTCCCTCGAAGGAAATCCTCAAGAATCTGGACGCGCTGGTGATCGATCTTCAGGACATCGGTTCGCGGTACTACACGTTCATTTACACAATGGCCCTCTGCATGCGTGCCGCCGCACCTCTGGGAATCAAAGTGATCGTCCTCGATCGACCGAATCCCATCGACGGCAATCACCTCGAGGGAAACATCCGCGAGGAAAAATACTCCAGTTTCGTAGGCATGTTCCCGCTTCCCACCCGTCATGGAATGACCGCCGGTGAGCTGGCTCGATACTTCAACGCCGCGTTCCAGCTGAACTGCGATCTCACCGTCATTCCCATGCGCGGCTGGAAACGATGGATGTGGTGGGGCGATACGGATCTGCCATGGGTGATCCCGTCACCGAATATGCCCACGGTATACACAGCCACGGTTTATCCCGGCATGTGTCTGGTGGAGGGAACGAACCTCAGCGAAGGAAGGGGCACCACCCACCCGTTCGAGATTTTCGGGGCGCCATGGCTCGACCCCTTCCGTTTCGCTCAGGCATTGAACGCGGTCGAGCTCCCGGGGATCACTTTCCGACCTCACTACTTTCTTCCGATGTTTCAGAAGCAGGCCGGCAAGGTTTGCGGAGGAGCGGAGCTGCATGTCACCGACCGCAGGATTTTCGAGCCGTACCGAACGGGCCTGTGGTGTGTGAAGGTGGCCAGAGACATGGACCCTGAGAACTTCGACTGGCGGCGGGAGCCCTACGAGTTCGTATCCGACCGGCTGGCGATCGATCTCCTGGCGGGGACCGACCGCTATCGCCATATCATCGAGGAAAATGGCGATTTCACTTCGTGGACCGAGGAGTGGGAGGAACCGTTGCGCGAATTTGCGGCGGCGCGGCAGGAGTTCCTGCTCTACCGGGACTGAGAGTCAGCCCGCTGCTCGCGGACCGGGGCGGAGGTCGGACTCACCGCCGCCGGCAGCTGCTTTCTTTCGGTGGAAAGTCTGCGAACACGGAAAGGGCCAGCAGCTCCTGAGCGTCACTCCATGGCACTGACAATTCTCTATGAAGACGAGGCGTTGCTCTTTGTCGATAAGCCACCCGGGCTCGTCGTTCAACGGGGATACGACGCGGACGAACCTGTGCTGATCGACGTGGTCCAGGACTACCTGCGTCCGAAGAACGAGCACGCCTACCTCATGCAACGGCTGGATCGCGGCACGAGCGGCGCCATCTTCTTTTCGAAACTCTCCAGGATTAACGCCGGCCTGACACGGCAGTTCGAGCGCAAGTCCATTCGTAAGGCCTACCTGGCGATTTGCGAGGGAGCTGTGCATGTTCATCAGACCATTGACGCACCGCTGGCGCGGATCGGCCCGATCTCGTTCGGGGTCCGTGATGAGGGAAAGCGGGCCGTGACCGTGATCACGCCGCTGGGCTCCAGCGATAGCTCCAGCTTCTTAGCCATTGATCTGTTGAGCGGCAGAACGCACCAGATCAGGGTGCACCTTGCCGCCATCGGCCATCCCCTCGTGGGTGATTGGCTGTACGGCGAGCGGAACACGGGCCGGCCGATGCTTCACGCCGCCTCTCTGACCATGCGCCACCCGCTTTCCGGCCAGGAGCTGAGCGTGCATGCCGCGCTTCCGGCAGACTTTTTGAAGGAGATGGCCTGCAGATCGATTCCGACGGCCGATATTGCCATTCTGCAGTCAGAACGAGAGGACACCATGACCTCCGGCGAGGGCGGTAACGGCGTATAAGTCTTTTCCTGTTCGCTGGTTAGCAAAAGGAAGTAGAATAAAGAAAGCCCGGAGTACGTTTTACAGAAGTACAAGGGAGACCACCATGAGACTCTGGCGAGTCGCAGCATTTCTTATCGCGTTGTTCGTACCGGTAATCGCTTCAGCCCAGTTCAAGGATCTCGACTCCGCGATGTCGAACCTTTCACGGGGGTTCGAGCAGGGTCAGGCCCAGCCGATCATCGAAGGAATCTCCGCTGGAGACAAGGTGCAGTTGCAGTTCCCGGGGCTGATCGACAAGTCCGGATTCTTTGGTCGCGACCAGGCTTCGTACCTTCTGGATGAACTCTTCAGCAAGGCCAAGCCGAGCGGCTTCCAGAGGGTCAGTGCCCAGAAGCAGAGTGCGGAAGCGCAGTACCACATCACTGCTTCATGGACGATTCAGCCTGATGGCAAGAGTCAGGAGCGCGACCTTTACATTACGCTCGGAAACAAGAACGATCGCTGGTCGATCGTCTCCATCCGCGCGGCAGGAAAATAATTTCACTCTGACGAAACTTCGCAAGGCGCACGAGAGTGCGCCTTGTTTTTTTGCAGTGAGCAATCGAATCGACAGCAGGCCGTTATGAATGAGGGCCGTAAACAGACCTCGCCATTGGTGCTCACTTCGTACCTCGTGCTCCTCGTCGCGGTTGCGGTCAGGATCAGCGCCGCCGATCCCGGCACAGGCCCGGCGCTGGTGGTGGGAGTGCTGGCAATCACCGCCGTAGTCCTGTCGCGAAATCAGGTCACCCGAATCGGATCGGCGCTGCTGATACTCGTCGCTCTGATCGACGGCATCGGCGCGGTCACGGTACACGGAGTTGGCCGCGCAGGAGGGGCGGACCTCGCGCGCGCCAGAGCGTCTATCGCCACGTCCTTGCAGTCGGACATTCACGGTGTTCGAGTACATCTCGAGCAGTCCATCGACGGAGTTGCTGCCGCTCTCGGCACATCCCGTTCCCTGCCTTCCAGGAGCCGGCTGTTCGAGGTCCTGGCCAGGAACGCCCCTCCCGGATTCGGGGGTCTGGAAATCCGGAATGCAGATGCGACCCCCCTGGCCTGGTGGGGTGAGAGCATGCCCGAGCAGAATTCCCGGACGTTCCAGTTCGACACGACGAACCTTTATATTCTCCAGCAGCGCTCGTTTGTCGTCAGCGGCCAGCCCTTATCTATCCGGGTGTTCGCAAGGATCCCCAATTCCGGCAAGGGTGACGTGTGGGCCGTGGATACAGACCAGCTGGCGGACTCAATCATCTTTCGAGGGATTGCCTCAGTCGATCCCGGAGACATCGCGCCCACGAAAATTGCTAGCGCAGTGGATTCGAGTCTGTTCGCTCAGATTACCCCTCGTACAACCGATGAGTCGGCCAGAGAGATTCGGCAGATCACCGCCGCTCTCAGCTCGATCGTGCTCGCTATCGGCCTGATGGCCCTGATCATCGCCGTACTCCGGCACTCCAGTGAGGATTCGCGGAGCCCGCGGCGTGGCCGAGGTCTGACGTGGCGGGAGGCGATGATTGTCGTCGGTCTGATCGCCCTCGTGCGCGAAGCCCTTCTCGGTATTTCATTCAGTAACTGGCCGCTCTTCGGCTACTCCATCTACGGGTCGCGAGAACTTGGGCCGTTCACCCGCTCGCCGATGGATCTGCTTTTGACTGCGGTCGGTTTTCTGGCCGCCTTCAGTGCCATTTCCTGGATTCATCGCCTGAATCAGACACGCCGCGGCCTGCTGTTTCGCTCGGCCTTGCTGCCCGTGGCCGCCCTCCTCTACGCACGACTTCTGGACAACCTCATCGCAAACTCGCGTGTCTCCCCTGTTCCGGACCATATCCTTCCCGCCTCAGCGGCGCAGTCGGTGCTTCTCGCCGCCGTAATCGTCTTCGGTTTCGCCATCCTCCAACTGGCCCGACATCGAAGTTCGCTACGAAAGACAGGTTGGATGCTTGCCGGAAGCGTCGCCGTTTCCGTACTCGTTGTCGTGGCCAGTTCCGAAGGAACGCGGCGACAAAGCGTAGCCATCGTAGTGGCCGCGGCGTTGGTGACAGTGATCGCAAACGCTCTGGTCAGGCGAAGAACCGCCCGTCTGCTTCTCCACAGTGTGATGGTGGCGGTGATCGTCTATCCGGTGACGTATCTTCTGGAACAGGAGAGTTCTCAGCGATTCATTGCCGGGACGTACGCGCCTCTGATTGCCGGGGAGAGCAGCCAGTTCCGCACCATGATTCAGGACACGCTGGAGCGGGAGTTCTCAACCGTCGAGCTGGACGAAGTCATACCGGACGAACTTGCCTCCACGCATCTCGGTGATCTGGCGTACACACTCTGGCTTCGTTCCGCGCTCTCGGCCTGGCAGATACCTTCCGTCATCACGATTTCCGATCTTGCCAACCACCGTCTCAGCCGCTTCGGGGTCGGTCTTCCTCAATTCGCAGAGGATGAAGATACACAGGCCAACGGAGCACAGACCGACGACACTCTTCGCGTTGGAACGCTGACCCGGGAGCTTCTCCATCATCACTTCCAGCTCATTTATCGCGGTAAGCCGGTGGCCACAGGAGTAGTGCACATCGTCGACCCGTCCGACCCCGGGGCTACGGCCTTCGCGGATATCTATCGGGACTTTTTCGACCAGGATCAGAATCGCGTTCTTGCCGGAACCCACGTTCCCAGAGAAGTCGTGGCCTTCGATCAGGAAGGCAATGTTCATGGGCCTTCGAATCTTCGACTTCCCAAGAGCGCCTCGTGGTACTTCCAGACCCTGGCACCGGGAAAGGGAATCTGGGTGGGAGCGCCCGAAGCGGATTCGTCGATTTATCTGCGCCGGACTCCTAACGCACTGTATGCCTTTCCCATCAACCTCCCCACCCGGGCCGAACATCTGAGGAGGGCAGGAAGCGTCCTGGTCTGGGCTCTGGGGCTTGCCGCCGTGCTCCTCCTGATTCGTTTTCTGCCAACCATCGTTCAGTTCCTCCGGCGCGGACCGCAAGCTCTCGGTTTCCGTGGGAGAACGTCGCTCTACCTGACGGCGGTAGTCGTTCTTCCTCTCCTGGTCTTCGTGATCTTCATTCGTGCCTATCTCGCTGACCAGCTTCAGGAGGAGTACCTCGAGCGGGGGCGCACGGCGTTGAATACCGCGCAGCGAGTGGTCGAGGATTATCTGGCTTCCGCGCCAGGCGACACGCCGGAGCAGGTGCTGAACGACGCCATCCTCACCTGGCTGGCGCGGGCCATCGGCCACGACCTGCACCTGTACCGGGACTCGCAGCTTTTTGCCTCGAGCCGGCGCGATCTGTTCACCGCCCATATCGAGTCACCCCGTCTGCCGGGCAGCATCTACTCTGCGGTCGTTCTGCACGGCGCGCAGCTCGTACGTGCCGAACACCAGAACGGCTCGACGAAGTTCGTCGAGATCTACAGCCCCATCAGTCTCAGTCGCGGGAGGCAGTACACCATCGCCCTGCCGCTAATCGTGCAGGGACGGCAGATTGAAGAGCAGGTGGACAACCTGGCCACGACAATTTATCTCCTGCTCGTCTTTCTGGTCATCGCCGCGCTCGGCGTGGCCTACCTTACTGCGCGAACTGTGACCCGGCCCGTCCACGCTCTCATCGGAAGCTCGCGCGCCGTGGCCTCGGGAGACTTCGACCCACGCATCCGCATTCCCAACGATCCCGACCTCGGGCTGCTGGTAAGAACCTTCCGGGACATGGCGCGATCCATCAAACAACAGCAGGACGATCTCCGTCACGAACGGGACCGGCTGCAGACCCTGCTCGAGAACATCACCGCGGCAGTCGTCGTCCTCGAGGGAAAACGCGTCATCGTGGCCGCCAACCTCGCCGCACGGAGACTCTTCGCTTTGGACACCCCCGAGGCACTCTCGGAGCCCTTCGCACCGGTTTTTCCGGAAGTGCAGGAGTTTCTCCGAAGACATCGCAACGGACAGGCGGAGTCAGGCGAGATCGAAATTCTCATCGACGAAGCGGCGCGGACTTTTCGCCTGTCGATCGCGCCCCTGCCCGAAAGCGAAGAAGAGATGGTGATCGCCGAAGACGTAACGGAAATACTTCGCTCGAACCGCCTCGAAGCGTGGGCGGAGATGGCCCGGCAGGTCGCACATGAGATCAAGAATCCCCTCACTCCGATTCAACTCACTGCCGAGCACATGCGAACTCTCGCTGAAAAAGGAGATCCTCGACTGGCAGAGGTGGTGGAATCGAGTGTGGAAAATATCCTCCGCCAGGTGAGCACCCTCAAAGAGACGTCCCGCGAGTTCTCAGACTACGCTTCGACCCGCGAATCACGACAACAGAGCATGGACCTGAGAGCGCTTCTGCTGGAAATTGCCTCGGACTACGAGAACAGCGGCGAACGGGGGATCGACCTGCGGGTCGAGATCGACCATTCCACGCCGACAAGTTTCCTGGGAGACCGGCGCATGCTTCGCGCTGCGGTAGCCAACCTTCTCGAAAACGCGCTCCATTCGGCACAAACCGGAGGTTTCGTCCGTTTGAAGAGTCACAGGGAAGACTCGCACGTCGTCATCCAGGTGGACGACAGCGGTTCGGGTATCGCTGCGGATGTTCTCCCGAAGATATTCGACCCCTACTTCTCCACCAAATCCACAGGTACCGGATTAGGCCTGGCGATCGCGCGCAAGACCGTCGAAGATCACAGAGGGCGCATCGCCGCCACGAATACCGAGTCCGGTTTCAGTATCTCCATCGAGCTTCCCCTGACGTGAGACGGGGCAGAGCCACGCGGTCTTGTTCGATGGGAGGTCTCGGAGCGAAATCCAGCGCGCCGAATCTCGGAAGAGGGTGCGACTGATCCGCACCTTCGGACCTCGGTTTCGTCCGGCACAGGCTGTGCTTGCGCGAATGGAAACAAAACCATGGCCGTTTCGCCTTATTCTCCCTGCGTGAGACACCTCACCCCACAGTTCACGAAGCTCCTGCTTCTGGCGCTGGCGACAGGACTGCTTGGTCTGCCGGCTGGAGTGGCTCAGGCAGACGAGCTGGCTGACGTCGGGCGCCAGTCGTTGAAGCTCGATCTCGTGCAGCGCATCAACCGGGACCGTGCGCGCGCCGGTTTGCCACCGGTGCTTTTCGACCCGCAGTCGTCCGAGGTTGCCGACCGCTACTGCGACGAGCAGATCCGCAATCGGACCACCGGTCACTTCACCCTCGATGGTCTCTCGCCATACATGCGTTATTCATTTGCCGGAGGAAACGACGGCCTCAGTCAGAACACGGCAGCCTGGTCGGCGAACTATCGCTTCTCCCCGGCCATGATTCCTGACCTGATCTCGCAGTCACAACGAACGATGCTCGCCGAGCTGCCGCCCAACGACGGCCACCGGCGTACGATCCTGGATCCGTTTGCCACCCACGTCGGAGTGGGTCTGGCTTGGGAACGGGGCGAGTTCAGGATGACCGAGGAGTTCATCCGCCGCTACGTGAACTGGTCGCGTCCTCTGGCACGAACAGCAACGGGCAGCGACCAGCTGGTGGCTGAAGGACAGCCGGTCGCGGGATTTCAGACTGAGGCCATCAGCGTGTACTTCGAGAACAACCCGCAGCCATTGTCCGCGGTGACGGCTAACGGTCGCGACAGCTACGGCCTTCCCCCAGGCCGTCGCGATTTTCTTCCCGCCCCGGTCTCCCGCAGAAATGAGCGGCTGCTGGACGGCCGGGCCTACGTTCGTCCCGGCAGCGTCACCGACGTTCAAGCACGAACCTTTCCGGTCTCGCAGGACGGAAGATTTCTGTTCCAGGTTCCGCTGGATCAGGGCGCCGGGGTTTATACGATCGTCGTCTGGGTGAAAAAGAACGGCGGCTCCACTCCCATCGCCGCAAGCAACGTTTCGATCAGAGTCGACTCATCCCTGCAACCTCTCGTCGCCGCGGGCGGGCGGTAATCACCGTTCCGGCGAAGCGCCCCACCTCACCCGATTCATGACTCACTGGCTTGCCGTTGATCTGGTCCTCACGAAGGAGCCGTACTTTGTCGAATGACGCCTCTCTCAATCTCGATTCTCCATACGACTGCGTAATC
>JBDTRY010000168.1:0-8707 GCA_039931435.1 Acidobacteriota bacterium | reverse complement strand
CTGGAACAGGCGGGGCTCGTCACCACGGAGAAGGTCGGGCGCGTGCGGACCTGCACGCTCGGGGTGCGTCGACTGGAGGAAGCGGCAGTATGGATCGAGGGGTACCACAATCTCTGGAGCGCACGCTTCGAAGCGTTGGACACGGTTATCGAGGCACTGAATCGAAAGGAAAAAGTCGATGGTGGAAAAAAGAGAAATTGAGCCCACTCCCACGAAGAACCGCACGACCGTGGAACGGAAGTCCGAGCGTGAGCTCGTCGTGACGCGAACCTTCAATGGGCCGGCGCGTCTCGTGTTCGAGGCGTGGACCCGGCCCGAGCTGCTCAAACAGTGGTGGGTGCCGAAGTCGATGGGCATGTCCCTGCTGTCGCTCGACGCGGACGTTCGCACCGGCGGCAGGTATCGTCTGGTGTTCAGTGACGATGCCTCGACCATGGAGTTCTTCGGGAAGTACATCGAAGTGACCCCGCACTCGCGCCTCGTCTGGACCAATGAGGAAAGTGGTGACAACGGGTCCGTCACCACGGTGACCTTCGAGGAGACAGATGGCAAGACGCTGCTGGTCATGCGGGAGCTGTATCCCTCGAAGGAAGCTCTGGACGCTGCCGGTACCGGCGCTGCGGATGTGACCGTCGAAACATTCGCGCAACTGGACGAACTCCTCGTCACCCTGGGCGCGAGATCGTGAAAGCGTCGATCTCAGGATCGAGCCGGTCGAACTGGTGTACTCGGAAGGCCTGACGCCGGCGCGTCCGCGACCTTGCGAGGCAGCATCGCGCGATGTTCGCGGAGGCTTGGAAAGAACACTTCCGTCGGTCGTGAGCCGCATGCACTCAGCGTCGAATCTGGCACCGATACGCTCGTCGTGCAACTCGGACGGTCGCAGCATCAGCGCCCCGCTCGAATGGTTTCCGTGCCTCAGAGACGCGCAGCAGATCAATACGTTGCGCAACCGCCAGCTGAGCGACGCCGCTTGCTGCCAGTTCTCTGTTCGAACTCCACGATCTACGCCGGAACTCTCACCGCGTCAGTGCGATCGCCCTTCGATGCACTGGCGAAGGCAGCGGAAGGTGGGGAGTGGCTGGGAGACAGGGAGTCGAACCCCGATTGAGCGGTTCAGAGCCGCTTGTCCTACCATTGAACGATCTCCCAGTAAGACGGAGGGGGCGTATGCTTACACGAGCCAAACGCCCCGGTCAAGATTGGAATTCCAAAATCAAAGGGCTGTTTCAGGGCGTCGCCAGAGGTGGGAAAAGGAACCGTGCTACCGGAAGTTTTCGAATGCCCGCAATGCCAGCGCCAGTTCGTCTTCGAGCTCGTCGAAGGCTCTGAGGAGCGGTCCATCTACTGCCCACAGTGCAAGCGCTACCTCGGCGAAAAAGACATCAATTTCATTCTCCTCACCGAGATCGACGAGCTTTGTGAGCGGCTCCGTTTCGAGCGGGACCGCCTGGAAAAAGACGAGGCCGTCTACGCCTTGACCGAGTGCGATGCCGAGCTGCGGCTCTACGGAACGGAGATTCACAAGGTCGTGGGGATTTTGCGAAAGACCGTTGACGATCTGGAAACACTGAAACGGTCGTATGAGTGAGTGGATCGAAAAGCGAGTGACCGAAAAGCGAATGTTGAATGTTGAATGGTGAATGTTGAGTGGTGAAGATCAGGGATCGGTCAGCGCCCCTCACCCGGCTCTCCCCGCTAAGCGGGGCGAGGGACCGTTCTCCGGCTTCTTCATTCTCAATTCAACATTCTTCATTCAACATTCAACATTCGCTTTTCGCCTTTGCCCTTTCACCCTCTCCCTGACCTGAACATATGCTTCCTCTCTCCGGCATTCTCGTCGCCGACTTCTCCCGTGTTCTGGCCGGCCCTCTTTGCACGATGATGCTCGCCGACCGCGGTGCGCGCGTGATCAAGGTCGAGGAGCCGCAACGGGGAGACGAGACACGGCGCTGGGGTCCGCCCTTCGCCGGCACTGAAAGTGCCTACTTCCTTTCCGTCAATCGCAACAAGGAATCCCTGGGGCTGAATCTTCGGTCCGGCGAAGGGCAGGACGTGGCCCGAAGGCTGATCGAGCGCGCTGATGTCGTAGTCGAAAATTTTCTTCCCAGGCAATTGGCTTCGCTCGGGCTCTCTGTCGATCGCATGCGCGCGATCAATCCCAGAGCGGTGATCTGTTCCATCCGCGGTTTCGAGCGGGGATCGCTGGACGAAGATGTTCCCGGTTACGACCTGCTGGCTCAGGCGGCCTGCGGTCTGATGGCCATCACCGGAGAACCGGATGGTGTTCACTCGAAGATCGGTGTGGCCCTGGCCGATGTTCTCACCGCGCACTTCGCCTGCTCGGCCATCCTCGGTGCGCTTTATGCCCGGGAACGTTCCGGCCTGGGGGAACACGTCGAGGTCTCACTGCAGGGGGCGACCGTAGCCTCTCTGGTTAATGTCGCCCAGGGATTCCTGCTCACCGGCGTGGAGCCGCAGCGCTACGGAAACGCACACGCTTCGATCGTTCCATACCAATCCTTTCATGCCACGGATGGTCTGTTCGTGGTGGGAGCGGGAACCGACCGGCACTTCGCCCGGCTATGCAGGGACGTTCTCGAACGGGAGGAACTCGCATCCGACGAGCGGTTCCGTTTGAATGAAGATCGCGTGGACAATCGCCAGGCGCTGGTGGAAATTCTGGAAGGGATCTTCGCCTGCGGCTCTCGCGAGCACTGGGTAGAACGCTGCCGCCTGGCCTCGGTTCCCGCGGCGGTGGTCAAGGATTTTCACGGGGTCATGGAGGCAGCCGGCCCGCTTCTCATGACCATCGAGCACCCGCACATCGGACCGTACCGCTCGGTGAATGATCCTGTGCTCCACGGCGGTGCTCGTCCGCGGGACGCTGGTGCTCCTCCGGTACTGGGGCAGCATTCGACGGAGATTCTGCAATGGCTCGGCTACGCTCCTGCCGAATTGAACGGCCTGCGCTCGCGGGGAGTGACCTCCTCTGAGGATTGAGCGTCCGAACACCTGTTGTCCAGAAAACGGCCCCACACCTCAACAGCGCGTGAGATAGCCGCCATTATTCGGAGGCGACTGAATGGTGTTGTCGGAGATCCGGGCCGCGTCCCCGATATCGTTTGGATTGCGCACTCCGGTCTCGCGGATGATTCCGGGCCGGAGTACAGTCAGATTGAAATAATCTCCCGCGCTTTGCCGCCCGTCCGGGTAAATTCGATAGGCATAGATCTGGCCCGGCGCCGATCGGGAGACGACCCACGTGAACTGTGGCCCGCACCAGCGTCCTGTGAGAAACGTGGCCGAGTCGTCCGCAGGCGTGGGGGCAGGCGTCGGTGTGGTGCTGGGACGGGGTGTCGGGGTGGCGGGTGGCGGCGGGGCGACAATCCGGGGCGCGGGTGTGGGTGTAGCGACAGGTTGGGGAGGCGTGTCCTGTCCCTCGATCCAGGCGATAACCCGGTTCGTGTAGATATTCACTGAATCGCGAAACTCGTAGAGGACGACGATCATGAAGAGGATGATCAGGCCGATGAGCAGGATGTATTCGGCAATGGCCTGGCCGCGGTTGCCCCGCGTTGGAGTCCTTCGGTACATCGCATCCTCCGCTGGAAGGGCAGGCGCAGTTCATCAAACGAACAGGGCGCCGCACTCCAGCCAGTTACATCTCCAGGGGATGGATGGATCTTACACTGCCGTTGTCTCCATCGCGTGACGGGTATCACACGCCGCCGAGGGGCGGGGATCAGGCGGGAAGGAAATCCGGCTCCGGCGAGTAGTTGAAGAACTTGGTGATGTCGCTACGGAAAACGAGTTTGAAATCGCCGATGGGACCGTTGCGCTGCTTGCCGATGATGATCTCGGCGATTCCCTTGTCCTCGGTCTCCTTGTTGTAGACCTCGTCACGGTAGATGAAGCAGACCAGATCCGCGTCCTGTTCGATCGAGCCTGACTCACGAAGGTCCGACAGTTGTGGGCGGTGGTCGCCGGTACGCTGTTCCGGCCGGCGAGAAAGCTGGGAGAGCGAGAGGAGAGGGACGTTCAGTTCCTTGGCGATGGCCTTCAGACCGCGGGAGATCTGTGAGATCTCCTGATTTCGCGATTCCGTCTTCCCTTTCACGGCCATGAGCTGCAGGTAGTCCACCATGATGATGTCCAGGGAATGCTCCATCTTCAGGCGGCGTGCCTTGGCGCGCATCTCCATGACGTCGATTCCCGGCGAATCGTCGATCCAGATCCTGGCGCGGGCGATGCGGGCCGAGGCTTCGGCGAGGTCTCGCCAGTTCTTCTCGGACAGAATTCCGGAGCGGATGAGGTGATTGGACACACCCGCCTCGGACGAGAGAATGCGCAGTCCGATCTGCTCCTTGGACATCTCCAGGGAGAACACTCCCACGCTGTACAACTTCTCTTTCGTTCCGGCGCGGTCGGGTACGGCCATGGTCTCGGCCATGTTCATCATGAACGAGGTCTTCCCCATCGAAGGCCGGGCGGCGAGGATGATGAGGTCCTGCTTCTGAAATCCTGAGGTGAACTCGTCGAAGCGCTCGTAGCCTGTCGGTATCCCCGTGACCATGCCGTGGGTGCCGTTCAACTGCTCGATGGCGGCCATGTTCGTGCGCGTGATGCGGTCGATGGCTATGAAGCCTCCTTCGAGATTGCGCTCGGCGATTTCATAGATCGACTTCTCTGCAACTTCGAGAATGTCGCGCGGCTCACCCGGCGGCTCCAGGGCGGCGCGCATGACGCTGTTGCCCATGACGATCAGCCGGCGCAGCGTCGATTTCTCTTTCACGATCTTGGCGTAACGTTCGACGTTGCCGATGTCCGGAATTCCGTCGACGAGTGACGAGACGTATGCGGCGCCGCCGATCTTGTCCAGTTCTCCCCGCTTGGACAGTTCTTCCTTCAGCGTCAGAAGATCGATCTCCCGGCTGCTCTCCGCCAGCCGGGTCATGGCCGTGAAGATCGTGCGGTGAGCGTCCTTGAAAAAGTCGCCGGTGTCGATGCTCTCCACGACTCGGTAGTAGGCGCCGTTATCGATGAGAATGGATCCGAGTACTGAACGTTCCGCTTCAGGATTCTGCGGAAGAGGTTTGTCGATGACGACGTCGACAGCAGCGATGGACATGTTGGTAAAGGTGATTGTACGGATAGAAAGGAAGGAGGGTGGAGAACTCACAACGCATCCGCAGCTTTTCAACAGTGATGGCCCGGCGATCGTGGCCTGTACGTCGAAGTCGGCCACTGATTTCCACAGTGAGTAGAATTTCTTGACAAGCTCCTTGACATGATTCCTGAAATTTTGTTTTGCTCGACTGGCGGACGAGAAATCGGGACCTGGATGGCAGCGCCGAATCCCGCTGAAATCCGAAGCAGACAATTTGCAGTGATCGAGCGCGATGGGATGCTCGCGTCGTTTGCGCCCGGCGTCGCGTGAACTTCGCTCCGTGGAGCTCGGATGTTGTGGAAGAAATGGGCTATCGATGCATCGCTCGATTGCGGGGGACGCCTGTTCGTCGGAGCCCGGGTTGTTTTCCGAAAGGTCGTTCATCGTGTCGGATGACGGGTTCGACGCCCGGCAGGCGACGATTGCCATTCGGAATGCCCCGCGGAACCTCCCTGTTCCCCCGTCCGTCTTAATGGGACCGAATCGATCCAATCGTCACCGGAGGCCGGATGAAGCTGCAACTCGCTGTGATCGCACTCGTCGTTACCACTCTGCCGCTCGCGGCCCAGAAGCCGAAGCCGGCATCTCCGCCAGCGCCGAACGCCATGGCTGACAAGAGCGCCGTTCCCGCTTCCGAGGTTGCCGCCACGGTCAACGGCGATGTGATCACCATGAAGCAGCTGGACGACCTCTACTCCCATCTTTCGCCCCAGATGCGCCTCAATTACGATCGCGTCGGTGGCAAGAAAGCATTCCTCTCCACCTACATCGAGCAGCGTCTGATCGTCCAGCAGGCCATCAAGGAGGGCGTGAACAGGAATCCCGACGTGAAGGCCGAAATGCAGGACGCGGCCGATCGTGCGCTCTACAACGCCTACGTCCGCGACGCTGTGGGCGCGCAGATCGTCACCGAAGCGGACATCCGCGCCGAGTATGAGAAGAACCAGGAGGCTTACCGGCTTCCCGAGCGCATTCGGGCCCGGCACATCATCGTTACTCCCGACGCCAACCCCGTTACGAACAGCAGTGGCGACAACGCCACCACGGACGAGAAGGCGCTGGAGAAGATCACGGCCATGGCCCAGCGTCTCCGTCAGGGATACGACTTCGGCGAGCTGGCAAAGCAGTTCTCCGAGGATTCGCTCGCCCCGAACGGCGGAGAGCTGGGATGGTTCGGCCGCGGCTCGATGGTGCCAGAGTTCGAAGAAGTGGCCTTCACGCTGCAGAAGGGCCAGATCAGCCGCGTCGTAAAGACGCAGTTCGGGTATCACCTCATTCAGCTCGAAGATCGCGAAGACTCGAAAGTTGCTCCGTTTGAAGAAGTGCGCACGGAAATTCGTGATCGCCTTCTGGCCGAGAAAACGGACAAGGTCATGCTGGAAGTGAACAAGCTCATTCGCGACCTCCGGCAGCAGAGCGCGATCCAGGTAAACGCGGCGAGGTTTCCGGAGAAACCGTAGCGTTCTCGCCGGGAACATGTTCATCCCGAAGCCGAAGGCGAGGGATCTCCGGCGAAATTCGAGGTGTTCTGGAACCAGGCGAGGATCCAGGCTCGCTTGTGCCCGCTCCTGTAAGAAAACTCACATGGGGCGCTTGTCATCCTGAAGGAGCGCAGCGACTGAAGGATCTCTTCAACGAGGAATGGGCTGGCAACCGGGAAGGTGGAAGAGATCCTTCGCTCGACGCTCAGGATTACAGTCGGCACTCGTGTTTCATCACCGTGGTTCAGCGCCCCTCGCTGTGCACTCGCTTGTAAGAAACTGACCCGGGATAGAGTCAGGATAGAGTTCTGCTGGCGCGCCCCTCATCCGGCTTGCTTCACTCGCCACCTTCTCCCCGCAAGCGGGGCGAAGGACTGCTCGCCTCTCGCTTCTCGCCTCTATAATCCCCGCATGTCATTTCTCGAAGCGCGCGATCTCTCCAAGACTTATCGCAGTGCCGAGGTCCCTGTGGCTGTGTTCGAGGCGCTCGATCTCACGGTGGAGAAGGGGGAGATGCTGGCCATCATCGGCCCATCGGGAATCGGCAAATCGACGCTCCTGCACCTTCTAGGCGGACTTGATCGTCCGGATACGGGAACGATCCGGATCGGCGACTCCGACGTCACGGGGATGAGCAACGACGAAGTGGCCAGATTCCGCAATCGAAACGTGGGGTTCGTCTTTCAGTTCCATCATCTTCTGCCCGAATTCACAGCAGAGGAGAACGTGGCCATGCCCGGATGGATTGGAAGAATTGCCAAAGACGAGGCGTTGAAAGCGGCGTCGAGTCTGCTTTCCGAACTCGGTCTTTCGGCCAGGAGGCGTCACTTTCCTAGCCAGCTCTCAGGAGGCGAACAGCAGAGGGTGGCCATCGCCCGGGCGCTTCTTCCCGACCCTGTGCTGTTCCTTGCTGACGAGCCGACAGGGAACCTCGATCTGGAGACTAGTGAGAGGGTTTTCGATCTCATGAGAGAATGTCATCAGAAACGTCAACTGACGTCAGTGATCGTCACGCATAATCAGGAGTTGGCATCGCGCTGTGACCGGACGTACGAGATGAGGAACCACGCAGTCCCATAGCCATGTTCGAGAAATACAACGAGAAGGCACGACGCGCACTTTTCTTCGCCCGCTACGAGGCCTCGAAGCTCGGCTCCCGGGTCATCGAGTCCGAGCACATCCTTCTCGGCGTCCTGCGCGAGGGGGAAGAGATCATCAAGGAGATCTTCTCCCGCTTCAACGTCAAGCCCGAGCAGATCCGCCGGGAGGTGGAAGGCGACCGCCTGTTTGTGGACCGCATTTCATCATCCGCGGAACTGCCCCTGTCCGAGGAATCAAAAAAGATTCTGGCCTACGCGGCGCACGAGGCAGAGTCGATGCTGCACCAGTACGTCGGCACCGAGCATCTGCTCATCGGCATTCTTCGCGTGGAATCGTCGACAGCCGCCCGCATTCTCAGCGCCAAGGGCTTGAACGTTTACGGCGTTCGTGAAGAGACGATCTCCATTCTCAAAGAGCGGGAAGCGGACAAGCAGAAGAAAGAGCTGCCCTTTCTCGCCGAGTACGCCCGCGACCTAACGCAGATGGCCCATCAGGGCACCTTCGATCCGCTCATCGGGCGTGAGAAGGAAGTGGAGCGGATCATTCAGATCCTTTCCCGCCGCACCAAAAACAACCCCATCCTCCTCGGGGAGCCCGGTGTCGGTAAAACGGCCATCGTGGAAGGGCTGGCACAGCGCATCGTGGATGGGAACGTCCCCCTATTCATCGCCAACAAGCGCATCCTCTCTCTCGACCTTTCTTTGATCGTGGCCGGAACAAAGTACCGCGGTCAGTTCGAAGAGCGCCTGAAGGGGATCATCAAGGAGCTGAAAGAGAACAACGACATCATCATCTTCATCGACGAGATCCATTCCTTGATCGGAGCGGGATCCGCCGAAGGTTCGCTCGACGCCGCCAACATTCTCAAACCCGCTCTGTCGCGGGGCGAGATTTCCTGTGTGGGGGCCACGACCATTCGTGAGTACCGCCGTTACATCGAGAAGGATCGCTCTCT
>JBDTRY010000167.1:0-8726 GCA_039931435.1 Acidobacteriota bacterium | reverse complement strand
GCATGGCCCGAACCATCAATCATAGCGGACTGTCCCGGAGCTGCAGGCACGATCTCAATCCTGAGGCCCCGCGGGTTTCCGCCTCACGTCGATGACCGACACGATTTTCATCCATCCCGCCGAGGCCCGCCGCCAGTTCCGCGATTTCGCTGCGAGAGAACTGGGGCCATCGGATTTGGCCCGTGGCTCGTTGCTCATCGCACTCGAGGAATACCCGGCGCTGGACGTCGAAGGATCCCTCGCTGTACTGGAACAGATCGCCACGAGGGTGCTGGCTCACGCCAGCCCCGGAGATCCACCGGTGTTCCTGCTCGGCTACCTGCACTCCGAGATGTTCGACCGCGAAGGGTTCTCCGGGGACGAGGTTGATTATTACGATCCCCGAAACTCCTATCTCAACGAAGTGCTCGACAGAAAGCTCGGGCTGCCGATCACCCTCTCGATCATATTCATGGATCTGGCGCAGCGGATCGGGCTGAAAGCCGTCGGAGTCGGCCTGCCCGGGCATTATCTGGTCAAGGTGCAGTTTGACTTGAATGAACTGTATGTGGATCCGTACCATGCCGGCCAGACTCTGACCCTCAAGGAGATTGACGATCTCCTCTCGGACATGAGCCGCGGTCGTATCCGCCTGAAGAGCGAACATCTTCGCGGGTGGACCGAGCGGGAAACGCTCGTGCGGCTGCTCTCCAATCTCAAGAATGCCTACGCCCGGAGAGGCGATGCGCGCCGGGCTGCCTTCGCTCAGGAGCGGATCGATATTCTTGCCGGAGACTCCCCGGCCTGAGCCTGAGAATGAAGTGGATCTTGAGGGGCGAGATCTGCCGGCAGTAGACAGCCAAGAACTCCGTCATCTACTGTCTACAGGTTTCGTCTGACTACTGACCGGCCACTACCCATGACAAAGCATGCAGCCCTGCCGGGCTTTCGCGACTTCTATCCGGATGAAATGGCCCGGCGCCAGCAGATTTTCGATGCCTGGAACGACGTCGCCCGCCGTTACGGATTCGAGCAGTACGACGGTCCGCCGCTGGAATCTCTTCAGCTGTTCGTCGAAAAATCCGGCCCCGAGATCGTCAATCAGCTCTTCAACTTCACCGACAAGGGCGGGCGTGATGTGGCCCTGCGGCCGGAAATGACCCCATCGCTGGTGCGCATGCTCGGCGCCCGTATCAAGGGAACTCCCCGGCCCGTGCGCTGGTACTCCACTCCGCAACTGTTCCGCTATGAAAAACAGCAGCGCGGGCGCCTCCGGGAGCACTTCCAGTTGAACATGGACATCGTCGGCGAACAATCGGTGCTGGCCGACGCCGATCTGCTGGCCGCCGCTCTCGACGTTCTTCGTACGCTCGGACTGACCGGAGAGGATGTCGTAGCGCGCTACAGCGATCGCCGGCTTCTCCGGCATGCACTCCTGGAGATCGGTGTCAGCGAGGAGGCCCTCCCCGTCGCCTACAACGTCGTGGACAAGATTGAGCGGGATTCCCGCGAGGTGGGACTGAAGAGGCTGCAGGAAATTGGATTGAACGACGCCCAGGCCGCCGAGACGCTGGACTTGACCTCAATCACTCATGAAGGACTCCAGGCGCGGTTCGGCGGCAATCCCGAGCTGAACAGGATCCTCGAGGATCACTCCACCTACGTGGGCGCCCTCTCCGCTCTCGGATTTCGCGACTACATCGAGTTCGATATGAAGATCGTACGCGGGCTGGCGTATTACACCGGCATCGTATTCGAAATCTTCGACAGGAAGGGGCAACTGCGTGCCATCTGCGGGGGCGGACGCTACGACTCGCTTTTCGCTTCTCTGTCCGGGATCGACGTGCCCGCACTGGGATTCGGCTTCGGTGACGTCGTTCTCGGGGAACTGCTCAAGGACCGGGGCCTGGCCGTTGCACACGCCCGATCCGTGGACGCGTTCGTAATGCAGGGAGAAAGCGCAGTCGCCGAGAGCCGGCTGCTGGAAGTGGTGGCCGCGGTGCGGGAGGGCGGCCTCTCGGCGATCTACAGCTACAAGGCCTCGGCGGGATTCAACCTCGGCAAAGCTTTGAAGGCGGCCGATGCTTCGGGCGCCCGATATGCAGTGCTCGTTGACGCCGACCATGGTGCCAGGGACGAAACGCAGGCTCGAAAGGTACGCGTGAAGATGCTTCGTTCCGGAGAACAGACAGAGATGAGTGTCGCCGAATTCATCGCGGAAGCCAGATCGCAGGACGAGCGATGATTGCAGAATCGATCAAGAAAGTGGTCGGCGGTGAAAACCTCGGACGCGACGAGATGCATGAGGTTTTCGGCGAGATCATGGATGGCAAAGCCAGTGACATCCAGAAAAGTGGATTTCTCGTCGCGCTGCGCATGAAAGGCGAGACCGTGGAGGAGATCACGGGCGCTGCCATGGCCATGCGTGAACGCGTCGTGCCCCTGGGGATCGAGGCCGAGGGTCTGATCGATACCTGCGGGACGGGAGGTGACGGGCGGGGAACCTTCAACATTTCCACGGTGTCCGCCTTCGTTGCCGCCGGGGCGGGCGCCAGAGTTGCCAAGCATGGCAATCACGCCGTCTCATCGAGCTGCGGCAGTGCCGATGTTCTCACGGCGCTGGGCGTGAACATCGATATCGATGCAAGAAGGGTGAACGAGGTGCTCCATGAAGTGGGCATCTCCTTTCTGTTTGCTCCCAGGCTTCACCCGGCCATGGCCTCCATGGCAGCGGTGCGCAGGGACCTCGGAGTGCGCACGATTTTCAATCTGCTCGGTCCATTGACGAATCCGGCCTTCGCCCAATCGCAGGTGGTCGGTGTCTATGCCTCTGACCTCGTTCGTACCGTTGCCGAAGTGCTTCGCGCTCTGGGATCGCGGCACGCCCTTGTTGTGCACAGCCTGGACGGCCTGGACGAAATCTCGATTTCTGCTCCCACGGAGATCTGTGAGCTGAAAAACGGTGAGATCAACTGCTATCGAGTCACTCCCGAAGAGCTGGGTCTCCGATCCTATCCGCTGGAAACGATTCTCGGAGGTGATTCGAAGGCGAACGCCCGAATAGCCAAGGCAGTGTTGCGGGGCGGTGAGGGTGCGGTCCGAGACGTAGTGCTGGCCAACGCCGCTGCGGCGCTCTACGTATCGGGATCCGTGACTTCACTCGCTGAGGGAGTGACGGCGTCCAGGGAATCGATCGATTCCGGCAGTGCCATGGGCAAGCTCAAAGAGCTCATTCAGGCGACGAATGCGCAGTGACAGGAGAATTCGATTCGCGGAGAAGTGGCGGGGAGATGACGACACCGATGATCAAGATCTGCGGAATTACCCGAGTCGATGACGCGCTCTGCGCCGTCGATGAAGGAGCTGATTTCATCGGTCTGAACTTCGTTCCTTCCTCACCCAGACGCGTAGAGCGTGCGCAGGCAGTGCGAATCGCTTCCGCCGTTCGGCAATCCGGCGCAGCGGTCCGGCTCGTTGCCGTTTTTGTCGATGAGTCGCCCCCTACCGTGAAGAGCATCGCTGAAGAAGCCGGTTTTGATCTGATTCAGTTCCACGGCTCGGAATCGCCCGAGCTTTTGGCGGGCATAGGGATCGACTCCATCAAGGTGTTTCGCCTTGCGGGCAAGCTGCCCGATACCTCTGCCTACGAGATTGCCTCGTGGTTTCTCTTCGATTCCTTCCATCAGTTCGTCCCAGGCGGGACTGGCCAGGCATTCGACTGGAGCGTGATGGCTCAGGCTCCCAGAGACAAACCGTTTTTTCTCGCTGGGGGCCTGCGGCCGGACAATGTCCGGCGAGCCGTCGCGGTGATCAGGCCGGATGGGCTCGACGTGGCCAGCGGCGTCGAGGATGCGCCAGGTGTGAAGTCGAGAGACAAAATCCGCCAGCTCATCCAGGCTGTGAGGAAGGGAGCTTGATGCCCAGACCAACCCTCCCGGATCGCAACGGCTATTTCGGCGAATTCGGCGGCAGGTTCGTACCGGAAACACTCATCACTCCGCTCGAGGAACTGGAGCGCGCCTACCGCAGCGCGAAGCGGGACAAGACCTTCCGCCAGGAAATCGACGAAGTCTACAGGAACTACACCGGGCGGCCGACGCCGCTGACCGAGGCCCGACGCTTCGCCGAAGAATGCGGTGGCGTGCGCCTGTTTTTGAAGCGGGAAGATCTCAATCACACCGGCGCCCACAAGATCAACAACGCCGTCGGTCAGGCCCTGCTGGCCCGTCGCATGGGCAAGCAGCGCATCATCGCCGAGACGGGCGCCGGCCAGCACGGTGTGGCCACAGCGACAGCATGTGCCCTGCTCGGCCTGGAATGCCACGTCTATATGGGCGAGGTGGATATGGCCCGCCAGGAGTTGAACGTGTTTCGCATGCGCCTGCTGGGCGCTGAAGTGATTCCCGTGGCCAGCGGCAGCCGCACCTTGAAGGACGCAATCAACGAAGCGATTCGCGACTGGGTCACAAATGTGACGAGCACGCACTACATTCTCGGTTCCGTCCTCGGGCCACATCCCTACCCGATGATGGTTCGTGATTTTCAGTCCGTCATCGGCCGCGAAGCTCTCGGCCAGATGAAGAGGCGTACCGGCCGGCTGCCCGACGTGGCCGTAGCCTGTGTCGGCGGTGGTTCGAACGCCATCGGCCTTTTTCACGATTTCGTTCCGTTCGAGAACGTACGGCTTATCGGCGTTGAAGCGGGCGGCCGCGGAACGGGTCTCGGGGATCACGCTGCGAGATTCCGGGGCGGTGCTCCTGGAACGCTGCACGGTACGCGATCTCTCGTGCTGCAGGACGCCTGGGGTCAGATCAGTGAGACCCATTCGATCTCAGCCGGTCTGGATTACCCGTCGGTTGGTCCGGAGCACGCCTGGCTCGCGCAGCAGGGGCGGGTGGAGTTCGACGTCTGCGACGACGATCTCGCCCTTCAGGCGTTCCATCGTCTCAGCCGAACCGAGGGAATTATTCCGGCGCTGGAGTCGGCCCATGCGCTCGGTTATCTGATGCGAGAAGGGAAAAAACTGGGGCGCGGAACAATCGTCCTGGTGAATCTCTCCGGCCGGGGAGACAAGGATGTACCGCAGGTTTCAGCGATGGAGAGCCCGGGCCAGTGAACCGGATCACGGCCGCGTTCAAGCGGCTCCGAGGAGAGCGGCGCTGCGGGCTCATCGCCTACGTGACCTGCGGGGATCCGGATGTTCCTGTCACCGTGGACATTGTGCGCGAACTGGAGCGCAGCGGAGCGGACCTGATCGAACTCGGGATACCGTTTTCCGATCCCATCGCGGACGGCCCGGTCATTCAGGCCGCTTCCTATCGAGCACTGCAAAGAGGAACGACGATCGACGACGTTTTTCGCATCGCGGCCTCTGTCCGGGAACAGAGCACGATTCCCCTGATCGCCTTTTCCTATCTCAACCCGATTCTGCGATACGGGCTGGTGAGGTTCGCACAGCGTGCCGCCGAGTCCGGAATTGACGGAGTCCTCGTCACCGACCTGCCTCCCGAGGCCGCGGATGAATTCCGTGCGACGATGCGCGGAAGCGGGTTGGTCATGATTTTTCTGGCAACGCCCACGACTCCCGACCGGCGTCTGCGTCTCATCGATCGGTTCAGTGACGGCTTCGTCTATTACGTATCGACCACCGGAGTTACCGGGTCGAGACGTGAACTGGCGGAAGGTCTGCTTGAGCGGCTGAAAACGATTCGCCAGACTCTGCGGCATCCTCTGGCAGTGGGGTTCGGCGTGTCGCGGCGCGAACATTTCCTGCAGCTCCGCGAGGTCTGCGACGCCGTCGTTGTGGGCAGCGCCATCGTGAACGCTGTCGGAGAGGGCGATGACCGGGAAGCACCACGGCGGGCTGGGAATGTCGTGCGAGCGATCCTCGGCGGCGTGCCATTGCCATGAACGATGTGCTGCGCCAGATCGTCGAACGCACCCGGGAAGACCTTCGTCACGACGTCGTGGACTGGCGGGCCTTGCACCGCGCTGCCCGAAACCGCGCCGCACAGAAAACCAAACACTCATTTCAGTCCGCGCTCCGTCGGGGGACGGGGCCCATCACCGTGATTGCGGAGGTGAAAGGATCGTCGCCGTCTGCGGGGACGATCGTGGAGAATCCCGATGTCGTTGCCATCGCATCCCAGTACCGCGATGGCGGCGCCAGCGCAATCTCCGTCGTCACGGAGCCTCACTTCTTCCATGGTTCGATGGAGTGGGTTTATCGCGCCCGATCGGTGGGCCTCCCTGTGGTCATGAAGGACTTCGTCGTCGACCCCGTTCAGATTTACAGGGGCGTTGCTGCAGGAGCCGATGCAGTTCTCCTTCTGTCCTCCGTGCTCGACGTCTCGCGCCTGCGTGAGTTCCTGTCGATCCTCTCCGAGCTCGGTCGCGACGGACTTGTGGAAGTCCACGACGAGCAGGAGCTCGAGCAGGCACTGGAAGCAGGTGCGCAGATCGTGGGCGTAAACAACCGCGATCTGCGAACGTTCGCCGTGGATCTGGCTACATCGGAGCGACTGCGAAAGTCCATTCCCGACTCGGTGGTCACGGTGGCTGAGAGCGGCGTACGAACCCGTGACGATGCGCTCCGGCTGGAGAACGCCGGCTTCGATGCCATTCTCGTGGGGGAGTCGCTGCTTCGTCAGGCCGACCGGCGGGTTGCCGTGGAGATGCTACGGGGGATCGGTTCGTAATTGCTGAAGGGTCCAGCGTTTGCCATCCCGGACCCGGAGCGTGGGGGCGCTGAACCAGAGGTAAAAAACTATGAGCGCGGTCATCCCGCGGGCGCTGAACCAGGGTGACGAACTCTATGGCCGGCTGTCATCCTGAGCGTCGAGCGAAGGATCTCTTCCACCTTCCCGGTTGCCAGCCCATTCCTCGCTGAAGAGATCCTTCGGTCGCTGCGCTCCTTCAGGATGACAAGCGCCCCATGTGAGTTTCTTACAAGCGAGGGCGCTCTCTGAGGATGACCAACACTCTGCGACCCGAAAGAACGGCGACGTTTCATTAGAGAGTAGACTTTTGTTTCGCTGCCCGGTAAACGGCCGGCGGTGTCCGACGTCCAATTCTCAACCCGGAGAGCAGGACACGAGGGGAGGAGCGGTTATGGCATCGATCGCATGGAACGAACAGAACGCCGCACACCTCCTGCGGCGGGCCGCATTCGGTGGTACCGGCGCGGAAATTGACCAGGCCGTTCAGGACGGACTCGATCTCGCCGTCGACAAGCTGATCAACTTCGAATCCATCCCCACCGGGACGCTGGATTCCCGCCTGGCCTCCTACAATCTCGATCTCACAACCCTCCAGGGGATTGCCCAGTGGTGGATTTACCGCATGGTGTATTCACCGCGCCCGCTGGAAGAGCGCATGACGCTTTTCCTGCACGACCACTTCGCTACGGCCATCAGCAAGGTCAGGCTCGCCGAGCTCATGCTCGTTCAGAACAATCTGTTTCGCAGATACGCCACGGGCAAATTCGTCGATCTCACCATTGATGTTTCCAAAGACATCGCCATGCTCGTCTGGCTCGACAACTACACCAGCCGCAAAGAGCATCCGAATGAAAACTACGGCCGGGAGCTGCTCGAGCTATTCACGCTCGGACAAGGCTACTACTCGGAGCCGGACGTATTCTCGGCGGCCAAGGCCTTTACCGGCTGGACATACAAAGGTGGAGACAGGAGTCCGGACCGGACGTTTCTCTTCGTCGACGCCTATCACGACCACACCCAGAAGGACTTTCTGGGGCGGGTAGGGGACTGGAACGGCGACGATATCGTGCGCATCGCCACGGGCGAGTTCGCGCACGGACGGCTCATCGCCGGCAAACTGTTCAGTTACCTCGTCTACGACAGTCCCGACCAGACGGTGATCGACAACTTCGCCAGGATCTATCTCGATAGCGGGACCGATCTGAAAGTGCTCGTGGCGGCGATCCTGAAGTCGCCGGAAATGTACTCAGCGCAGGCTCTGTGGACGAAGGTGAAGTCCCCGGTCGATCATACGGTCATCGGCGCGCGGCAACTTCTGCTCACCACCGACAAGCTGGGCCGCCTCTCCTTCAATGCCATGAGTCTGGAAGGACTGACGCTCTTCAATCCGCCTGACGTCTCCGGATGGGACGACGGATTGGCCTGGATCAGCGCCGGGGCTCTGCTCACTCGGATGAATACAGCCGGCTCACTGGCGTTCTATTTCGATCCGGCGGCGTTCATCGCCGGCCAGAGTTTCACCACCCCTGGCCAGATGGTCGACTTTTTTCTCCGGCGCCTGGGGCCGCTGGATCTCGCCGCCGGTTCCAGGGGCCAGCTCATCAACTACGTGGCACCTTCCGGATCGCTGCCGAACGGCACGGCTCTCCTCACCAAGCAGCGCGGGCTTGCACACATGATCCTCTCGCTTCCCGAGTGGCAGACCTACTAGCAGGAGGAATTCATGGCCAACACACGACGTGATTTTCTGAAATCGAGCGCCCTGGGAGTGACGGTGTCGTTTCTGGCGCCCCAGTTCGTGGCCCGCAGCGCCTGGGGGGCGAATCTCACTCCCGGCAAAATTCTGGTAGTGCTGCAGCTGGCGGGCGGGAACGACACCGTGAACACGTTCGTCCCCTACGCCGACTCGCGATACCGTTCCCTGCGCCCGAACCTGGCCATCGCCGACGCCAGCATCCTGAAGGTTGACTCCCGCATGGGATTCCATCCTTCCATGAGCGCTCTGCAGACGCTCTATGAAAATCGCCG
>JBDTRY010000166.1:0-8745 GCA_039931435.1 Acidobacteriota bacterium | reverse complement strand
GCAATCCATCCCTTAAACGAATCAACCCGATTTCCGCACAACCTCTCAGGATGACGAGCGCCCCGTGTGATTTTCTTTCAATCGAGGGCACAGCAAGACTGCTGAACCAGGGTGAAGAAACTTTATGGCCGCCGTCATCCCGAGCGGGAGCGACGGACCCAGTGGACGGGGGACACGATCTCTGGGGCGCTTACCACACACCCCTCTGGGGCCCCTCGCTCCCGCTCGGGGTGACGCGTTTGCGAAGGAATCACCTGTTCAAGTTTCAGAGAGGACGTCACATGCCCTACGTGTGAGTTTCTTATAACCGAGCTAGCCGAGGGCAGTGAACCAGGGTGAAAAAACTCTTGCCGAGGCGTCTTACGCCCGCGTAGCGGGCACAAGATCGTAAGCCTCCGGCTTCAGTCGGAGGTAGGGACGGCGACACACACGATGTAGAGCCCGCGTAGCGGGCGAGCCCGCGTAGCGGGCGACACTGCGGATCACATTCGGATGACGCGTTTCGTGATCAGTGAAAGGCAAGGTCGGGAGAGTTCTGACTGTGACTGGAGCGCAGCGAGGAAGAGTCTTCGGCTGGTTCAACGACACGGTCGCCAGCCCCTCGCTCCACCATGAAAAAAGCCCGGCGCGAGCCGGGCCTTTCATTCGATATCGTGACCCTTACTTCGGATTGTCCGTGTAGAAATCCACCGAGCCGATGATGTTCCGGTGCCCGCGGTTGTCCAGGACCTCCACGGTCAGGCGGTGTTTGCTGTCGCTGAGTTGTGTGGTGTCGAAGTTGAAGCGCCACCCTGACGCCAGGCTGTTCACCACCGTCGGATAGGCGGCGGCAACGTCCGTTCGCACCAAGCCGTAAAGAGCCATACCTGCCAGCACGCCGTCCACGCGAATTTCCACCGTGGACACCCCGCCGTTTTCGTCGATGGCCCATCCGGAGAAGGTCACGGTTCCCTTGACGAAGTCCTGTTTGTTGGGAAAGTCGATGTAGCCAAGCGACGCAAAATCCTGCTGGTCCGACTGGCAGGTGAAGAATACGGGGATGCCCGAAGTGCCGGGGATCTCGCCGAAGGTCTGTTCCTGGTCGCCCACACGGATCTTCATCGTGTGAGACCCCACGGGATAGTGGTAGTCGGTAATGAGCCTGCCCACATCCAGCGAGAACACATACCCGGCGCGCGGTGCATCGGGATAGGTAGGGTAGTAGCGGGAAACGTCGAACCGAGGGATGCCGTAACAGTTCACGTACGTGCCTGTGGCCGCGCTGAACTGGCAATCATCCGTCGAGAGAACGCGCGTTCCATCGATCATCAGCTCCACGTAGGCGACGCGTCCCGTGTCGGAGCGTGTTCCCAGATCGAGCGCCCACCCTCGCACCGGGGTGAGGTGGCGATTGGGTGTTGCCGGCACCTGCGTGGGGCGGCAGGGAGAAACGTTGCAGGTTTCCGGCGGGTTGTTGCAGGTGCCGTAGAGGGTGGCATCGCGCAGGGGCTCGTCCAGATAGCCGAACGGACGCAGATTCGCAGTAGTGTTGAATACCTGAATCGTTCGCTGCCCGATAATCCGCGACAATCCCAGGCGATCGGTTACGCGCACGGTGAGATTGTGGATGCCCCCCGTGAGCCGGGTGCTGTCGATGAAGGCCACGAACCCGCTGAACTGAGCGGCGGGGAGATCGGGAAAGGCGTTACCGACATCGGGCCGCGGATCGCCGTATGCAGCGGCCTGAAGCACGAGATTGTCCGCAAGCACGTCGATCCTGGCCACGCCGTCGACGTCGTTGGCCCAGCCTGTGACCGGGAACGAGCCGCTGGCGTTGAAGGTCCCCGACGTGTCTGGAATATCGATCGATCCGAAGGGAGGTTGGTTGACACTGTTGTCGATGACCACCGCCCGGCGGCCTACTTCAATGGCCCGGCCGTCCTGAAGGACCGCGCGTACTGCGATCGTATGCGCGCCATTCGGAAATCGATTCGACGTGAACCCGACCTGAAAGCCGGGCTGCTTGGTCTGAATGCCCGCCCAGTCCGGATAGGACTGGATGACGTCGATTCGGGGGATGTTGATGTTCGCCGGGAACTGGAACTGATCATCGACATAGAGGTCCACGCGCGAGATGTCGACGGTGTCGAGCGCGAAACCCTTGATGACCACCATGCCCGAGACGCGTTCACCCTCGAGCGGAGTGTCGATGCGTCCGATGAAATCCTCGGCAAAAACCAGTGACGGAAAAAACGCGAGAAGACAGCCGATACTCAGGCCGCGGGTAACCCATCTCCACATAACCCCAACCTCCAACCCGAAATGACCTTCGTGTCCGGTGCTCAAAATGGACGGATTTCCCGAAAACGATACTCCCCAGTCGAGTCACATGTCAAATAAACCCTGACAGGTAAGCGCTTCCGCGATCCGCCCACGCCCGGCCGGTCTATACTGTCGGCGTGAACGCATCCGTGTCCACACCCGCCCCCACCCTCGCCGATATCCGGGCCGCAGCCGATCGCATCGCGCCCTGGATCCATCGCACGCCGCTCCTCGCTTCCCGCACGCTCTCCGATCTGGCGGGAGTGGAAGTCCGACTGAAATGCGAGAACCTTCAGCGTGCCGGGGCATTCAAGGTGCGGGGAGCGATGAACGCCCTGCTTCAGCTCACTCCGGAGCAGCGCCTGCGGGGCGTGGTGGCCTTCTCTTCGGGGAACCACGCTCAGGGAGTGGCCCTGGCCGCGAAACTGCTCGACATCCGGGCCACGATCGTCATGCCGGAAGGATCCGTCGCCGCAAAAGTCGAGGCGACGAAAGGATACGGAGCGACGGTAGTCCAGGCTGGCGTCACGGAGTCGACCCGTGGCGACGTAGCAAAACGGATCGTGGAAGAAACGGGCGCTGCCCTCATCCCTCCCTTCGACGACGAGCGCATCATCAGCGGCGCGGGCACGGTCGGACTGGAAATTCTCGAGGAGTGGCCCGAGGTGCGTACGATCGTCGTTCCCGTGGGCGGAGGCGGATTGATCTCGGGCGTGGCCACAGCTGCGAGAGCGAAGAAGCCCGAGACGAAAATCATCGGAGTCGAACCAGAGGCAGGCAACGACGCGCAACAGTCGCTGCGAACGGGAGCCATCGTCAGGATCGAGCCTCCGAAAACGATCGCCGACGGCGCACGCACGCTGGCCATCGGCCAGCTCAATTTCGAGATCATGCGCAATGAAGTCGAGGACATCGTCACCGTCACCGACGAGGAACTGCTTCAAGCCCTGAAGTTCGCCATGTACAGAACGAAGCTCGTCATCGAGCCCACGGGGGCATTGGGGATTGCCACTCTGATGACGAAGAAGGTGATCGCGGATGGTCCGCTGGCGATTGTTGTCTCCGGCGGAAATCTGGACTTCTCGCTGCTGGCATGAGCCTGATCCGGCACGCGCGGCGAACGACGGCAATGGCGTCATCCCGAACGTGAGTGAGGGACCCCAGAGGGGTGGGTGGTACGAAGCTCCGTCCCGGCGAGATGAAGTGCGAATGTCGAATGAAGAATTCAGAATGAAGAGAGCCGGGAGCGGGATCACGCGAACAAGTCGTCATGCGAACGAGCGCGGGAATCACGTCATCCCGAACGTGAGTGAGGGATCCCAGAGGGGTGGGCGGTACGAAACTCCATCCTTCGTGCCTCTCGCCCCACTCGGACTCCTCGCTCGCGCTCGGAGTGACCTGTCCGTCAATGATCGCGAGGCGAACGTGTCATCCCGAAGGAGCGAAGCGAAGAGGGATCTCTGCGTGGTTCAACGACACAGCGAGTTTCACAGGAGATCCCTCGCCTTCGGCTTCGGGATGACACGTTGAAGCGTGGTGCGAGAGACGAAAAGGCGATCGCGCGTGACAGCGCTGTCGCCCTGAGCGACCAGCGAACTGTCATCCTGAAAAGGCATACCGAACGATGTCATTCCGAACGAAACAGCTGTTCCCTCATGAACACTGGCACATTCTTCTTACCACCGTATCCTGAGCCGCGCTGACCATGTCCGGAACCGGAAATCTCTTCGAATCCCTCCAACCCCACCGCGTCGCCAACGACGCCGCCCGTCCGCTGCCTGAACGGATGCGTCCGTCCACCCTCGACGCCGTCGTGGGAATGGAAGACCTCCTCGGAGCAGGCAAGTTCCTCCGCAACGCCATCGAAAGCGACCGTGTACCCTCGCTGATCTTCTGGGGTCCGCCCGGATCGGGGAAGACCACTCTGGCCCGCATCGTGGCCCAGACCACCAAATCCCGTTTCGTCTCCTTCTCCGCGGTGACCTCAGGGATCAAAGAGATCAAACAGATCATGGAAGAGGCCCGCAGGACGCGCGAGCTCACGGGGCGCCGGACCACGGTCTTCATCGACGAAATCCATCGCTTCAACAGAGCGCAGCAGGACGCCTTTCTTCCTTACGTGGAGAGCGGCGACATCACGCTCATTGGCGCGACGACCGAGAATCCCTCGTTCGAAGTGAACTCCGCTCTTCTATCGCGGTGCAAAGTCGTCGTCATCCCCCCGCTCGAACACGAACAGCTGATGGCCATACTCCGGAAAGCGCTGGATGATCCGGCTGTGGCCGGAACGGGCGTGGGCCTCAGCGACGAAGCGCTCGACTTCATGGCCGCAACCTCGGGCGGCGACGCGCGGCAGGCGCTGAACAGCCTGCAGATGGTGGTGGAGACCGCCGGGCCGAACAGGGAACCGCTGGCAGTCGCTGAAGTAAAAACGATTCTCCACCAGCGCTCGCTCCTCTACGACAAGTCCGGCGAAGAGCACTACAACATCATCTCTGCCCTGCACAAATCGATCAGGAACGGAGATGCAGACGCTTCCGTCTACTGGCTGGTGCGCATGCTGGAAGGCGGCGAGGATCCGCTCTACATCGCGCGGCGTCTCGTGCGTGCTGCGGCCGAAGACGTAGGACTGGCAGACCCCGAGGCGCTGAAGCTTGGGGTGGCCGCCAAAGACGCCGTGCATTTTCTGGGAATGCCGGAGGCAGGAATCGTCCTGGCGGAACTGGTCGTCTACCTGGCCCAGGCCCCGAAGTCGAACGCCATCTACTCAGGATACGAAGCGGCCCGCCACGAAGTTCGCGAAGGAACCAATCCTCCCGTCCCCCTGCACATCCGCAACGCCCCGACCAGCCTGATGAAAGGCCTCGGATACGGCAAGGGCTACAAATACGCGCACGACTTCGAAGAGCAGACCGCGCCGATGGACTGCCTGCCCGAGACGCTTGCGGGCCGGCGTTTCTACGAGCCGGGAGTGGCAGGGCGCGAAGAAGAGATTGGGGAACGCCTCGCCAGGCTTCGTGCAGCGCGCGAGGCGATGAAGAAGCGATGAGAGAAGCGTCCGCTCCGTAGCATTAAACCGATCTGAGTCTGGCACCCTCGCGCTTCAGTTGCCCCTGGCGCGGTGCTCCGCGAATCGCGGTCTTGAACGAGCTCCTGATCTGAGAACCGGTTCGACGGACTTGGGGAGGCTGCCATCGGCCGAAGCACCTCGATGACGGGAACGCCGCCGAGGAGGGCGATAGTCGTCGTCTCAAAGCTGGCGTCGCCGGCTTCGAAGGAGTGCCGGATCTTTTCGGACGGGCGGGACCAGCCGAGGACATCGACGAAGAGGTCCTGGAACCGGAAAGCGTCGGGGTGCTGGCGGACTTCTTCGAAGTTCAGGGACCGAAGGATCAGCGCTTTGCGGCGATTTTCTTCTTCTTCGCCTTCGCGGTGGCATTCGTGCGCATCGCCCTGATGGTGGTGCGAAGAACGGTGTTCACCGCTTCTCCGGATTCGAAGACTTCCGCGACGTCCTCATCCAGAAGAACCGCTCTGGTTCCCTTGAAATGGATGTCCTGTCCTGCAAAGCGGTTCGGCTTTGCCGATTCGAAAAATTCCGAACCGTACGACTCCCTCAGCTCATCAAATTGTTCAGCGTCTTTTTTTTTCTTCATAGAGTTTTCGTTCCGGTCGCGTCATAAGCCTGGCACTGATGAGACGGATCGCCCCCGACCGTTCGGTAAAGGATACCAAGAGACCCCGGCCCTGGGCGGAGTGCCCGACGATGATTTCTCTCTCCTCACCTTGCGAATGATCAGGATCCGGGCCGACGATGGCCAGCGGGTCGACGAAGACGGTCTGCGCTTCGTCGAAGCTGACGCCATGCTTCTCGCGGCTCTGTTCTGCTTTCGCGTCGTCCCATTCGAAAACGGTCATGCGTCACTCCGCAGTCCCAGGGAGCAGATGACTTGAGGATCATCGCGGTTACCTTTCTCATGCGAGATCGTCAAACGATCTTCCTCACCTTCATCGGGGCAGCGCCATGGGGGAGATTAACGCGCGCGCGACACGCGGCTCGACCGCAGCGTGGGGATCAAGATCCTCCCGGTCGAGTTCGGCGCCAACGCTCAGCTCCGCCTGCGGGACCTCATACTCCATCCGGGATGTCGGGCTCGACGAGTTGCGCGAGCAGCGTGAGAGATTCCTGCCATCCGAGGTAGCAAGCTTCCAGCGGAATCGCCTCGGGAATCCCTTTCTGCACGACCTTCAGTTCCGTTCCGACCGACACCTTTCTCAGCGCTACAGTGGTCTCCATGGTCCCGGGCAGATTGGGATCGTCGAAGACATCGGTGTAACGAATCAGTTCACCAGGAACGAGCTCCAGATATTTTCCGCCGAAGGAGTGGCTGCTTCCAGTCGAAAAGTTCGTGAATGACATCTTGTAGGTTCCGCCGACCTTCGTGTCCATCTGATGCACCTTGCCGGTGAACCCGTGCGGTGGGAGCCACTTGGCCATCGCATCGGGATCGAGGAAAGCGCGGTAGAGCTTCTCCGGGGTCGTACGGATGACGCGATGCAGTGTCACTTCGTTTCCAGCCATGATCCGCCTTTCTTCTGCGGCGTCCAGCATACACGCGGAGGAAATGGGGACGGAGCTTCGTTTCTTGCCCGTGGCACGGAGCTTCGTTCTCCGCCGGTCCCATTCGTGCGGGGCCGAGGGCCGATCGGTTACATACGTGCCGAGGTAGCCAGAGATCAGAAGCTTGGTCCCCAAGGCACCCCACTAAGGGAAACAGACATACCGCTGAGTGCGCACCCTTTCTCAAGACTGGTCCCTGGGAACGCTCTCGCCCTTTCGATAACTTTGGACGGCGGAACCGATCCAGAAGACTCCCATCATGATCTGCAGAAACGAGCTCGGGCGCCAACCTTCCGTCTGTGCTTCCCATACGGCAATGATGGGATAGAGCACGCCGAGAACTCCATAGATTGTTGCGCGTGTCCGCGGACGCAGGTCGAGCCACGTGACGGCTTCAACAAGACCAGAAGAATCGCCACGACAGTCAGCGGAATGGCGATTGCCGCCAGAATGAGAAGCGCGATATTCATATCATGCGAACGAGCGCGGGAATCACGTCATCCCGAACGTGAGTGAGGGATCCCAGAGGGGTGGGCGGTACGAAACTCCATCCTTCGTGCCTCTCGCCCCTCTCGGACTCCTCGCTCGCGCTCGGAGTGACCTGTCCGTCAATGATCGCGAGAGACCAGTTCGTCGGATGACCCGCTAATCGAATCCGTACAAATTGCGCGAACCTGCAGGCGAGAAGTATAGCCCTGAGGAACCAGGCGTGGGTTCGCGTCACAAGAGGGATCGTCAACGGTCTCCACCATCGTCCCTCGGCCGCCAGAGCCCATGCGATCTGTGTCGTAAACAGTCCCGTCAGGATCAAATGCCAGACCAGATTCCGTCGGGCCATCATCACGGTCGCCTGAGGGTGGAGCGGCTCGTTCACGCCCCTTCTCTTCGTTATCCACCGACGCAGCACTCCAATACGGAGCCAGCGCCAGATCCTCAACTCGAAGTGTGCGACGGGAACAAAGAGCAGGGCGGCTGTGGCAACGAGGAGGCACAGTGAAACGACAAGGCACAGGATCAGAATTGTCTTCATGGGTCACCTGGGTCTTCGCCGTTCACGAACCGCGAAGAGATCATCATACGCAGTGACGATGATGGGCGATTTCGCACCGGCTGCAACTCCGTTCGTCGGCCCCCGGCACGACTCTACCGCAGGCCGGAACAGATTCAGAAGCTCCGTCCCCAATCTCGCCGTCCCCGGTGTAGATCGGCACCTTCGAGCGGGGTAGCAACGTCCACTCCGACCACCGGAAGAAACTGTCGGCTGCAGGGAGTTCCCGTAGTTTCGCTGTAGAATCTGCTTCATGCACAACGAGTTCACCGCGATCATCGAGCAGGACGAGGACTGGTTCGTGGCCTTCTCGCCTGAAATTCCTGGCGCGAATGGGCAGGGACGGACTCCGGAAGCTGCTCGTCAGAACCTTGCCGAGGCGATCGCGCTAATCCTGGAGGATCGCCGTGAAGACGGTCTGCGGGGTGTGCCAGAAGGCGCGATTCGGGACACGGTTGTCTTGCAGTGAAGCAGAGACAACTACTCCGTCACCTTCGACGGAATGGTTGCTTTCTGAAGCGGCAAGGAGCACGAGCTGTGGTGTAACCCGAATACGGGACACCTTGAGGCCATTCCACGGCATGTAGAGATTCCGAATTCCCTGGCGCGGAAGATCTGCCGGGAACTCAGCATTCCAGAGCCGTGACGCCCGCCCAACTCAGCGGTTGCAGCCGACGCGGTCCGCTGCGCCTCTGCCCTCCAGAAGCGATATTGCAGAATTGGAGATACCCCGGTTCCGTGGACAGGTAAATATTTGGGTCAGGCGACCCGGCCT
>JBDTRY010000165.1:0-8828 GCA_039931435.1 Acidobacteriota bacterium | reverse complement strand
TCGATCCTGCCGTAGCGGATCAGTCTCTGCAACTGTCGCGTGCGCAGGCACAGGCAGCGGCTAGTGCGCTGGAAGAGACCAGAGTGCGCATCGAACAGGCCCGTCTCGACGAGCGACGCACCGAGAGTCTGCGCTCCCAGAAAATCTCCAGCCAGGCCGATCTCGACAAAGCTCGCGCCGATCTGCGTGCCCTTCAGGCTCGCCTGGGGGTGCAACAGGATCAACTGACGGTTGCCCGGAAGGAGATCCGGCTCCGTGAAACCGACCGCAGCGACACCGAGATCCGTGCTCCGTTCGCCGGGATCGTGATTTCAAAGAACGCGCAGGCGGGGGAAATGATCTCACCGAACTCGGCTGGTGGAGGATTCACGCGAACGGGAATTGCCACGGTGGTGGATATGAGCTCGCTGGAGATCGACGTCGATGTCAACGAGTCCTATATCAATCGCGTCCGCCCCGGTCAGAAAGTGGACGCCGCTCTGGATGCGTACCCCGATTGGAAAATCCCGGCACATGTCATCACCGTCGTGCCCACCGCCGACCGGGAGAAGGCCACAGTGCGCGTGCGGATCGCTATCGATCAGAAGGATCCGCGAATTCTTCCGGACATGGGTGTGAAGGTGGCATTCATCGCCCCGCCTGAGGAAGGCCAGCACGCCACTTCGATGGTGGTCCCGCGCACGGCCCTGAGGCGTGACGGCGACAAGGACATCCTCCTCGTTGTGATCGATGGAAAGCTGGAACGGCGCGCGGTGGGCGTCGGTGGTACCGAGGGCGACGAGGCCAGGATATTGTCGGGGGTCACCCCGGGTGAGACAGTGGTGGTCACCGGACCGGAGACTCTTAAGGATGGAGACCGGGTTCGTGTACAGCAGGAGAAATCGTCATGAGTGAAGACAGAGAACTGGTGGCAAAACTGCGGGACGTAGAAAAAGTGTTCCGTCGAGGAGCCGAGGAGATTCAGGTGCTCTCCAGACTGGACCTGGAGATACCCCGCGGTGATTTTCTGGCACTGATGGGACCCTCGGGTTCGGGCAAGAGCACGCTGCTCAATCTCATTGCCGGACTGGACCGCCCGAGCAGGGGAACGATCGAAGTGGAAGGGCAGCGCATCGATCAACTCTCCAGCAGGGCTCTGGCCCGGTGGCGATCCCGTCATGTCGGTCTGATTTTTCAGTTTTACAACCTTCTGCCGGTGATGTCGGCTGAGCGCAACGTCGAATTGCCGTTGCTCCTGGCCCCGCTCTCCCGCTCCGAAAGACGGAAGCATGTGGCCGCGGCTCTGGACATCGTCGGACTGACGCAGAGGGCCAAGTACACACCGCGCACGCTCTCCGGAGGAGAGCAGCAGCGCGTTGGAATTGCGCGGGCGATTGCTACGGATCCGACCCTTCTCCTCGCTGACGAACCCACGGGGGATCTTGATCGAAAGACGGGCGACAGCATTCTCGATCTGCTGCATATCCTCAATCAGGAGCACGGGAAAACCATCGTCATGGTCACGCACGATCCGCATGCAGCTTCACGAGCGAACCGCACGCTCTATCTTCTCGATGGCCAGCTCTCCTCGGAGATGGCTGCATGAGATTTCTTCCCATTCTCCTGTCGAACTTCAAGCGTCACAAGGTGCGCACTCTGCTCACCGTGCTTTCTCTGGTGATCGCCTTCGTGCTCTTCGGCTACCTGGCGGCGATCCGGAAGGCATTTCAGATGGGCGTGGACGTGGTGGGAGCGGACCGTCTCGTCACGCGCCACAAGGTCTCGATCATCCAGTTGCTACCGGCCAGCTACCAGGCCCGAATCGCTCAGATTCCCGGCGTGGTCACGGTGATGTCGCAGACCTGGTTTGGAGGGATCTACCAGGATCCCAAAAACTTCTTCGCTCAGCTTCCGGTCGTACCCGACGAGTTCGTGAAGATCTATCCGGAGTACAAGGTTGATCCCGCGCAGTTCGAGGCCTGGAAGAAGACACGAACGGGCGTAATCGTCGGGGATGCCTCGATGAAGCGCTTCGGCTGGAAGCTAGGCCAGCGCATTCCCCTGCAGGCCACGATCTGGCCGGGGAAAAAGGGTCGTACTTGGGAGTTTGACATCGTCGGCACCTACCACATTGAGAAAAAAGGAGGCGATAACACCGGCTTCTTCTTCCGCTACGACTACTTCGACGAGAACCGCACCTACGGCAAGGGCACCGTGGGTTGGTACGTGCTGCGGGTTGCGGATCCGAGCCAGTCCGCGGCTATCGCCAAAAAGATCGATGCCACGTTCGCCAATTCCCCGGCGGAGACCAAGACCGAGACCGAAGGAGCGTTCGTGAAAGGATGGGCGGACCAGGTCGGAAACATCGGAGCGATCGTCCGGGCTATTCTCACCGCTGTCTTCTTCACCATTCTTCTCGTGGCCGGTAACACAATGGCCCAGGCCGTCCGAGAGCGAACTCACGAACTGGCAGTACTGAAGGCCGTAGGCTTCACCGATGGCGAGGTGCTGGCGCTGGTACTTTCGGAGTCCACACTCATCGCAGTCGTCGGCGGAGGCCTCGGCCTGCTCGTCGGATGGCTGGCCGTAATGGCCGGCGACCCCACCAAGGGTGCCCTGCCTATCTTTTATTACCCCATTCCCGATCTGATTCAGGGAATCGCGCTGGTGTTTATCGTGGGCCTTCTGGCCGGCTTGCTGCCGGCGCTGCAGGCCATGCGCTTGAACACTGCCAGCGCCCTGAGGAGTGAGTGATGATGAATTGGTTCACGCAAACCGGCGCCTTGCTGGCGTTCAATCTGCGCTCGCTTCCTCAGCGCTCCGGATCCGCAATCGCCTCGATTTTTGGCATTGCAGGGGTGGTAGCGGTCTTTGTGGGAGTGCTGTCCATCGGCCAGGGTTTCCGTCACGCCATGACGGCCAGCGGGTCTCCCGATACGGCCATCGTGGTGCGATCGGGTGCGGACAGCGAAATGACCAGCATCCTGCAGCGGGAGGAAACGCGCATCATCGGCGAGGCTCCCGGAATCGCCCGGAACGCGCAGGGCCCCCTCGTATCTCCGGAGCTGTTCGTGATCATCAATCTTCCCAAGAAATCCACTCATACGGACGCCAACGTCGTCATCCGCGGGGTGGAAGAGCCGGTTTTCGGCGTGCGCGATCAGGTGAAGATCGTCGCAGGCAGACCCTTTCGATGGGGTCAGAACGAAGTCATCGTCGGCCGGGGAGCGCAGTTCGAGAACACTGGCCTGGAGTTGGGATCCGAACTTCTACTCGGGCAAAGCCGCTGGAAAGTGGTCGGGATGTTCCAGGCAAACGGCGGACTCTCGGAATCCGAGATCTGGGCGGACGCCGCGGTACTTGCTCCGGCCTATCACCGGGGGAACACCTATCAGGTGGTGGCGGCGAAGCTGGCTTCAGCCGGCAACTTCGCCCGGTTCAAGGATGCCCTCACGTCTGATCCCCGGCTGAACGTGAAAGTGGAACGGGAGACGGACTTTTACGCGCAGCAGTCGCAGCTCCTCTACAAGATCATTACCGGCTTGGGAACATTGATCGCCGGCCTGATGGCCATCGGCGCCGTGTTTTCTGCGCTGAATACCATGTACACCGCAGTGGCCTCGAGAAGCCGGGAGATCGCCACGCTCAAAGCGCTCGGATTCGGCGCTTCGCCGGTTGTCGTGTCCGTGATGATCGAATCGCTGATCCTGGCCGCGATCGGAGGAGGCATAGGCGCGCTGCTGGCCCGTCTGGCCTTTCACGGATACCGGGCAGCAACGATGAACTGGACGAGCTTCAGCCAGGTGTCGTTCGCCTTCGATGTGAACTCAAAGTTACTCATAGAAGGGATCACGTACGCCCTGCTCATCGGGGTCATCGGTGGTTTGCTGCCGGCGATCAGGGCAGCGCGGATGCCGGTGGCGCATGCACTGCGGGAATCGTAACGAGCGCAGTGATTTCGCGCTTACGAGTGAGCGATCTGGTGGGCTGCCAGGAACGTCTCGGAGCGGCTGAACACCTTGGCCATGTTCATTCCCTTGCGCACCGCGTTCAAACTCACCCTGCCGGTGGCAAGCGCAGCGCCGAGTTGTATGTAGGTGCGCATCCTGCCCTTTTCCCGATAGCGAAGATCCAGTACGTGCCGCCAGAGCCCTGAATATTGTTCGTAGAAATCCTGGAGTGGCAGGGTTGTCGGCAGGACGGTATGCACGATGTCGAACATCTCCCAGTTATGCGTCGTGAGATTCTGTTTCGCTCCCGACCAGAGATCCGTTCCGGGGAGCGGCGTGAGGATCGAGAATCCGCTGTTGTAGGCACCCATCTCATCGATCCACTGGCGCAGACGTTCGAAGTCCTGGTGGTCCCAGGCGGGGTCCACGATGAAATTCGGTGTAAATCCCACCCCCAGATCCTTGAGGATCTCGATGGCCCGGACGTTGTTGGAAGCTTTGTTCTTTTTGTTCACCGCTGCCAGACCTTCGTCGGTAACCGACTCCAGCCCGAGGAAGATGGCAAGGTTGCCGCACTCTTTCCACATCTCGATCAGATGAGGGAATCGGCAGATGATGTCCGTTCGTGTCTGCACGGTGAAGTACTTCTTGATTCCGGCGGCTTTGATCTGCCGGGCCATCTCCTCTCCGCGCCGCACGTTCATCCAGAAGATATCGTCGGTGATGAAGATGTTCGGAGCGTCGATGGTTCGTAACTCCTCCACAACCCGCTCGGGGGATTTCTCCCGGAAAGTGCTTTCGTGAAATTTCCATACTGAACAGAAATTGCATCGGAAGGGGCAGCCGCGTGCGGTTTCCATCAGTGCCAGTGGCTTGCGGAAATTAATGTAGTAGTGCGGGGCGTAGTCCTTGATCAGGTGCCGGGCCGGAAGGGGAAGGTCATCGAGGTTCGCCCGCGCGAAGGCGGGACTGGTCACGTACCACTTCTCAGCGCGTCTGAACCAGAGGCCAGCGACGCTCTGAAGATCTCCGTTCCCGTTGATGGCCGATACCAGTTGCGGCATGACCTCCTCGCCATCGCCGATGGCGATGGCGTCGATCGACGGCTGATGGAACCATTCCGGATCGCGTGATGCGTCGTGGCCGCCGACCACGATGAATGCATCCGGCAGTTCACGCTTCAATACCTGCGCGAGACGGACTGTGCGCATTCTCTCCGTGGTGAAATTGCACTGTAGACCGATCACGTCCGGAAGGAAGGAGCGGCAGAGATCGACGCCCCGTTCTTCGCCTTCGATACGGAGATCGAACACTTTGCACTCGTGACCTTCAGCCTCGAGGCAGGCGGCCACGCAGATCGGACCAAGAGGCTCGACAAACGTGAGCATCTCCAGGCCCAGAATTCCGCCAATCGGCGGCTTGACGAATGCGACCTTCATGAGTTTTACCCCTGTTGAATAGAGACTATTCCTCCGGCGAACGAAAAGAAACCATCCAGAGCGTGTGTGTCATTTTTGATGGTCTTGCCGTCAATGCGCTGTTCCCCGCTCGAGATGACGGCTGGACGCCGCATGAAACGGAGCGATGCAAACTGTGAACATGCCATCCCGAATGAGCGAAGCAAGGAGGAATCCCGCGCGCGTTTGAGGCCAGCCGTCTACTCGAACTGAAGATCCTGGTCATCCGGCAAGATCTCAACCTCCGCTGATGGCGGGCAGAATGAATATTTCGGAACCGTCGGAAACCGAAGTAGTGAGACCGGCGGCGTCCCGGATGCATTCGCCATTCACGAAGATATTCACGTGCGGCCGGACCTCACCGAGTTCGTTCACGACCCGATCGCGAATCGCCGGGCAGCTTGTCCAGAGGTGAGCGAGGGCGTCGGACAAGGATGCGGCGCTTTCGACGCGAATCTCGCTTCGATCACCGGCGAGCTCACGCAGCTGTCCCGGGATCCGGAACAGGACAGGCATCACTTCGATCCCGTTCCGGCGGCCGGTCCCACAACCGCCGCTTTCACGGAGACGATCGGTGGCAGGCCGTCCAGCAATGCTGACCATTGATTGCCTTCGTCGGAGGACGCGAAAAGCTTCCCGCTCCGCGTTCCGAAATAGACCCCGGCGGGATCGAGAGCATCGACGGCCATGGCGTCGCGCAGAACCGTTTCATAGGCGTTCTCATGAGGCAACCCCGCACTCATCGCTTCCCACTGCAGGCCGGCGTTCCGAGTTCGATAGACGCGCAGTTTTCCCTCCGGGGTGCATCGGAAGCCATCCGACTCCAGCGGAACGATCCAGGCTGTATCGAAATCAGCAGGGTGGATGACCATGGGGAATCCGAAATCCGATGGGACGCCGTTGGCGATGTCTGTCCATGTCTCCCCGCGGTCGTCGCTTCGATACAAACCCCAATGATTCTGCAGAAACATTCTCTCCGGCCTCTCCGCTGATTGTGCAACTTTGTGTACGCACTGGCCGAATTCCGGATGTTTGTCCGGAAGAAAGTCCGCGCGAACGCCCTTGTTCGACGCGCGCCAGCTGGCACCGCCATCCTCGGTGACGTACATTCCTCCGCTGGAAATGGCCACGCGCATCTGGTCCTTCTTTTCGGGATCGGGAAGAATCGTGTGCAGACATAGGCCGCCTCCGCCCGGCTGCCAGCGCGGCCGGTGCGGATGGTTCCAGAGCCCTTCGGTGAGCGACCAGGACGCTCCTCCGTCCTGCGAAACAAACAGCGCCGCGGGCTCGACCCCGCAATAGAGCGTATCGGGCTCGTCCGGCCGTCCCGGCACGATCTGCCAGATCTGCCTCAACGCCGATCCCGTCCCCTCCGGAAACTTTACGTTTGCCTCGTCCGGATTTGTCCAGGTGCGGCCGAAATCATCACTGGAACAGAGCAGTCCGCCCCAGTGCATGCTGTGCGGTCCTGCCCAGATTCGGTTTCGGCCATCTCTGGTGTCCATGGCCATGGCGTAGACGGCGCTGCCGGCCAGATAGGGTCCGCCGGTTTTCCATGCATCGCGAGCCTTGTTTGCATGAAGAACGAACGCGCCCTTCATCGTGCCCACGAGCAGAACAACGTCGCCCTCGAAGGGAGTGACGTCGTGGGTAAGGGGCATGCAATGACCTCCTGATTGAGATCGGGAAACAGCGGAACAGTCCGTGGGTGGATTGTACCGCCACGGCGTTCAAATGAAATCGGACGTCGGCGTTCCCTCTACTGAAAGTCCGCATCGGAGCGGCGTGCGAGCACTGAACGAAAGAATCTGCGATCGGTGGAGCCCCGCTCAGCTGCTGCCCATGGCGATTGCAGTGGGATGCTTCGGTTGGTACAGACCGATCGACCCTCCGCCGGGCAGTGTGATTTTCGTGATCGAGCCCCAGCGTGCTTCCTCAACTTCTCCGCATTTCACATTCCGGGCGGCCAGGGACTTCATTTCGGCATGCAGGTCATCGCACATGAAATACAACTCGTGCCTGTTGTTTTCATCGGCGGGGTGGAAGGCCGCTTCCGACGGTGGAAGCGCAAAGATCAACCAGCCGTGACCGGCGTCAACGGATGGGAAACCAAGAATGTCACGAAAAAACGCTCGATCCGCCTCTGCATCCGTGCTGTAAACGATGACATGAGCGCCAGAAATCATTGCTTCCTCCATTGGCAGAAAATGTGACCTGTGCTTGATCTCCGCAGTCACTCGCCCGAGGACGGCCAACTCCCTACCTGCAGGCGCGCAGTGTTTCTGAAGCGGCCGCGGCGGCCGCGTTCTCTGCAAGCGTCAACGCTCGCACGATTCGTGAGCAGCACTTTACAGTGTCCTCCGGGTTCACCAGCGTATTCGCAGGCGCACAGTAGAGGTTGAAGGCGACGGTTCCCGTGGTGTTGCCTGTCTGGAAGTTGATGTTTCGCTTCCACATGAGCCCTTTGCCAACAAGCCGGAGAGCCTTGTTCCATTCGGTCACGCAATGTCCGTCGTGACCGGTGATGCCATCGAGCGGTCCCCGCTGGCAAGCCATACCATGTGGATGCGCGAAGCAGCACTGGTCGTGATCCCAGCTTCCTCCGTTGATGAAACAGGCTCCGTTCGCGCACAAAGCTGTCGGAGGAATGGGGAACTGAGGCTGCCCGCAACCGGCCCCCAGCGCCCCGAAGCAGAATTCCGTATGCGTGAGCGTGATCGCCGTGAACGGAGTTGCCGTCGCTACGGGGAGTTTCAGATCCTGAGGGACCAGAGTCCTGGACGATCCTGCGGGCGTTATCGGGCAGGCCGGTCCGCCGGACGCGGGCAGGGCTATTTCCGTAGTGAAAAACGACGTGGCCGCGGGGGAGAATGAACGCTGAGTCCCCCGGCCTTCGGAGTTTGCAGTGATGATGAATGGATCAGCGGGAACGGAGGCGAAAGCCAGCCGCCCCTGCGCGTTGGTCTGTCCCTGGAAGAACTGGTTCAAATCGGCGGAAACGCCGACACAAACTGTGGCGTTCCCCACGGGCGCACCGTTTCGCGTGACGAGGACATTGAAAGAACCGGTCGGAACAGATTGCGCCCGCAACTCCTCCGAGGAGGCGTTGAGAAGCGCGAGAATTCCGAGGACTGAAACCGCGAGCGATCGAGTCATGGCGACCTCCGATGGCGTGGCCCGCAGTGAATCTCGTTTCGAGATGTGGGGCCTACTGGTTGATTCGAGAGACTGCGAGTATAAATCCAATCCGGCGGTTTGAGAAAGCCGCAAGGCGGTGGATGTCAAAATGCCGTCCTCCTCGATTCGGGAACTGGCTTTGCAATCCTGGCGGACCGGATCGCCGCCCAGCTGGCGTCGGTGCCGGCATCAGGCGGGTGGCGCGAAGAGCTAGTGGCGTGTAAACGACGAATCGGTACCACCTCGCTTGCTCTCGACGACGATG
>JBDTRY010000164.1:0-8874 GCA_039931435.1 Acidobacteriota bacterium | reverse complement strand
CCACGTGACAGATCAGAGCTTCGTCGAGGATGGCGTTGAGTACGGAGCGGTCGAAGCTTCCGCGCTCGGGAAGGCGGCGCAGTGTGGTGCGTGGAGTTCTGGCAATCTCGGTCATGCGATCCCCGCAGTCCCTCGCTCCGCGAAGCGGGGAGAGGGTGGCGAGCGCAGCGAGCCGGGTGAGGGGCGCGCTACACGAACCAAATTTTGTTATAGTACAAACCAATGCCTGTAACAGATCAAAAGTATTTCACCGGGGACTCTGCTGTCAAGCTCGCTGCCGCCCTGGAACAGGGAATTCACAAGGGTGCGCTGGCCCCTGGGGAGAATCTTCCCACCATCCGCCAGCTCGCGGCCAGCAACAGCATCAGTCCGGCCACGGTGTCCTCTGCCTTTCGTCTCCTTCGCTCACGAGGGCTCATCGTCGCCGATGGCCGGCGTGGAACGAGGGTGGCCGGTCCCACGGCTGGATTCACCGAGGTGCCTCTGATCATTCCGCCGGGGGTGCGCAATCTCGCCGACGGAAACCCCGATCCTTCGCTCCTGGCCAATCTGCGCAGCGCCCTTCGTTCGGTGTCCACGGCTCCCAGACTCTATTCGGACGAGTTGAACTTCGCCCCACTTACCGCTCTTGCCCGCGAGAAGTTCGGCGTCGATCACATTCACACCGGCTCCGTGGCCATCGTGGGTGGTGCCCTCGATGGAATCGAGCGCGTTCTTCGTGAGTACCTTCGCCCCGGCGACCGCGTTGCTGTCGAGGATCCATGTTTCAGCGGCATCCTCGATCTTCTGCACGCATCGTCGCTCGCTCCGCAGGCGGTTGGTACCGACGCCAACGGAATTGTACCGGAGTCGCTGCAGAGAGTCCTTCGTACCGGGACGACAGCCCTGATCGTTACGCCGCGCGCTCAGAATCCAACCGGCGCGGCCTTCACCTTGCGACGGTCCGCGGACCTGCGCCGCGTGCTGGCCAGCCATCCCGAGGTCCTCGTCATCGAAGACGATCACGCCGGGTCGATCGCCGGCTCCACCTATCACACCCTGTCCGATTCCTCACGCGGGCGGTGGGCAGTCCTGCGCTCCGTATCGAAAGCACTGGGACCGGACCTACGCCTGGCCTTTCTCGCCGGAGATGTCACGACGCTGGCCCGCGTAGAAGGAAGACAGAGCACGGGCATCCGCTGGGTCAGTCACATTCTGCAGCAGACGGTATTCAGTCTTCTCACCTCTCCGGGCCGTGAGGCCTCTCTGGCCCGCGCCGCTAAGAGTTACGCAGATAAACGAGCAGCGCTGCTGAACGCTCTACGCGAGCACGGGATTGCCGCTACCGGAAAAACCGGATTGAATGTCTGGATTCCGGTGAGCGACGAGAGTGGCATCGTGGCAGCGCTCCTGGATCGGGACTGGGCTATCCGCAAGGGCGAACCCTACCGGCTGAACTCTGCTCCTGCCGTGAGAGTGACGATCTCGCAGCTCCATCCCCGGGAGGCCGTTCGATTTGCAGCGGACTTTGCGGAGGTCGTGCGATCAAGGGCGCGCACCCCCGGGGCGTGAGCGTGAGGTCTGGTTCAGCGCCACCGCTGTGCCCTCGCTTGTAAGAAACTCGTGGGGCGCTTGTCATCCTGAGGGAGCGCAGCGACCGAAGGATCTCATCAACGAGGAATTAGCTGGCAACCGGGAAGGTGGAAGAGATCCTTCGCTCGACGCTCAGGATGACAAATTTGATGCGCTCGCCTATGAAAATTCATGCAGAGTTTCTTCACCCTGGTTCGAGCGAGAACCCCGAAGTCCCATGAGTCACCTTGAGTTTCCCGGAAGTCAACAGTAGAAATCAGGCGCGGGCTGCTGTCTACTGTTGCTTCCCCATGAGCGACTGGCAGAACGAATCGCCCGCGACGGTCCTTCCCGGACGTCCGTTGCCGCTGGGCTCGAGCATAACGACGCAGGGGATGAACTTCGCCATCTTCTCCAGCAGTGCTACCGATGTTTCTCTCGTGCTTTATCAGTCGGGGCTTCATCATCCGTTGCTGGAGGTGCCGCTCGACCGCTTTGTGAATCGCACGGGATTCGTCTGGCATATCGAGCTTGCCGGAATCACCCCCGACGTGCGTTACGGGTGGCGCATGGATCGTCAGCCGCCTTCCGGCGATCCACTGTTTCGGTTCGAACCGTCGCTGGTTCTCGTCGATCCCTATGCCAAAGCGCTCACCGGTGCCAGCGAGTGGGGCCAGACCTATGTGCGTGACGGACAGCCCTCGATCACCGGCGACGGCGCGCGGCGCTGTCTGCACGTTCGCGACGATTTCGACTGGGACGGAACGCGGCGACCTCTCATCCCGCTCGCCGACAAGATCATCTACGAGATGCACGTGCGGGGTTTCACCCGGCACCCTTCCTCCGCAGTGAAGCACCCCGGAACCTACCTGGGGTTGATCGACCGCATCCCCTACCTGCAGGACCTGGGCGTGACCACGGTGGAATTGCTCCCGGTGTACGAGTTCGAGGAGAACGAGTCGCGCCGCATCAATCCATTCAACGGTGAGATGCTCCTGAATTTCTGGGGCTACAGTCCCATCTGCTTTTTCGCGCCGAAGGCAGCTTACGCCGCGAATGGTCGCAACGGCGAGCAGGTGCGTGAGTTCAAAACGCTCGTCAGGGAGTTGCATCGAGCCGGGCTGGAGGTCTTCCTCGATGTCGTCTTCAACCACACCGCGGAGGGGCGGGGACTGCCGGACGATCCCACCTTCTCCTTCCGAGGCATCGACAACCCTGTCTACTACATGCTCGACGACGATGGCCGCTACCTCGACTACTCCGGGTGCGGCAATACGCTGAACTGCAATCATCCGGTCGTGCGTGAACTGGTGCTGGACACTCTCCGCTACTGGGTCTCCGAGATGCAGATCGATGGGTTTCGATTCGACCTCGCCTCGATTCTCGGGCGGGGCGAAGACGGGGAGATCCTGGCCAATCCCCCTCTCCTCGAATTCCTGGCCTCCGATCCGGTCCTCGCGGACACGACGCTCATCGCTGAGGCCTGGGACGCGTCGGGGCTGTATCAGGTGGGAACGTTTCCAGCCTTCGGCCGATGGGCGGAGTGGAACGGCGCCTTCCGGGATGATGTGCGGCGTTTCGTGCGCGGGGAGCGGGGATTTGCCGGGCCTCTGGCCACGCGGCTGGCGGGAAGCTCGGATCTCTACCAGACGTCGATGCGCACCCCGGCGCACTCGGTCAACTTCGTGACCTGCCATGACGGATTCACTCTGGCCGACCTCGTGGCTTACGAGCAGAAGCACAATGAAGCCAACGGGGACAACAACACGGATGGCGCGTCCGAGAACTTCAGCTGGAACAGCGGCGTGGAAGGTCCATCCGACGATCCGTGGATCGTCAACCTGCGGCAGCGGCAGGTGCGCAATTTCCTGATGATCATGATGGTCTCGCAGGGACCTCCGATGATCCTCGGAGGCGACGAGATCGGGCGCACGCAGCAGGGGAACAACAACGCTTACTGCCAGGACAACGAGTTGAGCTGGATGGACTGGGCGCTGGCGCAGAAGAACGCCGGCCTGCTGCGATTCACCCGGGAACTGATCGCCTTTCGCAGATTGCATCCTTCTCTGCGCCGGCGAGCATTTTTCGAGGGAGGCCAGGCGGGACAGCGTGCCGATGTCATGTGGCACGGTACCGAACCGTGGGCTCCGGACTGGGAGGGTCAGACGCTGGCCATGCATCTTGCCGGGGAGTTTTCATCCCCGCCTGATGAGGATATTTATTTCGCCATCAACGCCGGGTCGACGCCGGTGGATTTCGACATTCCGCCGCCGCCGGGGGGGAAGCATTGGCTCGTCGTTGCGGACTCCGCAGGGGAGGCGCCGGAAGATATTTTCGGCCGGGGAGAAGAAAGACTTCTGCAGGCAGAGAGGATGACCGTCGAGGCCCACAGTTCCATTCTGCTGCGCTGCGACAAGTGACGCGCCGCGCATCCTTTCGGCATTCCTTGCGTCTCATCCTCAAATGCGAATCGAAATGGCGGTGACCCTGACCGTTGCACTCTTTCTCGCTTCCCTCTGTGTCATCGAGGCCCAGACAAATCCTCCGCCCTATGATGCTGCCTCCGATCTGGCGCGTTCCATCGACGACTACAAATCAGACATCGACCAGTTGCTGGTGCTCATGAAACGCGACGGAGAGGTGATGACGGCGATCAACGCTGCCATCGATGAGCTCCAACCGCAGCAGGCCAGAGAAGCGGCCATCGTCCGTGCCAGTTCGCACATGGACCAGGCCTACCGCATTGCCTCGGAAGAGCCGATGGCCGGCGACGAACTGCGAAAACAGATCGCCTTGGCGATCGACAGATTACGCACCGCCAGAATGGACCCGCTGGCGGCGGATCTGCCGAAGCTTGCCGACGAGCTGCACCACTCGGTCGTCGAGGCCGCGCTTTCGAGCAATCTGGTGGACATCAGCAGGGCGCGGGCCGCGGTGGGTGAATCAATCGGCGCCGGCTCATCGCTGGGCCTGATGACCTCGCAACTCAACTCCTTCGGAGAGCTCTTCGATAGTCAGCGATTTGCCTCGCGCCTTCCACGTTCCGGTCGAGGAGGCCGGGGTATTCAACCGGCCATGAACAGGTTTCACGGAGACGTTCAGGATTTCCTGGCGAAGGCACGGGTGGAACATCAGATCCAGGCTCTGGCCACATCCGCTTCCGTCGATCTGGACACGTTTCAGAATGCCATCGGTCTGGACAAAGCGATTGATCGAATGAAAGAGGCGGACGAAAAATCGACGGCAGTTGAAATCGATCCGGAACTGCGGAAAGCAGTTCTCTGGACGATCGAGAGGCTGAAGACTGCCTCGCTCAGCCCGTCGTCCACGAACATGCCCGGGCTGCGGGAGGAACTGCACCATCGTCTGCTGCATCGCGCCGCGCTGGTGGAGCAGGCCAACGTGGTGACGAGCAACGCGCTGTTGCAGGCGGCTCTCTCCGCCTCCGGCCGTTTGAACGAGCTGGCCAGGTCCCTGAGCGCGGCGGTGCAGACAAGTTCCAGGAGTCTCGTGCCGGCCATCAGGCCCGATCGCTGAGCGATTCCGGACCGATGTGATCCGAGCGTCGATCGACCAACTCGTGGGCCGCCCGGTGTGCGGGCAGTACCTGTTTGTTTCTCCGGGTCGAACGGGGACAATAATGCACTCGTCCCGGGGTACCGGCCGCATGCCATGCGGCCCTACGATGCGTGCCGGGATTTGAAAGGGGTCTTTTCGTTGCGCGTGGAAACGCGGCGTCAGCGGGTGGCGGAGGCTATGGACGCTGTCGCTGTTGCCGCGACGTCGGCGCTGAAGTGGCGGGCGATGCGGCGGATATAGTTGATTGTCTCCCGGAATGGCGGAACGCCGTTGTACTTCCAGACGTTGCCTTCGCCGGCGTTGTAGGCGGCGACAGCCAGATCGGCGTCCCCGTCGAAGGTCTGCAGAAGCCAGCGCAAGTATCGCGTCCCGGCGTAGATGTTGGACACGGGATCGAACGAGTCGGTGACCCCGAAGCGTTCGGCGGTAGCGGGCATGAGCTGCATCAGACCGCGGGCGCCCTTGTTCGAGACGATGCGCGGGTTGTAATCGGATTCGGCCTGAATGACCGCGGAGACGAGTGCGGCGTCGACGTTGAACTTGCGCGCCGCTTCGGTGATGACCTTGTCGAACTTCGAACCGAACAGAGGCTTGCTCCCCTCGCGGTAGCCCCAGTTGCGCTCAGGAAAGACGCGCTTCTTTTCGAAGGCCGGGAGGTTGTCTGCCACCTCCGCGGGAACGACTTCGTCGTCGATGATCCGCTCGATCCGGTCGATCGGCAGTTGTACGCTTCCGCCGCCGGCCAGGGTGAACTCCATGACCCGACCCGAAAGCTGGTAACTCTTCACTTTCAGGGTGCGCCCGTTGCTGAGCATGGCGATCTCAGCCTGCACGGGGACGGCCCCTGCCAGCAGAGGCAAAGCGAGCGCCACCGCACCGCGGGTGAGGGCTTTTCTGATTCTGGGCATCCGAGCGGTTTCAACCCCCTCCTTCCCGTGATTATGCCCGGGGGTGAAAGGTGTCGTAAAGCTTCTGCAGCCTGGCCCGCGAGATATGAGTGTAGATCTGGGTCGTGGAAATGTCGGAGTGCCCGAGCATCATCTGCACGGATCGGAGGTCCGCGCCATTCTCGAGCAGGTGGGTGGCGAAGGAATGGCGGAGCATATGGGGCGAAATATGAGTGTGGATGCCGGCCTGCCGGGCGTATCCGACGATTTTCATCCACAACGATTGCCGTGACAATCCGCGCCCCCGATTGGATAGAAAGAGCGTGGAATCTCCGTGCTTGTCATTCTTCGATCGACCTTGTTCGATGTAGGCCAGGATGGCGTCCCGTGCCCTGTCGCCGAAGGGGACGATCCGCTCTTTCGACCCTTTGCCGATCGTGCGCAGGAAGCCGGCATCAAGGACGAGGTCGTCGACTTTCACGCCGATCAACTCGCTGACGCGAAGTCCGGTGGCGTAGAGCAGCTCGAGCATGGCCCGGTCGCGCAGACCGTCGGGACGGGCCAGGTCCGGTGCGGCGAGCAGGGCTTCGATTTCGCTGGCGTGCAGCGTTTTGGGGAGGTTCGACCACAGTTTGGGGTTCTCGATGTTCTCGGTGGGATCGTTTTTCAGGATCCTCTCAGAGACGAGAAACCGGTACAGGCCCCGGATGGCGGCAAGGGCCCGGGCGATGGAACGGGAGGAGATGCCCGCGGCGCGCAGAGACTGAAAGTATCGTACGAGATGAATGCGCTGGAGCGTCTCCAGGTCGAGGGACTTCTCGTCCAGAAAGTGTCCGAAGTGACGGAGATCGGCGCGATACGCTTTCACCGAATTCCTGGCCAGCCCTTTTTCCACGGTGAGGAAATCGAGAAACGTCGGCAGGTACGTCGTAAAGAAGATCGACGTTTCCTCTCTGTCAGGATCGATGTGGCGAGGATTCGCAGGACGGGGCACGTTCTAGTTTAAGGCGAAATCGAGCCAACCGCGTTAGATTGTGTTTCAGATTGGGACGCGCGTCGACTGAGCGCCTTCATTGCAGCGCTCGCTGTAGATGACGAATAGAAGGGAAATCCAGCTGATGAAGCGAAGGGACTTCGAGCAACATCTGGAACATCATCGATGTGTCTTCGAACGGGAAGGGGCGCGCCACACGGTGTTCAGGAACGCCGGGACCGGGAAACGCTCCACGGTACCCCGTCACACCGAGCTCAAGAAGGGACTCGTTGTTCGGATCTGTAGAGACCTCGACATACCGAGTTCATTCAAGGGCGATTGAGACTGAGAATCTCTCTGATGTGCGGTTCTCCGCGAGCATTGAGGCGAGCTTGCTCACGGTTGCAATCGAGGATCAATTCGATGGCTTCGCGCAAATTCTCCCGCGCCTCCTCGAGAGTGGAGCCCTGCGTGTTTGCGCCGGCCAGTTCCTCTACAAAGGCCACGAACCCGCCGTCTTCCTCAACATAGACCGCTGTGAACTCATTGATCATTCATGCACCCCGCCCGACCGACGGCCGTTTGTAGAATCTTAGACACTTAACCGGAACGGTTCAACTGGCGGACATGTTCCGACAGGGAGGCGGCCTCAGTAGATGGGGCGCCAGAAAGCGGGGTTAGACGCTCTTTCGCTACCGCCTCATCCCTGATCAGCCCGGCCCCCGGATTGACTCTATCCCGCGCTTACTCCTTTCCGTACCGGAAGAGCCACGGCAATCTCCACTCTTCTTCAGGCCTGAATCCGTTTTTCGGCGACGATGTCGGCCATGTAGGACGACCTGACGAAGGGGCCGGAGAAAACGGCGGCGAAACCCATCGCCTCTCCGAGAACGCGATACTCGTCGAACACGGACGGGTGCACGTACTCGACGACCTGGAGCTTCTCCCGCTTCGGTTGCAGATACTGGCCGATGGTCATGATTTCCACTCCGCTCTCGATGAGCGCCCGCATGACCTCTTCGACTTCCGGCCGGGTCTCGCCAAGACCGAGCATAATCCCGGACTTGGTGACGATCGTGCCGTCCAGTTCGCGAGCCCGCCGCAGGACGGACAACGATCGCTCGAACTGCGAGCCGCGCCGGGCCAACGGATAGAGTCGCGGAACAGTTTCCACGTTGTGGTTGTAGTAGTCGGGTCTTGCCTCGACCACCGTGCGCACGGCATCGAGGTTCCCGCGGAAGTCCGGGGTGAGCACTTCTACGGCTGCTTGTGGGAGCGTGCGGCGGATTTCCCGGATCGTGCTTGCGAACTGCGCTGCGCCGCCGTCGGGCAGATCGTCGCGGGTCACCGAGGTGACAACGACGTGCCGCAGATTCATGCTTTTCGCCGCTTCGGCAACGGAGCGTGGCTCATCAACGGAAGGTGGAGCGTAGGGGCGGCCGGTGGTGACGTTGCAGAATCCGCAGTTCCTGGTGCAGATGTCCCCGAGGATCATGAAGGTGGCCGTTCCGCGGCTGAAACACTCGGAGCGGTTGGGACAGGCGAGAGACTCGCAGACGCTGTGCAGCGATTTTTCGCGAAAGAGAGATTTCACCTCGTGAAGCTCGCGAAGGTTGAGCTTTTTCTCACGGATCCATTCAGGGAGGCGGGGAGCAGGCATAGCGAGTTCGCGGCGCAGAGTGTATGCGCAAGGTGGCGTTCCTGTCATCCGGAACGGGGGATGCGAACCGCGAGGGTGATGGCGCGCCTGGTGGGGTGACCGAACATTTCGATTCCGATGTTCGGCGGTGCTTTTTGAGCGACCGGGAGGTAGAAGAGATCCTTCGCTTGACGCTTGTAAGAGACTCACATGGCGTCCTGTGAGGTCGGCTCTGGAGATTCAAC
>JBDTRY010000163.1:0-8914 GCA_039931435.1 Acidobacteriota bacterium | reverse complement strand
AACAGGATGGGATGGCAAAGGGTATCGGCCGCACGCCGTGCGGCCCTACGAGCAGGAGCGCCGGTTGTGATTTCAAGATACTTTTGACACAGTCTCTCGCTCAGGATAACAACCTAGCCCGACGCCAGCCGATTGAAACGCGCGGAAGTCAACGATCATGTCATCCCGAACGAGCGAAGCGAGGAGGGATCTCGCGCGCGTGTAAGACCGGTCGTCGTTCCACGTGCGCAAGATCCCTCGCTTCGCTTCGGGATGACGTGGGCAGTTGATCATCCAATGGTCTTCTCCTCTACACACCGGCGAATTTCACCGCCAGCGGCACGATCAGGAAGAGCTGAATTGCGTCGAATACGCCGTGGGCAATGATGCAGGGGACGAGACTCTTCGTCCGATAGAAGGTGTAGCCGATGACGACCGAAACAACGGTCACGCCGACGAGCAGGATCGGCTGCCCGTAACCGGCGTGGGCGATGGCGAAGGCCATCGTCGAGAGCACCAGTCCGATACGCTTCTGCAGAAACCCGCGGAAGAAGGCCTCCTCCACCGTCATGGCCGTGAAAACGATGATGCCTTTCTTCCACAGTGACAGCCCTGCCATCCACGGGATCATCGGGGAGGGCGCCAGGTCTTTGGGAAGGAGATGAAGGGCAGTGAGCAGCAGCCCGATGAGCGCGGCGATCATGATCGTCAACGCCCAACCTCCCACGCCCACGGCGATCCCCACCGAGACCGAGCGCAGAGGATCTCCGGGGAGCAGATTCATGAATTTCCTGATTGGCGGTCTTCCGCTGAGCAGCCACCAGCCGAGCAGAAAGATCAGCAGGATGATGTGTAATGTGAACAGGGACCAGAAGGAAACGTCTCGAAGGGCAGTCTTCGTGACCTTTTCATGTGCGGCACTGATCACGAGCGTCGTCAGGAGGAAACAGAAAGCGGCCAGCCAGAGGTACGCGCCCACTCTTTTCCATAGCGCCGAGAAGTGGTCGCTGGAGAAGAGACCGAACATCTCGTTGGCAGCAATCAACGCTATAAGCAGGGATCCCAGAATTACATAGGAGAACACGTAGGCCATGGTCCGGATTGTAACGTAGCGACTGGATCCTGTTTGGGGGGTGTTTGCTGCGTCGCACTCAATCGCGTTCCAGGACCATTGCCGATCCGATGCCGCCCGCGGCACAAACCGTCACCAGGCCGAACTGCTCACCGGTCCGTTGCAGCTCGTTGCAGACGGTGGTGACGATGCGGGCTCCCGTGGCGCCGAAGGGATGACCGAGCGCGATCGATCCGCCGGTGCGGTTGATCTTCTCCGGATCGATCTCGCCCACCGGTTCGCTCCGTCCCAGCCGTTCCCTGGCGATCTTCGGCGAAGCGATCCATTGAATATTGGAGAGAACCTGTGCGGCGAATGCCTCGTGCATCTCAATGACGCCTATGTCCTGCAGCCGCAAGCCGGCTCTGTCGAGAGCGACTGGCAGCGCAAATACGGGTCCCTGCAGCAATTGATCGGCCGGATCGAGCGCGGCGTACGCGTAGCTGCGAAGAAACCCGATCGGCTTCAGTCCCAGGGACTTCGCCTTTCCTTCGGACATGAGAATCACGGCGGATGCTCCGTCGGTGAGCGGCGAGGCGTTTCCAGCCGTGATCGAACCATACTTCCGATCGAACACGGGCCTGAGCTTTGAGAGCGCTTCCAGCGTCGTATCGTCGCGAATGAGATTGTCAGTCTCCACCACGGACTCGAAGCGCGGAGGCACGGGCACGGCCATGACCTCGTCCTTGAACCGTCCATCGGCGGTGGCCTGCGCCGCGCGGGTGTGACTCTGGAGAGCGAAACGGTCCTGCGCCTCGCGTGTGATGCCATTCTCCCTGGCCATCTTCTCCGCAGACTCACCCATGCTCAGACCGGTCGTGGATTCGGCGATGGCCGGAGCGTCGGGAGCCAGATCCCTGGGCCGGATAGAGGTGAACGCTCCCAGTTTTCCCGGTACCGTTTTCTGTTTGCTGGCCTTCACCAGCGCGTCCGAAAAGTTTCGGGAGAAGAGAATGGGAACGCTGGAGAGAGACTCGGCGCCACCGGCCACCACGATGTCAGCGTGGCCGCGGAAGATCATGTCCGCGGCCGTGGTGATGGCCTGATTGGAGGAGGCGCAGGCCATGGACACGCTGTGCGCGGGGATCTGCCGAGGAAGCCCGGTACCGAGAACGATCTCCCGGGCGATATTCGGAGCCTTCACCGAGGGGATGACGTTTCCGAAGACGAGAGCGTCGATCGATCCGGCGGAAATACCGCTGCGCTGCAGGATCTCGGTGACGACGATCTTTCCGAGCCCGAGGGCTTCGAGCTGGGCGTAGACCGTTCCAGCCTTGGCGAACGGAGTGCGCAGTCCACGAACGATCGCTACGCGCTGGCCGGGGTCAGCCATTTCCCCGCACCTCGAGTCTGGCCTTCATTTCGGGGCCGGAGAATATCACGGAGGATCGGCACGCAGGGGAGGGAGCGTGCAGGCAACCCAGGCCTCGTAGGGCGTACGGGCGCCGAGCCGGCTCTCCTGTTCGGTCGAACCGCAAACTGAATGCACTGTTTTCGAAGAATACCGGCCGCATGCCATGCGGCCCTACGACCCCTCGGCGCTCGGATTGCAACCTGATGTACGATTCCATCGATGGCAGCCGACGAGTCCATGCTCAGTTCTCAGATCGAGAAGTCGCTCCAGCGGCTGTTGAAGTTGCCGCTGGACGAGGGCAAACTCCTGATCCTCACGCATGACAACCCTGATCCGGATTGCATCGCCAGTTCGGCGGCGATGAAGTTCCTCCTCAAAGAGAAGCGGGATATCCGCGCAACCACCGCCTACAGCGGCATCATCGGCAGGGCGGAGAACCGGGCCATGGTGCGCCTTCTCGACCTGCCCATGAAGCATGTCAGCGAGATCGATTTCGACGACTACCGTTACATCGCCCTCATCGACGCCCAGCCGAGGACGGGGAATACGGCCGTGCCCGAGGAACGCGACGTGAATATCGTCATCGACCACCACCCGCTCCGGGAGCAGACGAAGGAGTCCGATTTTTACGAAGTGGCTCCGGCCCTCGGCGCCACGGCTACACTCCTGACCGAATATTGCCGTCTCCTGTCGCTGGAGATTCCCAAAGACCTGGCCACGGCTCTGCTCTATGCCATTCGCTCCGAGACTCAGGACCTGGCCCGGGAGGTTTGCGAGGTCGACCTCACAGCCTATCAGTATCTGGTTCCTCTCTCGGATCCGACCAAACTTTCTCTGATTGCCCGGCCGACGCTGGAGCGGGCCTACTACTTTCAACTGGCGGCGGCGCTGCAATCGTTGCTGGTGGGGCGGCATACGGCAGTCTGCCGGTTGGGTGAGGTGAACGACCCCGACTTCGTGCCGGAGATGGCGGATCTCGTCGGCCGGATGGAGGACGTGCAGTGGACGCTGGCCTGGGGAACGCATGAGGATCGGATGTACTTTTCGATCCGAACGAACGACGAACAAGCCGATGCCGGCGCGGTGATGCAGAAGATGATCAGCGGCCTGGGCCTGGGTGGGGGACACGGCATGCGAGCCGGTGGCGCGGTGGATCTGACCAGTTCCAGCCGCTCGCCGGCGGAGCTGGCAGCGATGATGCTGGAGCGGTTTCTGGAGGAGCTGGGTGTCGATCAGAAGTCGATGCACCCCTTTGAAGAGGGTGGGCCTGAAAGCGACTGAGAGCGAGTTTCACCCGAGAAGCCTCCGCCTCCCGTTTTTCATCGAAACAGGCGCTGATCCGGGAAACAAGACCACCGTATCCTTGCGAGCGGCTCACAACTACAATAACGAAGTCCCGAAACCGAGGAGGGAGTTCACCGATGAGCGTAGCGTCCGTTCCCGCGCTGGAGACGAATCCTCTTCGCGAAGGGCTCGACCAGGAGCGAGTTCCTGATCCCTCGGCACTGGTCATCTTCGGCGCCTCTGGCGACCTGACCAAACGCAAACTCATTCCTTCTCTTTACTCTCTGGCCGCTGACGGTCTTCTCCCCGCCGGCCAGACCATCGTCGGATTTGCCAAGCCCGACTTCACCGACGAAGCGTTCCGCATGTCCATGCGCGAAGCGTGTGATCAGTTCGCACGGCGTCGCCCCACAGAGGATGCCGTCTGGGAGAATTTCGCGGAGCGGCTCTTTTACGTGCGTGGAGAATTCCAGGATCAGGACGCCTACGTTCGCCTGCGAGCGAAGCTCGAAGAGATCGACAAGGAAAAGGGGACTGGAGGGCGCCGCATCTACTACCTGGCAGTACCCCCGGCCTTTTTCGAAGTGATCGCCAACATCCTCGGCGGCTCCGGGATGGTCAACGATCCGGAAACCGATGCGCCGTTCACCAGGGTAATCATCGAGAAGCCGTTCGGACACGATCTGGCCTCGGCCCGGGAGCTGAACCAGGTAGCGGTGATGACCTTCCGCGAGCGCCAGGTCTTCCGCATCGATCACTACCTGGGCAAGGAGACCGTGCAGAATCTGCTCGTCCTTCGTTTCGCCAACGGCATCTTCGAACCGTTCTGGAATCGACAATATATTGACCATGTTCAGTTCACGGTCGCGGAATCGATCGGTGTGGAACGACGCGGAGGCTACTTCGAAGGTGCCGGTATCTCCCGGGACATCATTCAGAATCATCTCCTGCAGCTTGTTTCCCTGGTGGGTATGGAGCCGCCCGCGGCTTTCGAGGCGGATTCCGTGCGCGACGAGAAGGTGAAGGTCCTCAAAGCACTGCGCGAGTTCCCCCGGGACGGGCTAAAGAACCTGGCCGTTCGAGGACAGTACGTGGCCGGCTCCATCATGGGTGCACCAGTTCCGGCCTACCGCGCCGAGGAGAATGTGGACATCAATTCGAACGTCGAGACCTATGCAGCGATGAAGATTTTTATCGACAACTGGCGCTGGGCTGGCGTGCCTTTCTACGTCCGCGCCGGGAAACGCCTGCCGAAGCGGGTCACCGACATATCCATTCACTTTCGTTCCGCTCCATACCTTCTGTTCAAGAAACTCAATCGCGTCACCACGCGCCCGAACGTTCTGGCCATCCGCATTCAGCCGGACGAGGGGATCTCTCTTAAGTTCGATTCGAAAGTTCCGGGACCGACCGTGAAGACGCATCCCGTGACCATGGAGTTCCGTTACGCCACCTCGTTCGGTGCGGAGCCCCCTGAGGCTTACGAGCGTCTGCTGCTGGACACCATGCTCGGGGATTCGACGCTGTTTGCCCGCCGCGACGAGGTGGAAACTGCCTGGGCCTGGCTGGACCCGCTGCTCAAGCAGTGGGAAGCAAGCGGTCAGACGCCCCATCTTTATCCCTCGGGAACGTGGGGACCTCACGAAGCCGATGAGCTTCTGGAACAGGATGGCCGCGAGTGGCGTCGCCTGTAGACGACTCACCCGGTATTGACCGTCTCACCGAAGGCGAGGAGCTTCCGGTCGATTCGGCGTCGATCGAAAAGAGCCTTTCCGAGCTCTGGCGAAATCAGAGTGAGGACGACGATCACGCAGTGACCCGTGCCGCTCTATGGAATGTCATTGCCCACACCGGCACGGCTGCCGACCGCACTTCCGCGACGGAGACTCTCGGCCGCACCAGCGCCGAGGTTCCGCAGCGAACGATCATCATCCAGTCTTCGTCTGATGCTCCGGCCGAGCTTACGTCGTGGATCTCGGCGAATTGCCACCTGGTTGGCGGCGAACGGCAGGTCTGCTCCGAAGAGGTTTCCATCGTCGCTGGTGGACATCGCGTCCAGCACGTTCCGTCACTCGTGAATGCCTTGCTCATACCGGACATGCCTGTGGCCGCCTGGTGGGTCGGGGATCTGCCCTCCGGCCAGGACGAATATGTCGTTTCCCTCTTCGAACCAGCCGATCTTTTTCTGTACGACTCCGTTCGATTCGACAGCATCGACGACCTTCGTCTCGTGGAGAAACTCTCGCTCGGTACGGATACGCTTCCGGCAGATCTGAACTGGATCCGTCTCGAAGATTGGCGCCTGGCCACGGCCACAATTTTCGATCCGCCCTCGATGCGCGCCCAGCTACGCGCCATCCGATCGGTACGGATCGTGGCCGCCGGATCGGGGACCGGCTACTTCGGCGAGCGCATCGAGCCGCTTCTTTACGCGGCATGGCTATCCAGGCAGCTCGGCCACGCCGTGCAGCCGGACCAGATCGTCAATCCCGGTGCGGGGCAAGTGAGATACGCCTTCGACTATCGAGAGGATAAGGCGCACGCCGGTCGTGTGCTGTTCGTGGAGATCGAGTTCGTGGCCGGCGGACGGGCTGTCATCGAGGAGCACAGTGACGGTTCGGCACTGGTGAGCAGGGTCGAGGGATTCGATCGTGCCCCGTCGGCCGTGACCCGTTCTTCAATCCGAGGAATGTCCGACCTCATCGTCCGCCAGTTGTCGTATCGCGACGAGGACCGCCTCTTTCCTCAGATCCTGCCGCTGGCTACCGCTCTGGCCGCACAGGAACAGGAATGAATTTCCGGATCTTCGAATCTGTCGACGAGCTTACGTCGGGAGCAGCGGATGCCATCCTTGACGAGCTTCGGGGCGATGGACCGGCTGTCGTGGCACTCTCCGGAGGCTCCACTCCGCGTCCGGTGTACGAAATCCTCGGCAGTGTGGGCATGGATCGTATCGCCTCCAGAGCCATTACCTGGGTCACTGGGGACGAGCGATTCGTCCCGCCCGATCATCCCGATTCGAATGCCCGCATGATCCAGCAGACCCTCTTCGCTCGTGGAATCCCGCCCGCCCATCAGTTTCTTCGCTTCGAAACTGAGAACGGAGACCCTGCCTCTGTGGCCGCGGCATTCGAAGGCCGATGGCGCGAGCTCGGGATCGAACGAATTACGTTGTCGATCCTTGGATTGGGCAGTGACGGGCATACGGCGTCGCTTTTTCCGGGCACGAATGCTCTCGATGCCGGCGGCGTTGCGACCGAAGTGTTCGTGCCCCGTCTCGACACCTGGAGAGTGACCTTGACGCTGCCCGTTCTCAGGGAGGCTGCAACGATGTTCGTCGTTGCCGCTGGCGAGGATAAACGCGCTGTCATCGAAAGGGTGGCCGCGGGCGAGGAACTTCCCATCTCGCGGGTTCTCCAGGGTGCAGGCAACGCCTGGTGGCTTGTCGATCGCGCTGCCTACCCGAAGATCGCGGAGGAATCGAAGTGAGGGTCATCGCCGGGGACATCGGCGGGACCAAAGTTCTTCTGGAACTGCTGGAGGTCGGGCCTGGTACGCGCCAGGTCATTGTGGAACGGCGTTATGAAAGCGCGCTTTTCCCGACGTTCGAGAGCATGCTCACTGAATTCACTCGCACCGAGCCCGGTGAGATAAGCGCGGCATGCTTCGCCGTGGCTGGACCGGTGCTGGATGGCCGGTCCGAGATCACGAATCTTCGCTGGGTCATCGAAGCGCATTCCCTTCAGGAAATCTTCAGTATTCCCACCGTCAGTCTGATGAATGACTTCGCGGCGATAGCGGTGGGCGTTCCCCTGCTCAATAGCGATGATCTTCGTTCCCTGAACCGCGGAGTGCGCGACAGGACCATGCCCATGGCCATTCTCGGCGCTGGAACGGGACTGGGAGAAGCCATCGTCCTTCCCGACGGCGACGGATGGCGAACCGTCCCCTCGGAAGGCGGTCACTGCGATTTTGCTCCTTCGAACCAGGATCAGATGGATCTGCTGAAGGTTCTGCAGGAGCGTTACGGTCACGTGAGTTTCGAGCGAGTAGTGTCCGGGATGGGGCTCGTCAATATATTTACCTTTCTCCGCGACCGGCAGGGTTCGTCTGCCAGCGTCGATCGGCGCTTCTCCGAGGACCATGCTGACATCCCGGCAATACTCTCCGAGCTGGCCGGACAAGGAGATCCCTTCTCGGTCCAGGCCTTCGGAATGTTCGTGGACGCTTACGGCGCGGAGGCCGGAAATCTGGCGCTGAAGGTACTGGCCCGTGGAGGGGTCTACCTCGCCGGTGGAATCGTGGGAAAGAATCTGGAGCGCTTCACGGACGGCAGGTTCATGCGCTCCTTCGCGGATAAAGGCAGGTTTCGAGAGCTGATGATGGATTTTCCAGTCGATGCCATCACCAATCAGAAGGTGGGCCTGATCGGTGCGGCCGCCGTGGCTGCGAGGTCGGCGACGAATACGGACCGATGAAATCTGGTGCGCCAGTTCCAGCGTTGAATTCTTGAATTCTTGTTTCGAAGGCGGGGTTGGCACTATGGGCAAGCAGGTATTCGTTACTGGCGGGACGGGCTACATCGGACAGCGATTGGTCCCGCTCCTGGTCTCTCGCGGCCATGTCGTGCGCGCGCTCGTGCGATCCAAGTCCCGAGCGAGGTTGCCCCAGGGCTGCGAAGCGGTTATTGGAGACGCGCTGGATTCGAGAACCTTTGCCGGCCAGATCAGCCCCTCGACCGTGTTTATTCAGCTCGTGGGAATCTCTCATCCCTCACCGGCGAAAGCTGAGGAGTTCAAACGCGTCGACCTTGCGTCGGTGCGAGCATCCGTGGCCGCGGCGACCACCGGAAAGATCGAGCATTTCATTTATGTCAGTGTGGCCCAGCCTGCGCCGGTGATGGCGGCCTACGTCCGCGTCCGCGCCGAGGGCGAGGACCTCATCCGGCGGAGCGGAATGCCTGCAACGATTCTGCGGCCGTGGTACGTACTGGGACCTGGTCACCGCTGGCCGTACCTGTTGCTGCCGATCTACTCACTGGCGGAGCGGCTTCCGGCCACACGCGAAGGGGCACGACGCCTTCGCCCGGTGAGGCTGCAGGATGTGCTGACGACCCTGGTCTCGGCCGTAGAGTCAGAACCCTCCGGCGTGCGCATCGTGGAGGCCACCGAGATTGCGGGCGGGTC